>CANFKQ010000113.1 GCA_947447405.1 Comamonadaceae bacterium | reverse complement strand
GGGTCTTCACCGCCCTCACCCGTGTTGGACTTGCCGCCAATGCGGTTCATCGCCACAGCCAAGGTGGCGTGTGCTTCTGTCGAGATAGAACCCAACGACATCGCGCCAGTCGCAAAACGCTTCACGATTTCAGTGGCGGGTTCCACCTCGTCCACCGAGATGGCTTTGCTTGGGTCAATCTTGAATTCAAACAAACCGCGCAAGGTCAGGTGACGCTTGTTTTGGTCGTTGACGATTTGTGCGTACTCTTTGTACGTGTTGAAATTGTTCGAACGTGTGCTGTGCTGCAACTTGGCAATCGCATCAGGCGTCCACATGTGCTCTTCGCCACGGGCGCGCCAAGCGTATTCACCGCCGGTATCAAGCATGTTGGCCAGCACAGGGTCAGCGCTGAACGCGGCCTTGTGCATGCGAATGCCTTCTTCGGCCATTTCGAAAATACCGATGCCTTCCACGCGGCTAGGTGTACCCGTGAAATACTTTTCCACGGTTTCGCTGTTGACGCCGATGGCTTCAAACAATTGGGCGCCACAGTAAGACATGTAGGTCGACACGCCCATCTTGGACATGATTTTCGACAGGCCTTTGCCGATGGCTTTGATGTAGTTGTAGATGGCTTTGTCGGTCGACAAATCAGCTGGCAAATCTTTGTGCAAGTTGGCCAGCGTTTCGAGCGCGAGGTAGGGGTGCACGGCTTCTGCGCCGTAGCCTGCCAAGACGGCGAAGTGATGCACTTCGCGGGCGCTGCCCGTTTCGACCACCAAACCAGCGGTGGTGCGCAAACCTTCACGCACCAAGTGTTGGTGAATCGCAGACAAGGCCAACACAGCGGGAATCGCCACTTGAGTGGCGCTCACAGCGCGGTCGCTGATGATCAGGATGTTGTGGCCACCTTTGATGGCGTCCACAGCTTCAGCACACAACGACGCCAACTTGGCTTCTACGCCGTCGTGACCCCATGCCAAGGGGTAGGTCATGTCGAGCGTGGCGCTCTTGAACTTGCCGTGGGTGTGTGTTTCGATGTCACGCAACTTGGCCATGTCGGCAAAGTCGAGCACAGGCTGGCTGACTTCCAAACGCATGGGTGGGTTGACTTGGTTGATGTCGAGCAAGTTGGGCTTAGGTCCCACGAACGACACCAACGACATGACGATGGCTTCACGGATCGGATCGATCGGTGGGTTGGTCACTTGCGCGAACAACTGCTTGAAGTAGTTGTAGAGCGGTTTGTTTTTGCTAGACAACACAGCCAAGGGGCTATCGTTACCCATAGAGCCAATGCCCTCTTCGCCGTTGATGGCCATAGGCGCCATCAAGAACTTGATGTCTTCTTGGCTGTAGCCGAAGGCCTGTTGGCGATCGAGCAAGGACACGTCGCTGGCCTTGGCGGTTTCGCCTTCGTGGCCTTTGACGTCGTCGAGCTTGATGCGGACGTTTTCAATCCATTGCTTATAGGGCTTGGTATTAGTCAGGCCAGCCTTGAGTTCTTCGTCGTCGATCATGCGACCTTGCTCAAGGTCGATCAAGAACATCTTGCCGGGCTGCAAACGCCACTTGCGAACGATCTTGCTCTCTGGCACAGGCAGCACACCAGACTCAGAGCCCATGATGACCATGTCGTCGTCGGTGATGCAGTAGCGTGAAGGACGCAAGCCGTTTCGGTCCAAGGTTGCACCGATTTGGCGACCGTCCGTGAACACGATGGACGCAGGGCCGTCCCATGGCTCCAACATCGCAGCGTGGTATTCGTAGAAGGCCTTGCGGCGTTCATCCATGGTGTTGTGGTTCTCCCATGGTTCGGGAATCATCATCATCACGGCTTGGCTGATGGGATAGCCCGCCATCGTCATCAATTCGAGGCAGTTGTCGAATGTGGCGGTGTCAGACTGGTCAGCGAAGCTGATCGGGTAGAGCTTTTTCAGGTCGTCGCCCAACACGGGGGAAGACATCACGCCTTCGCGGGCCTTCATCCAGTTGTAGTTGCCTTTGACGGTGTTGATCTCACCGTTGTGCGCCACATAGCGGTAGGGGTGAGCCAATGGCCACTCTGGGAAGGTGTTGGTCGAGAAACGTTGGTGCACCAAGCCGAGGGCAGACACGCAACGCTCGTCCGTCAAATCACGGTAATAAGTACCGACTTGATCGGCCAGCAACAAGCCTTTGTAAATGATGGTGCGGCTAGACATGCTAGGCACGTAATACTCTTTGCCGTGCTTGAGGTTCAAGTTTTGAATCGCGGCGCTAGCTGTTTTGCGGATGACGTACAGCTTGCGCTCGAGCGCGTCTTGCACGATCACGTCATTGCCGCGACCGATGAAGATTTGGCGAATGACCGGCTCTTTTTCGCGCACGCGTGGCGACATGGGCATATCGAGGTTGACCGGCACATCGCGCCAGCCCAACAACACTTGACCTTCGGCTTTGACAGCGCGGTCGAGCTCTTGCTCACAAGCCAAGCGCGACGCGCTTTCTTTAGGCAAGAACACCATGCCCACGCCGTACTCACCGAGGGGTGGCAAGGCAACGCCATGCTTGGCCATCTCTTCGCGATACAACGCATCGGGCAATTGAATCAAGATACCTGCGCCGTCGCCCATGAGTGCGTCTGCACCCACAGCACCACGGTGATCGAGGTTTTCCAAAATTTTGAGCGCTTGACCCACGATGGCGTGGCTCTTTAGGCCCTTGATGTGAGCGACAAAGCCCACGCCACAGGCGTCGTGTTCGTTTGATGGGTCGTACAAACCCTGAGATTGCAGTTGTGCTTTATCGGCAGCCGTAGACATGCGCATTCCTCAAAAATTCAGCGGGACGAGAAGAATACTGCATTGCAGCATCTATGCCAAGAAAATTAATTGGGGTCAGAACCTAATTAATTGAACCCTAGATTTGTTAAATCTCTAATTAGGGACAGGTTTAAGGCCCTTGCTGAACGGCCGCCCTGCCTTAGTCTTGATCAAACGTCTTTCAGTTTGCATCTGCAAATCGACCACAAAACGATCGTCCCCCAGCGCCCAACCACTGAGCGTGGCATCGGTCAATGCACCCTGCTGGTCCGCGCTGATGCCTGCGTGCACCAATTCGGCGTATGCCGCCTCACGCGCGAACGGTGTATTGCCCAGGCTCCAAACGAGCGCATGCGGCGTAATCAGCCTGTCGATGCGATGCCCTGCGAAATGCCCGTAGCTTGACCACGCGTAATCCTCAGGCTGGGCCACCATGTGAGCGCGCACGGGATTGAGGTCGATGTAGACCATGCACGCCAGAAGATAGCGCTCGGTTTGGATGAGTGTGGAGCGGTAACGCCCTTCCCACAAGGTGCCGGTGCGTGCGTGCACTTTGTTGAACGCCTGCACATAACTGCGGCCCACGGCCTGCATCATCTTGGGCAGGCCTTGGTCTTCTCGCGGCGTGAGCAGCAAATGCAGGTGATTGCCCATCAGCACATAGGCATGAATATCGACCTTGTGCGCGCGGCTGTGCTCGAACAGCAAATCGAGCATGCGCTGGTAATCAGCGGTGCTGCGAAAAATGTCTTGACGGTTGTTGCCCCGCAGGATGACGTGGTGCGGGTAGCCGGTGACGGTGAGACGAGGGAGGCGAGCCATCTGCCGATGGTAATTCGAACCTGACCCCGATTAATTAAGCGGCAATTTTGAATCGCTCTTCAGCCAACTCTTGCAAACCGAACTCGTCCAGCAAAGCCTGCAAGCGTTCCGCCGAGTTGCGCTTTTTCTGCCCCGTGTACTTGGCCAAGATGAGTTCGTTTTTCATGCTGTGCTCCCAGCCCACCAGCTCGGTCACAGTGACTTGGTAGCCCATTGCTTCTAGGTACAAGCAGCGCAGCACATTGGTGAGCTGGCTGCCCATCTCACGCGTGTGCAGCGGGTGACGCCACAACTCAGCCAGCGGCGTGCGCTGCAAGTTGAGTGCTTTGTTTTTGTTCAGCGCGCGCGCCAGCTCGGCTTGGCAGCAAGGCACAAGCACCATGTATTTGGCTTTCTTTTGCAAGCCAAACGCAATCGCGTCGTCGGTGGCGGTATCGCAAGCGTGCAGCGCGGTGACCACATCCATCTGTTCCGGCAAGGCATCGCTGTGTGCGGACTCGGCCACGCTGAGGTTGAGAAACTTCATGCGCTCGAATCCCAAGCGCTGCGCCAGTGCTTGGGACGACGCCACCAACTCGCTGCGCGTCTCAATGCCGTAAATACTGCCCTGACCCAAAGCTTTGAAAAACAGGTCGTAAATGATGAAACCCAAATACGACTTGCCAGCGCCGTGATCGGCCAAAGTGGGGCCTTGCTCGCTAGCGGGCAGTTCTTTCAGCAGCTTGTCGATGAACTGAAACAGGTGATACACCTGCTTGAGCTTGCGACGAGAATCTTGGTTGAGCTTGCCGTCGCGGGTGAGAATGTGCAGCTCTTTGAGCAACTCGATGGACTGGCCGGGGCGCAGGTCGAGTTGAGAACTTAGGTCTTGAGGCTTGGATGCGGCGGCGGGTTTGTGTTTAGACATAGCTTAATTGTGCAGTCGAGAAGCGATGCCCAGCTTGGTCCAACCTTCATGCCCCAACTTATTCAACACCTCAATGTTGCGTTCAAAGATGAGCGACGCATCGGGATAGGCCTCCACCGCTTTGTCAATGCTGGCTTCGCGCAGCAAGTGCAGCGTGGGATATGGCGTACGGTTGGTGAAGTTCTCAATGTCGTCCACATCCGTGCCGCCAAATTGGTAAAGCGGGTGAAAGTCGGCCACTTGCAGAACGCCGTCTAGCTCTAGGTCCATCAGCACTTCTTCGCAGTCGGCCAAGAAATCGTTGAAGTCCAAGAAGTCGGGCAAGGCGTTGGGCGCAATCAGCAGCGTGGTGTCTAGCTTGTCTGGGTCGGCCTCGGCCAAGTGTTGCAACTCTTCGCGCAGCATAGCCAGCACGTCGGTGGGTTCGGACGAGGCGCACACGCGGTAGCGCACCATGTCTTTGACCACCACCGCTTTGGCGAAGGGGCACAAGTTCAGGCCCACCACGGCTTCTAGCAGCCACTTTTGGGTATCTTCGATGGCGGTACGTTCTTGGTCTGGGGGAAGTCCCTTGGTCATATGTGCCTCAGTCATGTTTTTCTTTCTTGTGCAATGCGCGGCCAATGAGGTGCGCCAACACAGCACCCGCCAAACTGAGCGTGGCGGTGACGGTCCACGTCCACTGCCAACCGCCTGCGCTGGCTGCTACCCACGCCACCAAGGGCGGGCCTGCAAACTGGCCCAGCGCCGAGAGTTGCTGCATGTAGCCCACGGTGGTGGACACCGTGCCTTCGCTGGGGGCCAAACGCAAAGCGCATGAAAACAATGTGCCAGGAATCAAGCCGCCCACGGCCGAGAACATCACCACGCACGCAAAGCGCACCGAGGTGGGCAAGCCTTCGCCCTGCCACACGGCATATGCACCGACAGCGCCCAAGGCCATGCAAGCAAAACCGATAGAAAGCAAACGCTGCGCAGGCCAGCCGCGCTGCAGCAAACGGCCCGACATGATGTTGCCGCTCACATTGGCCAGCGCCACGCAAGCCGACAACACGCCCGCCGTGCCTGCGGCCAAACCCAGCTCGGCATAGACCGTGGGCAAGAAGCCCACCACGGCCAACCACTGCGATGAATACACCGCAAACGTGAGCGCCACCCACCAAGGGCCGGGGCTTTTGAGGGTGAGTGCCAAACGTTTGGGCCACGCATCGTTGGCGGCGTTGTGTGTAGGTGCGGGCGGCTGCACATCGGGCACGCACAACCACACGCCCACCCAAGCGAACGCGGACACCGCACCCAACAGCCACCACCACGCAGACCAATTCAAGCCTGCAATGACCCAAGGTCCCAACAACAACGCCAACGCACTGCCCGTGGGCATGTACGTACCCCACCAGCCCATCCGGCCACTGAGCTGCGATGCATCCACCGTGCGGCGAATGAGCGCAGGCGCGGGCATGACGACCAGCAAAAAGCCCAAGCCTTCGAGCGCGCGTAACAACAACAAGCTTTGCGCATCGTCCACAAAACCACCACTGATACTGGCGAACGACAACAGCGCCAAACCCGCCAACATGCTGCGGCGCAAGCCCAAGCTGTCAGCGCTCAAACCCACGGCAAGGCCGAGTGTCATGCTGGCAATTTGCACGGCAGACAACAAGAAACCCGCTTGCACCAAGGTGATGCCCAACGCGTCTTGCAGCACCGGCAACGCGGGCGGCAGCTTGCCCACATGCAGCGCAGCGCACACGCCTGCAAACACGATGACCCACGAGGGATGGATGCCAAAGCGGTGCTTGCTCATGCTCAAGTGATTCGGCTTATTTATGCCGTGAGTCGTGCGTGCTCACGCGTGGCAAAACGGTCGGTCATACCAGACAAATAGTCGGCCACGGCACGCGGCACATCGCTGCGCTGAGCATAAGCAACAGGCATTTCTTGGGGCTTGGCCAAGTAGACGGCAAACAGTTCTTGCACCATGGCGCGCGCACCGTCGGTCGTTTGCATGACCTGAGGGTGACGGTACAAATTGCGGAACAAAAACGATTTGAGCGCTTTGGATTCTTCGTACATCGCCGCGCTGAACTGCACCAGCGCAGGACACTGGCGTGCTTCGTCCGCGCTGGTGGGGGCGTGCTGGTGCAGCGCATCGCGTGTGGCGTTGATGACGTCGTACACCTGATCACTCAACATGCGGCGAATGGTTTCGTACAACACGCGACGGCCCTGTAACAGTGGGTACTCAGCCAAAGTTTGTGCGTGGTAGCGGGCAAACAACGACACGTCTTGCAACTGTTCCAGCGTGAGCAAGCCCGAACGCACGCCATCGTCAATGTCGTGGGCGTTGTAGGCAATGGCGTCGGCCAAGTTGCATAACTGCGCTTCAAGGCTTGGCTGTGTGCCGTTCAAGAAACGGGTGGCGATGCCGTTGGGTTCATGCGCGTTGATGAGTTCTGCATTGCGGCGCGCGCAGTGTTTCAAGATCCCTTCGCGGGTTTCAAAACTCAAGTTCAGCCCGTTGAAAGCGGGGTAGCGTTCTTCCAACTCATCCACCACACGCAGGCTTTGCAGGTTGTGCTCGAAGCCGCCGTACGTGGCCATGCATTCGTTCAACGCGTCTTGGCCAGCGTGGCCGAAGGGCGTGTGGCCCAAATCGTGGGCCAAGGCAATGGCCTCCACCAAGTCTTCGTTCAGGTTCAACGCACGCGCAATGGAGCGGCCCAGCTGCGCCACTTCCAACGAGTGGGTCATGCGCGTGCGAAACAAATCGCCTTCGTGGTTCAAGAAAACTTGGGTTTTGTAGACCAAGCGACGAAAGGCGGTGGAGTGAACGATGCGATCGCGGTCGCGCTGATGGGGGTTGCGCACACTGGATGCATGGGCGGGAAGTGAGGGTTCTGCGTGGCGGCGGCCACGTGACTTTTCAGGCAGGCAGGCGTATAGAGCGAGTTGAGTCATTGCTTTTGTTTTCTGTGCTCGCTAGC
>CANFKQ010000112.1 GCA_947447405.1 Comamonadaceae bacterium | reverse complement strand
TGGTGGCCTGGACGGGGATCGAACCTGTGACACGCGGATTTTCAATCCGCTGCTCTACCAACTGAGCTACCGGGCCAATAATTAAATTGTAGCACAAGACGGTCTTAAGCCGCCTTCTTAGCCTTCGACAAATCTACGCCTAACTGCTTGAGCTTGCGATACAAGTGCGTGCGCTCTAAGCCTGTTTTGTCAGCCACGCGCGTCATCGAACCACTCTCTTGTGCAAGGTGATATTCAAAGTACGCACGCTCAAATGCATCACGTGCTTCACGCAGAGGCAGCTCCAAATCAAAGCTTTGATGGGTTGGGGGCAGGACCACTGCATGTGGCAAAGCGTGGGTCATCATCGCGTCTTTACCAACGCTAGTTACCGCGCCTTTGACAGATACCGCTGCCGCAGGCTTACGCGCCAAACCTTGCTCCACCGCTTTGAGGAGTTTTTGCAGAGTGATGGGTTTTTCCAAGAACGCTTGTGCCCCAATACGCGTGGCTTCTACAGCGGTGTCGATGGTGGCGTGGCCACTCATCATGATGACAGGCATATTCAGCAAGCCCGCGCCAGCCCACTCTTTGAGCAGGGTCACGCCGTCGGTGTCGGGCATCCAAATATCGAGCAGTACTAAATCGGGGCGTGCAGCTTGGCGTGCCAAGCGTGCTTGCGCCGCATTTTCTGCCACTTCAACCGCATGGCCTTCGTCATTGAGGATCTCAAACAAGAGGTCCCGAATGCCCAATTCGTCATCCACCACCAAAATGTTCGCCATGTCTAAATTTGTCTCGCTGAATTAAATAAGCTGGTTTTGTTGCGATTCTGCAACTTGGAATGATAACGACACTTGCGCACCGATCACCCGCCCTTCTAATCCGCGATTTTTAAGATCAATTCGAGCCGAATGTTCATCGGCAATTTTCTTCACCACGGCTAAGCCAAGACCCGTGCCTCGCGACTTTGTCGTGACATAAGGTTCAAACGCACGCTTCAAAATTTTGGGTGGAAAACCGGGCCCGTTATCGCGCACCACGAGGCGCACACGCCCCGATGAGGGCACCCATTGCGTGGCAATAGACACAGTAGGGTGCGCTTGACCGTCCGTAGCATCTTGTGCGTTTTGCAGCAGGTTGTGCACCACTTGTCGCAGCTGCTGTGCATCACCCAAGATGATGGGGCATGCCACATCGAGTTGGGCATACACAGGCACCGCAGCATTTTCAGCACCGTAGAGTTGCATCACATCTTGCACTAACAAGTTCAGGTCAAGCGGTTTAAGCTCAGCCACGGGCAAGCGTGCGTAGTCACGAAACTCATTGACCAAGCGTTTCATGGCATCCACTTGGTCCACGATGGTCTTGACCGATTTGTTCAAAATGAGCTGTTCTGGATCTTGCAGTTTGCCCGTGAGCTTCATCTCCAATCGCTCGGCCGACAACTGAATTGGGGTAAGCGGATTTTTAATTTCATGCGCCAAACGACGCGCCACCTCACCCCACGCTTGCGCACGTTGGGCCGAAACAATTTCAGAGATGTCGTCAAACACCAATAAGCGGCCGTTGTTTGGCAATACTGCACCACGCGCCAACAAGGTGATGTGTTGCTGCGTGTCGTCACTCAGTTGCACCGCAGGGCTGATAGCCGTGGTGTGCAACTCAAATGATTGCTGCCAATGGTCCAAGCCGTGTTGACTGCGCTCACCCATGAAGCCCTCAAACTCATGGCGTACATGTTCGGCAAACTCCTGCAGCCCTTCAATGTCGCTCAATGCGCGGCCTTCCCATGCAGCCAATGGCACACGCAAGATGCGCGTGGCACCCGGGTTCGATGATTTGATGCGACCATCGTCTGTCAACACGATCACACCTGCGGTTAGGTTGTCCAAAATAGTTTGCAAGTTGGCACGTGAGGTGTGTACTTGCAACATGCTTCGGTCGACTGCAGAGCGTGCATCGGAGAGCTGTTGGGTCATGTCGGCAAACGAGCGCGTGAGGCCACCCAGTTCATCGCGACCTTGCAAGGCGGGCTTGGGGCTCAGGTCGCCAGCGGCCACATCGCGCACGCCTTGCGCGAGCATGAGTAAAGGCCGCGCCAATTGATTGCCCAACAGCACCGCCAACAACACCGCACCAAAAACGGCTAAAAACAAACTGAGTGTCAGGGTACCGATGTACATGCTGCGCAAACCATCACGTCCCAGCGCACGTTCTTGGTATTCGCGATAAGCCACTTCAACCGCCAAAGCATTGCTCACCAGCGTCGGGGGGAGGGACTTGGTCACTTGCAACACACGCGGCTCAATCAAAAGCCCCAAGCCCGAGGGTGCCACCAACACCAGCGCACGAATGCGCGCTTTGGCTGTGCCTTGCTGCTCCGCTTCATCCAAACCATCAATGGCTGTCACCACGCTTTGTGTTTTGACCAATCGCAACTGCATCGGCGTGGGTCGGTCTGGATTGATTTTGTAACGTGATTCGCCCGCACTTGAAAGGGCTTGACCAGTCGTGCTCCACAAAATTACATCGTCTGCTCCCAATTGATCTTTGATGCGCTCCAACGCAACGCCCACAGACGCATCAGGCAAGTCATTGATTTGTGCACTTGCAGTTCGGGTTTTCTGCCCCAAGTCATTGGCCAGTGTGTCGAGCGTGGTTCTCCCCAAACTCAGACCAGCATCTAGAGCACCTTCGACCTTGACATCGAACCAGCTCTCAATCGAGCGCGACACAAATTGATACGACACGCTGTAAATCAACAAGCCGGGGACGAAGCCTACGAGGGCAAATGTGGCAGCAATTTTGAGCAGCAAGCGGCTACCAAATTTACCTTGACGCAGTCGCAGCAACAAGCGCCCAGACAACCACACAATCACACCCATCAGCAGTGTGGCCACGACTACATTCAAACCAAAAAGTTGCCGGTAGTTGCGCTCGTACAGTTCGCGGTTGTCGGTGGCTTGCGTCAGCAAGAACAACAAAACCAAACCCAGTCCCAACACTACTGCAGCGCTGATGACCAACAACCACCTCAATTGAAAGCTTGAAAGGCGCGTGCGCTTTTCAGCTAACTCAATCATGGTTTGAACTCCAAACGCTGGGTTTGGTTATAGCCAATATTCCAATCGCTCTGCCCTGCTGCACCTATCTGTAAAGGGCGCGGGAGTTGTTTGAGATCGAGCTTGAAATTGATGTTCAAGGTTTGCTTAGCGTCTGGGTTGTAGTCAGCGGCGTTGGCAATGCGCCATTGCACGATACGGCGCACAACACCCATGGCCTCCTCGGCTGTGTCATAACTTTGTCCAAGGCTCATGCCCAAGCCACTGACGTTGAAAGGCTGCGGCGAAATATTGACTCGCCAACGACGTGTGAGCGGTTGGTAAAACAACCGCACATGACGCTCGGCGTGCGCTACACGTTGGTTATAGACATACCAACGTTCTTGACTGATGTCGACCTCGGTCACAAAGTAAAGCGTGATGCCTTTGAGTAAGGCATCTTCCAGCGCCGAGGGCAATTCAAACTGCCATGTGCCCGACATGTACAAGGCGGTATCTTGTCGTTCTAATTTAAGCCCTTGCAGCTCAACCGGTGTGTCCGCTTGCGCCGCATTCGCTAGCATTAGGCTGAGCGCCAGGCACAGCCAACGACCGCGTTTGAGACCGCTCAAAAAGAGCGGTTCAAGACGCAGGAAGTTTCTCCAGCAGTGCGTAGTAAAAGCCATCGTGATCACCAGACAGATTGTCGGTGAGCACGGCACTTGTTGCACGACTTTGGGGCCTTAAATGTCCCAAGGACGGCAGTAAACGGGCATTGGTGTTGTGTTCAACAAACGTTTTGGCTTGGTTCTCGCCTTCGGCCCTGAAAACCGAGCAGGTGCAATACAGCAGTCGCCCACCTGGCTTAACCAAAGGCCACAGTTGCTTGAGTAAGTTTTTTTGAATCGCAGCAAGTTTGTCGATATCCGCTTCGCGCCGCAGCCAGCGCACATCGGGGTGGCGACGTACGATTCCCGAGGCTGTGCAGGGCGCATCCAGAAGAATCGCATCAAACTGTTGGCCGTCCCACCAGGTTTTGGTTTGTGCCGCATCGGCTGCAATCACCTTAGCCGCGCGGCCAATACGATGCATGTTTTGCACAATGCGTTCGCAACGCTGTGGATCAATGTCTAAGGCCGTCACTTCTGATTTGTCGTTGAGGAGCTCCAGCAAGTGTGCGGTTTTGCCGCCAGGTGCGGCGCAGGCATCAAGCACACGCAGCGCTTGACCGACAGGTGCTAGGTCTTTCAACAACATTTGCGCGGCGCATTGGGCTGCCGCATCTTGCACTGAACACAGACCTTCTGCAAAGCCCGGAATGTCGCGCACGCCATGGGCTTGAGTTAGCACCAAGGCTTGTTCGCCCACCGCTTGCGATGACAAGCCGTGGTTCTCCCAGTCTGTTTTCAATGCGTCACGGCTGATGACCGAGGTGTTCACTCGCAACGTCATCGGCGCTGCTTGGTTGTTGGCACGCAAAATGTCTTGCCAGTATTCGGGGTGGTCTTTTTGCAGACGCTTGACCCACCACTCGGGATGGTTCCATTGGGCGTGTACGTCGTTGTCTGTAGCTTTCACCAAGGCATCACGCTCGCGTAAAAAGCGGCGCAAACATGCATTCAAAAAGTTGGCTTGCATTTGCAAGCTACGCGTATTTTTTGCAGCTTCCACCGCTTGATTCACCAAGGTGTGTGGCTCATAAGGCGCATTCTCTGGATCCCACGCCAACGCCAGTGCCGTGCACAGCAGGGCATCGGGCAAGGGGGCAGGCGCACGCGACGCCAACTGCGCGCGCAAGGCTTGTGCGCGCCCCAACTGGCGCAACGCCTGAAACAACAAGGCTTGCACGCCGGGGCGCAAGCTTGACGGCACAGCATCTAGGGCCGCTGTGCCAGACACACCACGCCGCACTTGCGCCAAGGCTTGTGCCACGGCTTGCAGCTGCTGCCACAGAGGGACAGAGGTGGTTTTGTGATCATTCATTCCAATATGCGTCCGGGTTTGAACTTGAACAAGCGCGCCATCAAGGTGGCAGGGAACATGTCAATCGATTCGTTGTAATGGGTCACGGCTTGGTTAAAACGCTGCAAATCTGGCTGAGTCGCAATGCCCAGCTCGGCCCAGCGTTGTGTCAACTCGGCAGGCACCGAGACGTAATACACATCGGGGTGCGTGAGTGCTTCCCACGCGTCTTGCAAGTCGCGGCTAGTCGCAACTAGGGCAATAGAAGAAGCGGGGTCCAACGGATGCTCCTGCATGCGCGCCAAGGCCATGGCCGACAAATTGGCAGCGACTTGCAAACGCGTCCAGTGGCTGGCACCCAGCTCAGGCGAAACCGCAGTTTGCCAACCTGAAGGCGAGGTGACCGCTGCGGTAGTGGCCTCTTGCACCAGCGCTTGGTATCGCAGCATGAGCTCTTCGAGCACGGCAAACTGCTTGTTCACTGCCGTGCGTAAACCCACCAATCGACGGTATGCCCCCACACTCCAAAACACCATCACGGCGACGAATAGCCAAAACCACCACGCATCGAGCATGTTGAACTCCTTGTGCTTTTACCGTTAAGCCCAAACAACAAAGGCCCTTTCGGGCCTTTGTTGAGAGGGTCACTTTACGCTTCTTCGCCAGCGCCGTGATCGACTTGAGTTTCTTCGTCAGAAGACTCTCCAGCCAACTCGGCCGCTTCGGCTTCCGCAATGGCACGGCGCTCGGCGTCGTCCATCGCGTCTTTGACTTTGCGAGCTTTGTGATAAGCCATACCGGTACCTGCGGGAATCAGGCGACCAACGATGACGTTTTCTTTCAAGCCGCGCAATTCGTCGCGCTTGCCCATGATGGCCGCTTCGGTCAACACACGTGTGGTTTCTTGGAAGGAAGCCGCAGAGATGAACGAGTCGGTCGACAAGGACGCTTTGGTGATACCCAACAACAAGTTGGTGAAAGTCGCGGGGACTTTGCCATCACGTTGCAACGCTTCGTTGGTGTTGAGAATTTCAGAACGCTCAACTTGTTCGCCAGCGATGTAGTTGGAGTCGCCCACGCTACCGACAACGACACGACGCAACATTTGACGCACGATCACTTCAATGTGCTTGTCGTTGATCTTCACGCCTTGCAAGCGGTAAACGTCTTGCACTTCGTCGACGATGTAGCGAGCGAGCTCTTCCATGCCGAGCAAACGCAAGATGTCTTGTGGGTCGGCTGGGCCGTCCACAACGCTCTCGCCTTTGTTGACCACTTGGCCTTCGTGGACCAAGATGTTCTTCTCTTTAGGAATGAGTTCGTCCCACACTTTGCCTTCTGGGTCAGTGATCTGCAAGCGAACCTTGCCTTTGGTTTCTTTACCAAACGACACAGTACCTGTCATCTCGGCCAGCATGCCCTTGTCTTTGGGCGAGCGTGCTTCGAACAGTTCGGCCACACGTGGCAAACCGCCGGTAATGTCGCGGGTCTTTTGACCTTCAACGGGGATACGTGCCAAGACTTCGCCTGGGCCCACATCCATGCCGTCGCGCACTTGGAGCAACGCGCCGATTTGGAAGCCAATCGTCACCGCGTGGTCTGTGCCAGGGATCTTGACCTCTTTGCCAGACGCATCGATCAGCTTGACCTGTGGACGAACCACCTTGGTCGAGCCACGACGTTTCGGGTCAATCACCACCAAGGTGGATAAGCCCGTGACTTCGTCCATTTGCTTGGCCACAGTGAGGCCTTCTTCGACGTTTTCGAATTGAACCTTACCGGCGAATTCAGTGATGATGGGTCGAGTCAATGGATCCCAGTTGGCCAAGATCACACCCGCCTTGATGGCTTGGTCTGGCTTGATGGCCAAGATCGCACCGTATGGCACTTTGTGACGCTCACGTTCACGACCATGTTCGTCGTGGATGATGATCTCGCCAGAGCGAGAAATCACCACCAACTCACCTTTGGTGTTGGACACATAGCGCATGGTGGCGTTAAAACCAATCACACCGTTCGACTTGGCTTCCACGCTAGACGCGACAGCCGCACGAGACGCTGCACCACCAATGTGGAACGTACGCATGGTCAGCTGTGTACCGGGTTCACCGATGGACTGCGCAGCAATCACGCCGACCGCTTCACCGTTGTTCACCAAACCACCGCGACCCAAGTCACGGCCGTAACACATGGCGCACAAGCCGAAGCGTGTTTCGCAATTCAATGCAGTGCGCACTTTGACCTCGTCGACGCCTGCGGCTTCGATGTCATCAATGATGTCTTCGTCCAGCATGACACCCGCTTTGACCAAGACAGCACGTGTTTCTGGGTTGAGCACATCTTCAATCGCTGTACGGCCCAAGATGCGGTCGCGCAAGGATTCGATCACTTCACCACCTTCAACGATGGCGCGCATCAGTTGACCGTTGGTCGTACCGCAATCGTGTTCAGTGACCACCAAGTCTTGGGTCACGTCAACCAAACGACGTGTCAAGTAACCGGAGTTCGCTGTCTTCAACGCCGTGTCGGCCAGACCTTTACGTGCACCGTGGGTGGAAATAAAGTACTG
>CANFKQ010000111.1 GCA_947447405.1 Comamonadaceae bacterium | reverse complement strand
GGCATTTGGCCATGGGCCACCGCAATGCGGGCTTCGGGCAGTAGCTCTTCCAATTGGGCGCGGCGGTTCTCAATGGTGGCGACATCGTTGTGCAAGAAATAGCACTGGCCGCCACGTTTGAGTTCACGCAGCACAGCTTCACGAATTACCCCATTGCCTTCGTTGCGCACAAAGGTTTTGATGGCCAAGCGGCGTTGTGGCGCAGTGGCTATGACGCTCAAATCGCGCAGGCCTTCGAGGGCCATACCCAGTGTGCGCGGAATCGGCGTGGCGGTGAGCGTGAGCACATCCACCTCTGCGCGCATGGCTTTCATGGCTTCTTTGTGGCGCACGCCAAAGCGGTGTTCTTCGTCGATGATGAGCAGGCCTAGGTCTTTGAACTTGACTGACTCGCTCAATAGCTTGTGTGTGCCTACCACGATGTCGACTTGACCTTCAGCCAAACCTTTGGCGGCGGCGGTGATTTCTTTGGCTGAGCGAAAGCGGCTCATCTCGGCAATCTTGATGGGCCACTTACTGAAGCGGTCCACCAAGGTTTGGTAATGCTGTTCGGCCAACAAAGTGGTGGGGGCCAAGAAGGCCACTTGTTTGCCGCCGGTGACGGCGACAAAGGCCGCACGCAAGGCGACCTCGGTTTTGCCAAAGCCCACATCGCCACACACCAAACGGTCCATGGGGCGAGGGCTGATCATGTCTTGCATGACGGCATGGATGGCAGCGCGTTGGTCGGCAGTTTCTTCAAAGCCAAAGTCGTTGGCGAAGGTTTCGTAGTCTTGCGGCGAATAGCGGAAGGGGTGGCCTTGACGCGCGGCGCGACGCGCGTAAATGTTCAGCAGCTCGGCAGCGGCATCGCGCACTTGTTCGGCGGCGCGGCGTTTGGCTTTGTCCCACTGGGCCGAGCCCAGCTTGTGAAGCGGTGCTTCGTCGGCGCTCACGCCGGTGTAGCGGCCAATTAAATGCAGCTGGCTCACGGGCACATAGAGCACGGCGTTGTCGGCGTATTCGAGGTGCAAGAACTCTTGCAGCGCGGGCGAGCCGTCGGCGTTTTTCTCGCCCAAGTCCATGTTGATGAGGCCACGGTAGCGGCCAATGCCGTGGGCGTTGTGCACCACAGGGTCGCCCAAGTTGAGCTCGGACAAGTCTTTGATGAGCGCTTCGACATCGCTCACTTGTTCTTGTTTTTTGCGGCGACGCGTGGTGGCACCCACGGCAAACAACTCGGTCTCTGTGATGAGATCTAAGCCAGCCTCTGTCCAACTAAAGCCCACTTGTAATGCTGCAGTGGCGATGCCGATTTTTTCGGCGCTGGCCTCGAACTCGGCCAGCGAGTCAAACGCAGGCGGGCTGACATTGGACGAGCGCAAGAAGTCGAGCAAACTTTCGCGGCGGCCATCGCTCTCGGCCAAGATGAGCAAACGGTTGGCTGTTTTACCTGCGTGTGCTTGCAGCTTTTGCAATGGGTCTGCCGCACCACGCACCACGGTGAGGTCGGGCAGGGCTTGGGCAAACGCGTTGTCAATGACATCGGTCAGATGCGGGCGCAGCGCAAATTGTGCGTAGCTGTTGGCCGATGCGTAAAACTGTTCGGCGCTTAAAAATAAATTGGCAGGCGGCAAGGCAGGGCGTTCTGGATCGCCCTGTACCAAGCGATAGCGGTCTTGGGTGTCCTGCCAAAAGCGCTGAAACACGGGTTCCAAATCACCGTGCAACACCACGGTGGCTGATGCGCCGAGGTAGTCAAACACCGTGGCGGTTTCTTCGAAGAACAAAGGCAGGTAGTACTCAATACCAGCGGTGGCTACGCCGTTGCCAATGTCTTTGTAAATACGACTCTTGGTTGGGTCGCCATCGAGCATTTCGCGCCAACGGTTACGAAAGAGCGCACGGGCTGCATCGTCCATTGGAAATTCGCGGCCTGGCAGCAAGCGCACTTCGGGTACGGGGTAGAGGCTGCGTTGGCTGTCGGGGTCGAAGGTGCGGATGGAGTCGATTTCGTTGTCAAATAAATCGACGCGGTAGGGCACCAGAGAGCCCATAGGGAAGAGGTCAATTAAGCCGCCGCGTACGGCGTATTCTCCCGGGCTGACCACTTGAGTGACGTGTGTGTAGCCAGCCAGTGTGAGTTGTGATTTGAGCTTGGATTCGTCCAGTGCTTGCTTCACCTTGAAATGGAAGGTGTAGCCCGCCAAGAATGCAGGCGGGGCCAATCGGTACAGCGCGGTGGTGGCTGGAATTAGCACCACATCGGCGTCACCTTGCGAGATGCGCCACAAGGTGGCTAAACGTTCGCTGATGAGGTCTTGGTGGGGCGAGAAGCTGTCGTAGGGCAGCGTTTCCCAGTCGGGGAACAGCACGCAGCGCAAGTCAGGGGCGAAGAACGCCATTTCGTCTTGCAGGCGCTGTGCATCCACCGCATCTGCGGTGATGATGGCGACACGTTGTTGTTTGGCTTTTTCGCGCGTGCCCAGCTGTGCGAGCAGCAATGCGTCCGCAGAGCCGACAGGGCGGGGCATGGCAAATCGTTTGCCGGGACTCAATGAGGGCAGGTGCATTGGGGTAATTCTAGAATGGGGGGTGAGCTTTCTTCTCCATGCGGCTCAAACCTATTCAATGCCCTTACACACCCACAGCCCTATTCGTTTTTTTGCCGTTGTTCCCTGTGCGGGTTTTGGTAGCCGCGCTGGCACGGCTGTGCCCAAGCAGTATCAGCCGATCTCTGGCTTGCCTATGGTGGTGCACACGCTCAAGGCCTTCGCGGGTGTAGTGCGCATGGCCAAGGGGGTGCTGGTGTTGGCCCCTGATGACGTGGACATGGGGGGTGTGCTGGATGCGCATCCGCAGCCTTTGTTCGAGACATCTCGCACAGGCGGCGCCACTAGGGCAGAGAGTGTGCTGGCCGGTTTGCGTGAACTGCTGAAGCAGGGCGCACAGGACACCGATTGGGTCCTGGTACATGACGCAGCGCGTTGCTTGGTGACGCCCGAACAAATCAATGCCTTGATAGATGCCTGCCAAGATGATCCAGTGGGTGGTTTGCTGGCCCACAAATTAGCCGACACCTTGAAGGTTGAAGCCAAGGGGCGTGTGGCTCAGACGGTGGACCGTACAGACAAGTGGTTGGCGCAAACACCGCAAATGTTTCGCATTGGCGTGTTGCTGAATGGCTTAGAGCAAGCAGGAGCTGCGGTGACGGATGAGGCCAGTGCCATTGAGGCGATGGGCCTGAGTCCGCTGCTTGTGCCTGGCAATGCGCAAAACTTCAAGGTGACCTACCCCGAGGACTTTGCCTTGGCTGCCGCTATTTTAAATTCGCGTCATTGACGCATTGATCGATTGAATGAACACGATGACGGTACCTACATTTCGAATTGGTGAAGGCTGGGATGTGCATGCCTTGTTTGAAGGCCGACCTCTCATGCTTGGTGGTGTGCGCATTGAGCACTCACACGGCTTGCTGGGCCACTCAGACGCTGATGTCTTGCTGCACGCGATTACCGATGCATTACTTGGTGCTGCAGCTTTGGGCGATATTGGTAGGCACTTCTCAGACACCGATGCCTCCTATGAAGGCGCGGACTCTTGGGTGTTGCTGCAAAAGACAGCCATGATGGTGCGCGCTGCAGGCTTTCAGATTGGCAATATCGATAGCACCGTGATTGCGCAAGCGCCTAAGCTGGCCACATACATGCCAGTCATGTGCCAGCGCATTGCACAGGCGCTAGATGTTGACGTGTCGCGCGTGAATGTGAAGGCGAAGACGGCCGAAAAAATAGGCCCTGTGGGGCATGGCCTAAGTATGGAAGCCCGCGCCGTAGCGCTGATCTACTAATGGCTGCTAGCTTTTGGGCTTAAGGCTGCTAACCCATCAACCACTTCACGCACAACACGGCGGTGTTCGGGTTGCAAGGCAAAGTAGCGAGAGATCAGTTGTTGGTCGACCAAGTTGATACGCTCGTCTTTCAGACCTTCGTCGGCAGGTCGAGGCGGAGGCGTTCCAAACAGTAGACCTTCTGGCGAAATTTTCAACCATTTGGACAAAACCAAAAGTTTGTCTTGCTTAGGAATCGACACGCCCATGAGCCAATTGCGTGCAGCGTGTGAGGAAATGCCCTCGCCCCAGTATCGCAAGTTGAACTCATTTGCGACGACGGTTGCAGAGACTCGGACACCCGCATCTCTGAGCGCAGCGCGAAAACGATCTGCAAATTTACTGTTTTCTTTTGGGTAGATTTGTGTCATACCCAGAAGGTAAGTTAGATTTGGCTAAAGTGTTGTAATTGTAAGTAAAAATAATTTTTATTTAGTTAAAAATAATACAAAAATAAATTTTTGTATTTTCTTTACTGCGCAGTCCAACCCCCATCCATATTCCAAGCAACGCCGCGCACATTGTTTCCAGCTTTAGAACATAAGAAAATAGCTAATTCACCCAGTTCTTCGGGTGTTGTAAATTGCATAGAGGGTTCTTTTTCACCTAAAAGTAGTTTGGTGGCTTCGTCGTTTGAAATGTTGAGTGCTGCCGCTTTTGCATCGACTTGCTTTTGAACCAAGGGGGTAAGCACCCAGCCAGGACAAATGGCATTGCAGGTAACACCAGTCGTGGCGTTTTCAAGTGCGGTGACTTTGGTCAAGCCCACAATGCCGTGCTTGGCTGCTACATAAGCCGATTTTTGCGCAGAGCCCACCAAGCCGTGAATCGAAGCCACGTTGATGATGCGGCCCCAGTTTTGCTTTTGCATGCGTGGCAACGCCAAACGCGAGGTGTGGAAGGCGCTGGTGAGGTTGATGGCGATGATGGAGTCCCAGCGCTCGACGGGGAAGTCTTCAACTGAGGCCACGTGCTGAATGCCAGCGTTGTTCACCAGGATATCAACGCCGCCGAAGGTGTCGGCAGAAAACTTCATCATGGCTTCAATGTCAGCCACTTTGCTCATGTCTGCACCGTGATAAGCCACTTTCACGCCTAAAGCGGCGACTTCGGCCTTGGGGCCTTCTACGTCACCAAAGCCGTTGAGGATGATGTTTGCGCCTTGGCTAGCCAAGGATTTGGCGATTCCTAGACCAATGCCACTAGTGGAACCCGTGACCAAAGCTGTTTTACCGATGAGTGTGCGTTCAGACATTTTGAAAACTCCATGCATTACGATGAGAAACCTACAGACACATTATGCGGTTCAGCGGCTTACATGAAACATAACGGAGAAACGCAGCGCGCCTCGCTCTTGAGCGCCACGTTACAAGACTTGCCAGACCAGCCAGAGGCGTTGGCGCGGGCGAGGGCGTTTGCTCAGCCTTTACTGATGGGCGCACTGCTAGATACGGGTGAAGATACCTTGACGCATGCAGATGCGGTCACCGACATCCTGCATCAAATTGGTGGCTCTGAAGCCATGCAAGCGGCATGCTATTTGGTTTATGCCGCTGAACATTTGCAAAAGCCAGAAGAAGTGATTGCGAAAGCCTTTGGCTCGAGCTATGCCGAGCTAGCCCTAGAAACTACGCGTTTGATTCGCGTGCAGCGCCAAGCGCGTGCAGTCGCGGCTGAGTCACAGGTAGCCGCGTTACAAACCGAGAACGTGCGCAAGATGCTGCTAGCGTTCTCTCGTGATTTGCGCGTGGTTTTGTTACGTTTGGCATCACGCCTCCAAACCTTGCGCTACTTTGCCGCCAGCAAGCAACCCGTACCGCACAGCCTGGCCTATGAGTCCTTGCATGTGTTTGCGCCGTTGGCCAACCGTTTGGGCATTTGGCAAATTAAATGGGAAATGGAAGATTTGTCTTTTCGTTTCCTGGAGCCTGCAACCTACCGTGAAATTGCCAAACTGCTTGACGAAAAACGTGTGGAGCGCGAGAACTACATGGTGCAGTTACGCGAGAGCCTGGAGGCTGATCTGAAAGCCCAAGGCGTCACTGCCCAAGTGGCGGGACGGCCCAAACACATTTATAGTATCGTGAAAAAAATGCGTGGCAAGTCGCTGGACTTTTCACGCGTGTTTGACGTGCGTGCTTTGCGAGTCGTCGTGCCTTCTGTACCGAATTGCTATGAAGCGCTGAGCATGGTGCACACCAAGTTTTCGCCCATCGATTCGGAGTTTGATGACTATATTGCCAAACCCAAATCAAACGGCTATCAGTCCTTGCACACGGTGGTGCGAGATGCGCATGGCCGTCCGATTGAAATTCAAATTCGCACGCAAGAGATGCATGACCATGCCGAGCACGGCGTGGCGGCACATTGGGCATACAAAGAAGCTGGCACCAAAGGCTATGCAGGCGTCAGCGCCTCTGGTGATTACGATGCCAAGATCGCTGTGCTGCGTCAGCTCTTGGCGTGGGAGCGCGAGCTGTCCGCTGATGCACAAAGCCAAGTCACGACTGATGCATTGAGCGACCGCATTTATGTGCTTACGCCAGATGCTGCTGTGGTTGAGTTGCCCCAAGGCGGCACACCGATTGACTTTGCTTACACCTTGCACACCAATTTAGGTCACCGCTGTCGTGGCGCGCGTGTCGACGGTAACTTGGTGCCGCTCAACACGCAGCTGAAAAACGGACAAACCGTTGAGGTGACTGCCATCAAAGATGGCGGCCCTTCACGTGATTGGCTTAACCCCGACTTAGGATTTTTGGCCAGCTCGCGTGCGCGCTCGAAGGTGAGGGCATGGTTTAACGCGCAGGCCATGCAAGAGACAGCTGCCAAGGGACGCGAGGCGGTGGAAAAGCTTTTGCAGCGTGAAGGTAAAACTGCGATGAAGCTGGATGACTTGGCGTCGCAGTTGGGCTTTAAGTCTGCAGAGGCATTGTTTGAGTTGGTCGGTAAAGACGAGTTTTCGCTGCGCAACATTGAAACCCTGTTGAACCCGCCTGTTACGGTGTTGGATGCGGATGACTATGTACGTCTGAAAAAAGCACGACCTATTGGCAAAACAGCCAATAGTGGCGTATTGGTGGTGGGCATCGATTCATTGCTCACGCAACTCAGCAAATGTTGCAAGCCTGCGCCGCCTGATGAAATTCGTGGTTTTGTCACACGCGGTAAAGGCGTGAGCATTCACCGAGCAGATTGCGGCAACTTCCGCCAGATGGCTATTCGTAGTGTGGACCGTGTGATTGAGGTGGACTGGGGACAATCAGCGTCGACGCACGTCTTGGTGTATCCGGTGGATGTGAACATCGAGGCCCTGGATCGTCAGGGTTTGTTGCGCGATATTTCAGAAGTGTTTGCCAAAGAAAAGATGAATGTTATCGGCGTGCAAACTCAGTCTGTGAAAGACCTCGCGTGGATGACCTTCACCGTAGAGGTGGGCGATTCACGGCGCTTGCAAAAGGTTTTGGGCTTGGTTAAAGAAGTTCGCGGGGTTCGCACGGCAAAACGTCGCTGAAGTCTGCTATACTTTTGGCTTCGAACAATGTAGGCGCGTAGCTCAGTTGGTTAGAGCACCACCTTGACATGGTGGGGGTCGTTGGTTCGATTCCAATCGCGCCTACCATATTGTTCCCCGTCAAGCCCGGCACTGTTTGAACAGTACTGGGCTTTTCTCTTTCAACGGGAGCTGACTTGATGAGCAGCAAAAAATCAACCGCTTCAGATGACACGGCAGTCCGCGTGATCAAGAAGTACCCCAATCGCCGCTTGTATGACACCGCGTCATCCAGCTATGTGGCCTTGGCGGACATCAAACAACTGGTGATGAACAACACGCCCTATCGGGTGGTCGATGCCAAGTCGGGTGAAGACCTGACGCGCAGCATCTTGTTGCAAATCATTTTGGAGCACGAGTCGGAGGGCGCGCCTATCCTGACAGAGCAGGTCTTGACCAACATCATTCGCTTTTATGGGCATTC
>CANFKQ010000110.1 GCA_947447405.1 Comamonadaceae bacterium | reverse complement strand
CGCTCAATGCGGTGCAACAACGCATCCAAAACGAACTCAAAAAACAGTTTGACCCAGCGGGCATCTTTAACCCCGGTCGCGTTTAAATCACAGAGCCTCACATGCAAACCAACCTGGCCCCTCAATACGTCGGCACGCCCGAAGGTGAACAAGCAGAAGCCATTTTGCGCAAGTGCGTGCACTGCGGTTTTTGCACAGCAACGTGTCCGACCTACCAACTCTTGGGTGACGAGCTAGACGGCCCACGCGGCCGTATCTACTTGATGAAGCAAGTGTTTGAAGGCGCCACGCCCACGCGTGCCACACAGCAACACTTAGACCGCTGCTTGACCTGCCGCAACTGCGAAAGCACCTGCCCAAGCGGCGTGCAATACGGCCACTTGGTGGACGTGGGCCGCAAAGTGGTGGATGCGCAAGTGCAACGTCCTTTGGGCGAGCGCATCATGCGTTGGGCATTGAAAGAGGGTTTGACCTCTGCCGCATTTGCGCCTGCCATGAAGCTGGGCCAAGCCGTGCGTGGTGTGCTGCCTGCCAAGCTCAAAGCCAAAGTGCCTGCGCCCCAAACGGCTGAGCGCAACGGGGTGGTGTGGCCCACGCAAAGCCACGCCCGCAAAGTGTTGATGCTCGCAGGCTGTGTGCAGCCCGCGATGCTGCCCAACATCAACACAGCCACCGCGCGTGTGTTGAATGCGGCGGGCATTCAAACCCTCGTCGCACCCAAAGCAGGTTGCTGCGGCGCTGTGAAATTTCACTTGAACGACCAAGACGGTAGCCTGGTGCAAATACGTGCCAACATCGACGCTTGGTGGCCGTTTGTTGAGCAGGGCGTAGAAGCCATTGTGATGAACGCCTCAGGTTGTGGCGTGATGGTCAAAGACTACGGCCATGTGCTCAAAGACGATGCAGCATATGCGACCAAGGCCAAACGCATCAGCGAACTCACCCAAGACTTGAGCGAGTTGTTGCCTGAGTTGGTGCCAGTACTCAAGCCTAAATTGAAGGCCTCTGTGTTGGCCAACGCGGGCATGCAAGCTTTCCACCCACCCTGTACCTTGCAGCACGGGCAACAACTCAAGGGCGGGGTGGAAACACACTTGGCCGCGTTGGGTTTCGCTATTCAAGTGGCGAACACCGAATCCCATTTGTGCTGCGGTTCAGCGGGCACCTACAGCGTGCTCAACCCAGAGATCAGCACTACCTTGCGTGACCGCAAACTGGGCCACTTGGATGCACTCAAGCCGAAAGCCATTTTGAGCGCCAACGTGGGCTGTATCACCCATCTGCAAAGCGGTACCGATGTACCGGTGAAGCATTGGGTGGAAGTGCTGGATGAGGCGCTGAATTAATCAAGCAGCCAAAGCCGCTTCAATGTCATTGGCCAGTTTCGCGGGCGCATCCATCGACGCATAGCGCTTGAGCACGCGCCCGTCTTTGCCCACCAAGAACTTGGTGAAGTTCCACTTGATGGCTTCGCTGCCTAAGAGGCCAGGTGCTTGCGTCTTGAGCCACTTGAACAGCGGGTGTGCACCCTCGCCGTTCACCTCTACTTTCTCCATCATCGTAAAGCTCACGCCGTAGTTGCGTTGGCAAAAAGCGCCAATCTCGGCGTTCGTGCCCGCGTCTTGTGCGCCAAACTGGTTGCACGGAAAACCAATGACCGCCAAGCCTTGTTCGCCATAGGTTTTGTGCAGCGTCTCCAATCCTTCAAATTGCGGTGTGAAGCCACAAGCGCTGGCTGTGTTGACGATCAGCAATGCTTTGCCTTGCAGCGTGCTAAACGACAAAGGCGTGCCGTCGATGCGTGTGGCGGTGAAGTCGGTCAATGCAGTCATGAGGTGGTGTCTTTCGAAGTGTGTGTTTGAGAGGCCAGCAGCGCTGCCAACACAATCATGCCGCCACCCAGGCCCACGCGCCACGTCAGCGTGGATGCCCCTAGCGCGATAGAGGACACGCTGGCAAAGACCACCTCCGACATCATGACCATGGCGGTGGTGTGCGCGCTCAAACGGGCAGCGCCGTATTGCAGTGCGAAGTTAGACACCAGAAATGCGATGCTCAAGCCAAGAATCCACGGCGACCAAGTGGTCACCGTGAGGGTGATGGCATTGCCAAGCAGCCCACCCAACACGGAAGGAATGACACCCGTCCAAGTCGCCAGGAGTGCGCACGCGATAGCCATCAACGCGCCGCCGCTAAACATGGCCACCATGCGTGACGATTCAGGAGCGGTTTGCAAACGTAGCAGCCAGATGTTGGTGAGCGCAAAACAAAACCCAGCCAGCAGCGCCAATACATCAGGCAAATCTTGTGGCAATGGCCAAGGTGACTCGGGTGTTTTGAGTACCAACACCACCCCCACCAGCGCCAGCCCTAAGCGGGCCAGGGCACCTCGCGTAGGGCGCTCGTCCAACAGCCACCAAGCCAACAGCAGCGACCAGGTGGGCATGAGATAAAACAGCAAAACCACGCGCACCACATCCCCGGTGGTGACGGCCCAGTTAAAACCGACGTTGGTCAGTCCTGAGGCGACCACGAGCCACAAGAGTTGTGGGTGTGATTTGAAGTGAAGCCAGCCCGTTGGACTCATGAGCGTCAAAACCACGGTAGCCAAGGTGAACACACAGGCGGTGGTCCACAAAGGGTGAAGACCATCGGCATCGAGTTGGCGCATGGGCCACCAAGACAATCCCCACACCAAAGCATTGAGGGTCAAGGTCAAGACGGCCAGCAAAGGGCGCGTTGTCATTCGGCGGATGAAGGGCGCATACGCACGGCTTAACCGTGCAAGTCGTCGTTGCGGGCGATGTGCATCAAGCGCGCCAACTCTTCGCGGTGGTGCAAATGGTTGTTCTCGTGCCAAAGTTTGATGAGCCACATCACATAGCCCACCAACACACCAAACGCCGTGATGGCACCAAAGGCACTCAGGCCCATGCCGGTGCTGAAGGTGTACAAAAAGCCAAGACCCAAGATGCACAGTTGTTCATTCAGGTTTTGCACAGCGATCGAGCGGCCTGCGCCCATGAGGTTGTGGCCACGGTGTTGCAGCAGCGCGTTCATGGGCACGACCAAGAAGCCGCCCAAGCCTCCTAAAACGATGAGGAAGGGAACCGCGAGCCACAAGTTGTCAATGAAGTTCATGGCCACCACAAAGCAGCCCATGGCAATGCCCAAAGGCATCAAGCGTGTGGCGTGGTCCAGCTTCATCTTCATGGACGCCACCACCGCACCCACAGCCGTGCCAATTGCCACCACCCCGACCAAGCTAGACGCTTGCGTGGTGGTGTAACCCAAGGCTGCTGCGCTCCATGCGAGCACGATGTAGCGCAGATTGCCGCTCACACCCCAGAACAAGGTTGTGGTGGCCAAGGAAATTTGACCCAGCTTGTCGTGCCACAAACGTTGGTTGCAATGCCAAAAGTCAGGCACCAGCGCCAGCAGGTTGCGTGTCATGCTTTTTTCTGGGTCAAGGCGCATCGGGATATATGCAGCGCCTGTCAGAGGAATGCGTTTGTTGAACCAAGCAGCCAAGGCGTACAGAGGAATCAACAAACAAATCGCTGCTTCAGCCGAGGTGTCGACGCCAGTGGAGATGAATGGCACATCAAACGACAACAAGAACGCAGACAAGTTCGGACCCACCAACTGGCCACCTAACAACACGCCCAAGATGATGGAGGTGATGGTGAGGCCTTCAATCCAGCCGTTGGCTTTGACCAATTGAGATGCAGGCAGCAGTTCGGTCAAGATTCCGTATTTCGCGGGTGAGTAGGCAGCTGCGCCCAAACCCACCACCGCATACGCGAGCAACGGGTGCAGACCAAACAACATCAACAAGCAGCCCACCACCTTGATGGTGTTGCTCATCAGCATGACCTCGCCCTTGGGTCGTGAGTCGGCGAATGCCCCCACAAACGGCGCGAGTACGACGTAGAACAGGGCAAACATCGGTACCAACGCAGCACGCTGCCACTCGGGAGCGCCATCTGACTTCAGTAATTCAACGGCCGTGACAAACAGTGCGTTGTCGGCCAACGAGCTGAAAAACTGGGCCGACATGATGGTGTAAAAACCGCGCTTCATGGATAGGTCTGGCAGGCGCGCAGAGGGCTGCAGGCCTGTTGATTCTTCTTTCTTCTTTAACTACCCGAGGTTATATCACGCGGGTGCCACAATATTGGCCATGCCCCGTCCGATACAAGCCTTTGTTCACACCCACGCTTTGCGTCATAACCTGGCACGCATGCGTGCCGCAGCTCCCGACACTCGCGTGTGGGCCGTCGTCAAAGCCAACGCCTATGGCCATGGCATTGAACGCGTGTTCGAAGGTTTGCGTGCAGCAGATGGCTTTGCCTTGCTCGACCTCGACGAGGCACAACGCCTACGCAGCCTAGGTTGGCGCGGCCCTGTGTTGCTGCTAGAGGGCGTGTTTGAGATGCGAGATCTTGAACTCTGCTCGCGTCTAGACCTGTGGCACACCGTGCATTGCGATGAGCAAGTGGACATGCTGAGCCGCCATAAAACCCAAGTGCCGCATCGCATCTTCCTCAAAATGAACAGCGGTATGAACCGTTTGGGATTCACGCCCACGCGCTTTCGTTCGGCGTGGACTCGACTCAACCAACTGCCGCAGGTGGATGAAATTTCTCTCATCACGCATTTCAGCGATGCTGACGGCTCCAAAGGTGTGGCAGAGCAAATGCGCGTGTTTGCCAAAACCACCGAAGACTTGCCTGGCGAGCGCAGCACTTGCAACAGCGCTGGCTTATTGCGTCACGCCAACGACGCGGCGGTGGCGACCGATTGGGTTCGCCCTGGCATTGCCTTGTACGGTAGCGCGCCGGACTTCCCTGAACGCAGCATCGCACACTGGGATTTGCAACCGACCATGAGTTTGCGCAGTCGCATCATCGCCACCCAAGACTTGGCCGTAGGTGACACCGTGGGCTATGGTTCCTCGTTCACAGCGGAGACACCCATGCGCTTGGGCGTGGTGGCCTGTGGCTATGCCGATGGCTATCCCCGCCATTGCCCCACCGGTACGCCGGTGTTGGTGCAAGGTGTGCGCACCCGCACCTTGGGGCGCGTGAGCATGGACATGATTGCGGTGGACCTCACCCCATGCCGCGAGGCCGGTTTCGACACTGAAGTTACGCTGTGGGGCAAAGCCAGCACGGGAGAGGTCCTACCTATTGATGAGGTGGCCCAAGCCGCAGGTACGGTTGGCTACGAGCTTATGTGCGCGGTCTCTAGTCGTGTGGGCTTCACACAAGACTAGTGCCTTCAAAATACTGGCTATTTATCCAGTAATATTGGCGCATGGCCAAAGAAAAAACCCAATACACCTGCACCGACTGCGGCGGCATCACCGCCAAATGGCTGGGCAAATGCCCGAGCTGTAACGCTTGGAACACGCTGATTGAAACCGCGGTCGACAGCAGCGGTCCCACCAAAAATCGCTACGCGGGCATGGCCGCTTTGGCCCCACCCTCTGAGGTGGCGATCCTCTCCGACATCGAAGCGCAAGATGTCGCACGCACGCCCACAGGTCAAGAAGAACTCGACCGCGTGTTGGGCGGCGGCATGGTGGAAGGTGGTGTGGTGTTGATTGGCGGCGACCCCGGTATTGGCAAATCGACTTTGATTTTGCAAGCCATGGACGGCCTACAACGCAGTGGCATGAGTACGCTGTATGTGACGGGTGAAGAGTCGGCTTCGCAAGTGGCGTTGCGCTCGCGCCGCTTAGGGCTAGACCACAGCCAAGTGCAAGTGGTGGCCGAAACACAGCTAGAAAAAATACTCGCTACCGTCGATAAACTGCAGCCTGCGGTGGTGGTGATGGACTCGATCCAAACCGTGTATTCCGACCAGCTCACCAGCGCCCCAGGCTCGGTGGCGCAAGTGCGCGAATGCGCCTCACACCTCACACGCATGGCCAAGTCCACAGGCACGGCCGTGGTGTTGGTGGGCCACGTCACGAAAGAAGGTGCGCTCGCAGGTCCGCGTGTGTTGGAGCACATGGTGGACACCGTGTTGTACTTTGAAGGGGACACGCACTCCACGTATCGACTGGTGCGTGCCATCAAAAACCGATTTGGTGCAGTCAATGAAATTGGCGTGTTCGCTATGACCGAAAAAGGCTTGAAGGGCGTGAGCAACCCAAGTGCCATTTTCTTGAGCCAACACACCGAGCCCGTGCCAGGCAGCTGTGTGCTGGTCACGCTGGAAGGCACGCGGCCGATGCTGGTGGAGATTCAGGCTTTGGTCGACAGCGGTGGCCCATCGCCGCGCCGCCTGAGTGTGGGCTTGGATCGGGATCGTTTGGCCATGTTGCTGGCCGTGTTGCACCGCCATGCAGGCGTGGCGTGCATGGACCAAGATGTGTTTGTCAACGCCGTGGGCGGTGTGCGCATTAGCGAGCCTGCCGCCGACTTGGCCGTGTTGTTGTCGATTCAAAGCAGCTTGCGCGGCAAGCCGCTGCCGCAAGGTTTCATTGCCTTTGGTGAAGTTGGTTTGGCGGGTGAGGTGCGCCCCGCCCCGCGTGGCCAAGAACGTTTGAAAGAAGCCGCCAAATTGGGCTTTACCGTGGCCGTCATCCCCAAAGCCAACGCACCCAAGAAACCCATCCCCGGCATGACCGTGCATGCGGTGGAACGGGTGGATGACGCCATTGGCTTGGTGCGCGAGTTGGGTTAATCGTCGCCATGGCTAAGTAGAAGTCACGTCGAAGGTGCAACAGAGCCTGAGACAATAAGCTCATGAACTTTCAAAGATATTTGGTGCCCATTGGCACGGTAGGCCTGACGGCTTGGGCTTGGCAAAGCTGGGGTTGGATGGGCATCGCCATGGTGGTCACCGGTGGCGTGATGTGGCTGTTGCTCTATTTCACGCGCTTGGTGCAAATCATGAAGCGAGCCAGCAAGCGCCCGATTGGTTTTGTCGACAGCGCTGTCATGCTCAATGCCAAGCTCAAAGCCGGCGTGAGCCTGATGCACGTCATCGCCATGACCCGTGCCTTGGGCCAGCCCGAAACTGAAAAAGGCGCTCAGCCCGAGGTCTTCAGCTGGCGCGACGGTAGCCAATCGGTGGTGCGTTGCATCTTTGCGCAAGGCAAGCTGCAAAGCTGGACCTTGGACCGTCCCTTTCAAGCCACAGACGTGGAGCCCGTGAGCCACGCGGCCAACGACTAAGCGCTTGAATCCGCGTGCTTCAGGCCCGCTAAAATGAACTATTACGCCGGCACAGGCGACAACAACATCAGTCCAAAGGAAATCCCATGAGCGTCGTGATCCCATCATCCATGTCTGACCGTGACGGCAAAATCTGGATGGACGGCCAGATGGTCGATTGGCGCGATGCCAAGATCCACGTGTTGAGCCACACCCTGCACTACGGTTGCGGCGCCTTCGAAGGCGTGCGCGCTTACAAAACCGAGCAAGGCACAGCCATCTTCCGTTTGCAAGAGCACACCGATCGCCTGTTCAACAGCGCCAAAATTTTGCGCATGGCCATTCCGTTCACCAAAGACCAAGTGAACGAAGCACAACGTGCTGTGGTGCGTGAGAACAAATTGGAGTCTGGCTACATCCGCCCTCTGACTTGGATTGGCGATAAAAAGCTGGGCGTCAGCCCCAAAGGCAACACCATCCACTTGATGGTGGCGGCTTGGACTTGGGGTGCGTACCTCGGCGAAGAAGGTATGAAGCGCGGCATCCGTGTGAAGACCAGCAGCTACACCCGCCACCACGTCAACATCACCATGACGCAAGCCAAGGCCGTGAGCAACTACACCAACTCCATCTTGGCCAACATGGAAGTGACCGACGAAGGTTACGACGAAGCCCTGTTGCTTGACACCTCAGGCT
>CANFKQ010000109.1 GCA_947447405.1 Comamonadaceae bacterium | reverse complement strand
ATGTCGCTGTTGAGCGTGGTTTGAATTTGCATGCTCACCTCGGGCGACATGAACAGCTTGTCGCCGTTGACGGGCGAGGCAAAGGTCACGCCTTCTTCGGTGATTTTGCGCATCGCGCCGAGCGACCACACTTGAAAACCACCGCTGTCAGTGAGGATGGGTTTGTTCCAACGCTCAAAGTCGTGCAGGCCACCAAAGCTTTGCATCACATCGAGGCCGGGGCGCATCCACAGGTGGAATGTGTTGCCCAAAATGATTTGTGCGCCCATCTCTTCAAGGCTGCGCGGCATCACGCCTTTGACTGTGCCGTAGGTGCCCACGGGCATGAAGATGGGCGTTTGCACCACGCCGTGGTTGAGCGTGAGCGTGCCGCGGCGGGCATGGCTGGTGGTGTCTTTGGTGAGAACGTCAAACTTCAACATGGTCGGTCTTTCAAGCAGTTCTTGATGCGGTGGTTTTTTCCAACAGCATGGCGTCGCCGTAGCTGAAGAATCGGTAGTGGTGGGCAATGGCGTGGCGGTACAGCGCGTGCATGTGCTCAAAGCCAGCAAATGCGCTGACCAGCATGAGCAAGGTGCTCTTAGGCAAATGAAAGTTGGTGATCAGCACATCCACTACCTTGAACGCAAAGCCAGGTGTGATGAAGATTTGCGTATCGCCACTCGTCAGCCCACTTTGCGCCCAGCTCTCTAACGTGCGCACACTGGTCGTGCCCACCGCCACCACGCGGCCACCGCGTGCGCGGCAGTCTGCAATGGCTTGGAGGGTTTCGGGCGGGATGTTGTACCACTCGCTGTGCATGCGGTGCTCGGCCAAGTTCTCGGTCTTCACCGGCTGAAATGTGCCCGCACCCACATGCAGCGTGACGCTGGCGCGTGACACGCCTTGGGCTTCTAGTCCCTGCAACACACCTTCGTCAAAGTGCAGCGCGGCCGTGGGGGCTGCGGCCGCGCCCGGGTGTTTGGCAAACACGGTTTGGTAACGGCGCTCGTCCTCGGCTTTGACTTCCTCGGTTTCGTGCTGCGCGTCGGCGGTGTTTTGGTGGCGCTCAATGTAAGGCGGCAGCGGCATGTGGCCATTCTGTTGCATCAACGTGTGCGGCTCGTCGCTGAATTGGAAGCGAAACAGTTGGCCGTCTTCATTGGGCCAGCGGCCGAGAAGCGTGGCGGTGTATCCACCGACCATTAGGAGCTCGGTGCCCACGGGGGGCTTTTTGCTCACCTTCATGTGGGCCACCACTTCGTGGCCAGTCAGCACGCGTTCGACCAAGAGCTCAAGCTTGCCGCCCGTGGGTTTTTCGCCAAACAAACGGGCTTTCACCACTTGGGTGTCGTTGAACACCAGCAAGTCGCCGGCTTTCAGCAGAGAGGGAAGGTCTCTGAACGTGCGGTTGGCTAGCTCAGCGTTGCGGCCATCAAGTAGGCGTGATGCGCTGCGTTCAGACGCGGGGTGCTGAGCAATCAGGGACTCCGGCAGTTCGAAATCGAAATCGCTGAGCGTGTAAATGTGTGACATGTGCTTGAGGGCCGGACGGGCCCGTTCCAAGTTGAAGCGTTTCAGATGACAGAGGCACAATTGTCCCATGACTCGCGCCAAGCCATCCGCCAAGCCTGAAGCTAAAACGGACACCAAACCCCTTTCCGCCCCGCAAAAAGCGTTGCGCAAGCTCGGGTTGGACCGCGACATTGATTTGGCGCTGCACCTGCCCCTGCGCTACGAAGACGAGACGCGTATCGTGCGGTTGATCGACACGCGCGAGGGGGATATGGCGCAAATCGAAGCCACGGTGGTGTCGTGTGACATTGCCTACAAACCGCGCCGCCAATTGCTGGTGGTGGTGGACGATGGTTCAGACACTTGCACGCTGCGCTTCTTCAGCTTCTACCCATCTCAACAAAAAGCCTTGGCTGTAGGCAATCGTTTGCGTTTGCGTGGCGAGGTGAAGGGCGGGTTTATGGGGCGCACCATGATGCACCCCAGCTTTCACATGGCGGGTGGCGAGCTGCCCAACGCGCTCACGCCTGTGTACCCAACCTCGGCGGGTTTGCCGCAGGTGTATTTGCGCAAGGCGGTGCACGGTGGGCTGGTGCATGCGGCGCGCCATGGTGCGTTTGTCGAGACGATTCCGCCCGAGTACATGCCCCACTCGGCCATGAGTGCTGGTGCGAAGGCGTGGAGCCTTGAGCAGGCCTTGCACTTTTTGCATCACCCCACGCCCGATGCGTCGTTGGCACAGTTGGAAGACCGCACACACCCTGCGTGGCAACGCCTGAAGGCGGAAGAGCTGCTGGCGCAGCAGCTGTCGCAGTTGCAGTCCAAGCGTGCGCGTGACGAGCTGCGTGCGCCTGCGCTGATGCTGACCAAGGGTGGTTTGCATGAGCAGTTGTTGGGCGTACTGCCGTTTGGTTTGACGGGTGCGCAGCGTCGTGTGGGTGAAGAAATTGCACAAGACTTGATGCGTCAAGTGCCCATGCACCGTCTGCTGCAAGGCGATGTGGGCTCGGGCAAAACCGTGGTGGCCGCCCTAGCCGCGACGGTGGCCATGGATGGCGGTTGGCAATGCGCCTTGATGGCGCCCACCGAAATTTTGGCCGAGCAGCACTTTCGCAAGCTCATTGGCTGGCTAGAGCCGTTGCTTTCGCCGCTGGGTAAACGCGTGGCGTGGCTCACGGGTAGTCAAAAGAAAAAAGAGCGCACCGAAATGTTGGGGCTCATCGCCAGCGGCGAAGCTGCGTTGGTGGTGGGTACGCATGCCGTGATTCAAGAGCAAGTGCAGTTCAAAAATTTGGCGCTGGCCATCATCGATGAGCAGCATCGCTTTGGCGTGGCGCAGCGTTTGGCTTTGCGCGAGAAGATGCTCACGCACGATGGCATGCCAGAGCAAGAACCGCACATGCTGATGATGAGCGCCACGCCCATCCCGCGCACCTTGGCCATGAGTTATTACGCTGACCTTGATGTGTCTACGTTGGATGAGCTGCCGCCAGGTCGCACGCCGGTGGTGACCAAGCTGGTGTCAGAGGCGCGCCGAGATGAACTGATTGAACGCATTCGTCACCAGTTAGACGAAGGTCGTCAGGTGTATTGGGTGTGTCCGTTGATTGAAGAAAGCGAAGCGCTGGATTTGACCAATGCCACCGAAACGCACGCCTTGTTGACCGAGGCGCTCAACCCGCCGGGCATGAAGCCCGTGTTGGTGGGCTTGCTGCATTCGCGTATGCCGCCGGCCGAGAAAAAGGCTGTCATGGCCCAGTTTGAAAGCGGCGCCATGGGCGTGCTGGTCAGCACCACGGTGATTGAGGTGGGCGTGGATGTGCCCAATGCCTCGCTGATGGTGATTGAGCATGCCGAGCGTTTTGGCTTGAGCCAGTTGCACCAGTTGCGCGGACGCGTGGGGCGAGGCGCAGCGGCGTCGGCGTGTGTGCTGATGTACGCCACTGGTGAAAGCGGGCGCGTAAGTGAGACAGCCCGCGAGCGACTGCGAGCGATGGTGGAAACTTCGGATGGGTTTGAAATTGCAAGACGAGATTTAGAAATTCGCGGCCCTGGTGAGTTTTTGGGCGCCCGCCAATCAGGTGCTGCGTTGCTGCGCTTTGCAGACTTGGCCGAAGACGGCGAGCTGCTGCAGTGGGCGCGAGAATTGGCCCCGTTGATGTTGGACAAATATCCAGAACTGGCCGAGCGGCATGTGAGCCGCTGGTTGGGTGGAAAATCAGATTTCTTGAAGGCTTAAAGACATGACCCTCACCGAACTCAAATACATCGTGGCTGTGGCCCGGGAAAAGCACTTTGGCCGTGCGGCTGAGGCCTGTTTTGTGTCGCAACCCACGCTGTCTGTGGCCATCAAAAAACTCGAAGAAGAGTTGGATGTGAAGTTGTTTGAACGCAGCGCCAACGAGGTGGCTGTGACGTCGTTAGGCGAAGAAATCATCCGCCAAGCGCAAAGCGTGTTGGAGCAAGCAGCCAACATCAAAGAAATTGCCAAGCGAGGCAAAGACCCATTGGCTGGCCCTTTGAAGTTGGGTGTGATTTACACCATTGGCCCCTATTTGCTGCCCAGCCTCGTGCGCCAAGCCATTGCTAGAACGCCGCAAATGCCGCTGATGTTGCAAGAAAATTTCACTGTTAAGTTGTTGGAAATGCTACGCACGGGCGAGATTGATTGCGCCATCATGGCCGAGCCTTTCCCAGATACAGGTTTGGCCACTGCGCCTCTGTATGACGAACCCTTCATGGCCGCCGTGCCTAGCAACCATCCGCTAGCAGCCTTGAAGCAGGTGAGTGCCGATGAGCTGAAAAACGAAACCATGTTGTTGCTCGGCAATGGCCATTGTTTTCGCGACCATGTGCTGGAGGTGTGCCCCGAGTTTGCGCGTTTCTCTAGCAATGCCGAGGGTATTCAAAAGAGCTTTGAAGGCTCGTCATTGGAGACGATCAAACACATGGTGGCCGCAGGCATGGGTGTGACATTGGTGCCGCGTTTGAGCGTGCCCAAAGAGGCGCTGGACATACAAGCCAAGCGCAAGAAGAGCGAAGAAACGTATGTGCGTTACTTGCCCATCACAGACGACAAGGGCGGCTTGCCGCCCACACGTCGCGTGGTGTTGGCATGGCGTCGTAGCTTTACGCGCTATGAGGCGATTGCTGCTTTGCGCAACGCCATTTATGGCTGCGAGTTGCCCGGCGTGAGCCGATTGTCTTGATGGTGTGTGATGCGTGAACGTTTGACGCTTTATTTAGATTTGATTCGCTGGAACCGTCCTGCGGGCTGGTTGCTGTTGTTGTGGCCTTCACTTGCGGCTTTGTGGGTGGCGGCCGGTGGTTGGCCCGGTTTGCATCTGTTGGCGGTGTTTGTTTTGGGCACCATCCTTATGCGAAGTGCGGGTTGCTGTATCAACGATGTGGCCGACCGTGAGTTTGACCGCCATGTCAAACGTACCGCTGAACGGCCTGTGACGCGCGGTGCGGTGTCGGTGCGCGAAGCCTTGCTGCTTGGCGCTGCATTGGCGTTGGTGGCGTTTGGTTTGGTACTCACCACCAACCCGGCCACCATCGTGTGGTCGTTTGCTGGGTTGGCCGTGACCTTGATTTACCCCTACGCCAAACGTCATGTGTCAATGCCACAAGCGGTGCTGGGTGTGGCGTTTAGCTTTGGCATTCCCTTGGCGTTTGTGGCGGTGGGTAGTTCAAACCTTGCGTGGCAAGACATCACTTTGCAAGTATTGAGCGACGCTGTGCCTATGCAGGCTTGGGGCTTGATGTTGTTCAATTTGTTCTGGGTGTTGGCCTACGACACTGAGTACGCGATGGTTGACCGTGATGATGACTTGCGCATCGGCATGAAGACCTCGGCCATTACCTTGGGTCGCCATGATGTGTCGGGGATCATGGCGTTTTATGCGGTTTATTTATGTGGCTGGTATGGTTTGTTGGAACAACAAAAACTTGGGTGGCCTTGGATACTCGCCTTGTGCTTGGCTGGATTGCAAGCGGTGTGGCACTTCTTGCTCATCTTGGACCGCTCGCGTGACGGTTGCTTCAGAGCGTTTCGTTTGAACCATTGGCTGGGTGCTACTGTGTTTGCAGGCGTTGTATTGGGCTTTGCTTTACGCTGAAACTCCAGTTTGTCGAGTCATGAAAAAAGCGCTTGGGCGGATGCCGCAAGCGCTTTTTTTTGGAAGCTTTAAGTAGTTGGCTTAATGAGCTTTTGTTTTCTTAGACTTCTTCTTTTTCAGTTTCTTTTTCTTGGCTTTCTTGGTCGCTTTTTTTGTAGCGGCTGAATCGGTATTGGTGGCTGTCGGTGCTGCCGCTGGCTCGGCTTGAGCGACGGGTGCTGCAGGCATGGCGGGCACTTGCGCCACAGAAGTCAATGGCAAGCCCAATGCGGCAGCCGACAAGAGAGAAATCAGAAGTTTGTTCATGGATTCGAGAGTGTTAAAAAATCAACAGAGTTATTGTCGCACTACAGCGGACGCAGCAGCTTATGCACCAAACTCGTCGCCGAGTTCGTGAGCGCGCTGTTGAGCTGCTTTAAGTGCGGCCTGGAACAGTTCGCCCACGTGCGCGCTTTGCATAGAGGTAAGCGCTGCATAGGTGGTGCCACCTTTGGATGTGACACGTTCACGCAAAACTGAGGGCGGCTCGCTGGCAGTTTTAGCCAGCTGGGAGGCCCCCTCAAAGGTGCCAATGGCTAGCTGTGTGGCTTGTTCACCTGAGAGTCCCATTTTGACGCCGGCCTCGATCATGGCTTCTATAAAAAAGAACACATAGGCGGGACCAGAGCCAGAGATGGCTGTGACCGCGTCAAGCAAGGGTTCATCTTTCACCCAGAGCCAGTCCCCTGTGGTGGCGACTACGTGTTCTATCCTTGTTTTGTCAGCTGTTGTGACCGCTGCGCGGGCAAACAAACCCGTTTGCCCCAGTCCCACCAGCGCTGGCGTGTTGGGCATGGCGCGAACCACGCGTTGGGTGCCAAGCCAGTTTGCAATGCTGTCACTGCGAATGCCGGCAGCCACGCTCAGGTGTAGGGCATTGGTGCAGAAGGCGTGTGTTTGTTCAGCGGCTGCTTTGAAGGTTTGAGGTTTGACTGCCCAAATGACAAGGCCAGCTTCAGCCAAGGTGGCGTCGGAGCTAACTAAGACCCGCACACCAAATTGGATCTGGAGGCGATGGCGAGCTTCTTCAAAAGGCTCAACCACCAAAATGTGTTTGGCAGGCGTGCCTTGATTGATCAGGCCACCAATGATGGCGCTGGCCATGTTGCCGCCGCCGATGAATGCAAGGGTTGGAGAGGTGTTGGAGGGGATAGACATGACAGAATTGTCTGCGATCTCAAAAGAATCGTAGAAATAATTTGACGGCAGCTAAAAAGTTGTGGCATAATTTGCGGCTCCGCTAAAAAAGCGGGGTTTATCTGCCCCAAGTTGAAGCGTTGCGAGTGGTTCGCGATGTGGATGACGGGCCCAAGACTGATCGGTTCGATGTGTAGTTCGTCTGTCAAGGCGAGTTGTGCAAAGGCTGATGCAAGTTGGGAATATTGAAATGATCCAAACTGAAACACGGTTAGATGTCGCTGACAACACCGGTGCGAAGTCCGTTTTGTGCATTAAAGTGCTCGGCGGTTCTAAGCGTCGTTATGCAAGCGTGGGCGACATCATCAAGGTGAGCATCAAAGAAGCCGCTCCGCGTGGCCGCGTCAAAAAAGGCGAGGTGTATAGCGCTGTTGTGGTCCGTACTGCCAAAGGCATCCGCCGCGGCGACGGTTCGCTCGTTAAATTCGATGGCAACGCAGCAGTGTTGCTCAATGCAAAGTTGGAGCCTATCGGCACCCGTATCTTCGGCCCAGTGACGCGTGAGTTGCGCACTGAGAAGTTCATGAAGATCGTGTCATTGGCTCCTGAAGTTCTCTAAGGACTAACAATGAACAAGATTCGCAAAGGCGACCAGGTCATCGTCCTTACCGGACGTGATAAAGGCAAGCGTGGCGTTGTGTCGCTGCGTAAAGATGACAGCCACTTGGTGGTCGATGGCATTAACTTGGTGAAAAAACACACCAAGCCAAATCCAATGGCTGGCACGCAAGGCGGCATCGTTGATAAAACAATGCCCATCCATCAGTCCAACGTAGCTATTTTCAATGCTGCTACTGGTAAGGCTGATCGTGTTGGCATCAAAGTCCTGGCAGACGGTAGCAAAGTGCGCGTCTACAAGTCCAGTGGCGAAGAAATCAAGGCGGCATAAAAATGGCACGACTCCAACAACACTACCGCGAAAAAGTAGCGGCTGAACTGACTGCTAAGTTCGGCTACACATCGCCCATGCAAGTTCCACGTTTGACCAAAATCACGTTGAACATGGGTGTGAGCGAGGCTGTAGCTGAT
>CANFKQ010000108.1 GCA_947447405.1 Comamonadaceae bacterium | reverse complement strand
GCATCTTGGCGGCCTTGGCTTTCCCAGACATCACAGTGCAAGGCTTGGACTTGTCCAAAGACGCTTTGGCTGTGGCCCACATCAACATTGAGCGTCATGGCCTTGAGGGCCGCATGACCTTGGCCGAATCAGATGGCTTGGCCAAGGCCGATGGTGTATTCGATCTGATACTGTGCAACCCACCTTATGTAAACGCACAAAGCATGTCCGAGCTGCCTGCCGAATTCAAAGCCGAGCCCGCGCTCGCTTTGGCCGGTGGCGACGACGGCATGGACTTTATTCGCCAAATGCTGCGCGACGCCCCAGCACACATGAGCGAGCACGCGGTTTTGGTTTTAGAAATTGGCCACGAACGCGATTACTTTGAAGCAGCCTTTCCTTTCCTAGATGTCGTGTGGCTATCGACCAGTGCTGGTGACGACCAGGTCTTACTCCTCACACGCCAGGCAATTGTCGAAGGCGCAAATAAACAATGATCACGATTAAAAATGTCACCTTGCGCCGCAGCGCCAAGGTGTTGCTCGAAGGCGCCACCGTCACCCTCAACCCCGGTGAAAAAGTAGGTTTGGTGGGCCGCAACGGCGCAGGTAAATCGTCGCTGTTTGCCTTGCTCAACGGCAACTTGCAAGAAGACACCGGCGAGTTTTATATCCCCACGCAATGGCGCATGGGCCAAGTGTCTCAAGACATGCCTGAGACCGAGCAAAGCGCCACCGAGTTCGTGATTGAAGGTGACACCGTCTTGAACGATGCACGCGCCGAAGTAGCCGCCGCAGAAATCACGGAAGACGGCGAACGTTTGGGTAACGCCTACATGGCGCTGTACGACGCGGGCGAGCACGATGCACAGTCACGCGCACAAGCGCTCATCTTGGGTCTGGGTTTTAAAACCACCGAGCTTGACAACCCTGTGAATAGCTTCTCTGGGGGTTGGCGCATGCGTTTGCAATTGGCGCGTGCGCTGATGTGCCCGTCCGACCTGCTGCTGCTCGATGAGCCCACCAACCACTTGGACTTGGACGCCTTGGTGTGGCTCGAAGCTTGGCTCAAGCGCTACGAAGGCACGATGGTCGTCATCAGCCATGACCGCGAATTTTTGGATGCGGTGACCAACGTCACCCTGCACATCGATGCAGGCAAGCTGGTGCGCTACGGCGGCAACTACAGCAAGTTTGAAGACATGCGCGCCGAACAAATGGAGCTGCAACAAAACGCGTTCTCCAAACAGCAAGACAAGATTGCACATTTGCAAAAGTTCATTGCGCGCTTCAAGGCCAAGGCCAGCAAAGCCAAGCAAGCGCAAAGCCGTGTCAAGGCTTTGGACCGCATGGAAAAAATTGCGCCGTTGTTGGCCGATGCCGACTTCAGCTTCGAGTTCAAAGAACCCGCCAACTTGCCCAACCCCATGCTGAGCATGCAAGGCGTGAGTGTGGGCTACCCCGCCCCTGCCGATGCACCCGCGGGCACGCCCCCTACGGTCATCGTGCAAAACGTCAGCCGCTCGGTGCTGGCGGGTCAGCGCATCGGCATCTTGGGTGCCAACGGCCAAGGTAAATCCACGCTGGTGAAAACCATTGCGCGTGATTTGCAAGCCATCGGCGGCGAAGTGACCGAAGGCAAAGGGCTGAACATCGGCTACTTTGCGCAGCAAGAACTCGATGTGTTGCACCCCGCAGACAACCCGCTCGACCACATGATTGCCTTGGCGAAAAAGCTCACCGTCGACGGCAAACTGGCCGGCCAAGCCACACGCGAGCAAGACTTGCGCAGCTTCCTAGGTCAGTTCAACTTTGGTGGCGACATGGTCAAGCAAGCCGTGGGCAGCATGAGTGGTGGCGAAAAAGCCCGCCTGGTGTTGTGCATGTTGGTGTGGCAACGCCCCAACCTCTTGCTGATGGACGAGCCGACCAACCACTTGGACCTCGCCACCCGCGAAGCACTGAGCATGGCGCTCAACGAATTCGAAGGCACCGTGATGCTGGTCAGCCACGACCGCGCCTTGCTCCGCGCCGTGTGTGATGAGTTCTGGATGGTGTCACGCGGTGGCGTCGAACCCTTTGACGGCGACTTGGACGACTACCAACGCTACCTGCTGGACGAAGGCAAACGCTTGCGTGCCGAGGCAGTGGCAGCGGCCAACGCAGCAGCACTTAAGCCTGCGGTGGTGGTGACTGCACCCAAAGAAGACGCACAGCTGCGTAAAGACCTCAACGAGAAAAAACGTCCGTTGAAAAAAGAGATGGATGGCGTGGAAAAAACCATGGCCACGCTCGAGTCTGAGAAGACGGCGCTGCACGACAAACTCGCCACGCCCTTGCCTCCAGCTGAAATTGCCGAAGCAGGCAAACGCCTCAAGGTTGTGGAAGACGAGCTGGCTGCGCTTGAGCTGCGGTGGCTAGAGCTGACTGAAGCGATGGATGCGATTGAAAGCGCGATGGCTTAATTCATTGAAGTGAAGCGCGCACTGAACTGCGCGCTGCACCAAATGATGGTGGGGAACGCACACAGCCACGCCCAGAAGAATCGGTTCAAGCCAAAGAACCAAAACACCAAGAAGTGAAAGAACGCAGCGACAGCGCAAAAAACCGCTGCGAGTCGAGGGTCAAGCAGGCTCAAGGGAAACAAGATTTCCCACACGATGAAGCCCCAGGAGCCCATCATCGCCAGCCACTTGTTGCGCAATGGGTGCTTGGCCGACAACGGCCCGTAAATGGCCCCATTCAAAAAGATGGTCATGGCCGAACCATTGCGCCACTCAGGGCGCAATAGCTTGACCGCCCCCGACATGAAGTAAGACGTGATGGCTTGAATGGCGATATACCAAAAGCCCGCTTGCCAACCCAGCTGCACATGGCCAAACGCGCCCACCACTTGCGAGATGAACAAGCCCGTCAGCACGACCAACGTCATGAAGTCACTTCCTCCGTTGAACGCGCCGCGCCAACGGATGAGGATGAGCAAATTGCTCACAAACAAAAAGCTAATCAGGGGCAGCGATGCGCCCTGCACTGCCAATACAACTGCAGCCAGTAAACGCGACACCAAATGCAGCTGATGCACATTCGGCTTGAACAAAACATCCAGCAAAGCACGCACAGGTGCGTTGGGAATATCTGCTCGCTGCAAATGCCAAGACCAAAACGCATCGTTGGCAGTGTATTTGCCAAGGCGCAAATACTCCAGCGTTTGAAGGGTCAAGCTCAAAGCAAACAACAGCTCAGTCGCACGAATGGCTATCAACATGCGGCCTCCACCGGCGACGTCATCATCACTTGCGTGTCCACATTGGCAGCGCGGCCATCCAGCACCATACGCAGCTCAAACTGGCTGTGCGTGAACTTCACATCACACGCACGCAGCACTTGGTCGGTCAGGCGCTGCATCATTTGGTAGCTCACCAAACCGCGTGGGTCCACGCCCTCGGGTAAATCATGCAAATCGGCCCAAAAGTGGTCCACCATGTTTTGTTGGGCTAGGCCAATGTTGGTGTCAGGGTTGTGCACGAGGTGGCTCAAGCGGCGCACACGGCGTGGATAAATCAGCACCCAGTCAGACCACTGCAACTCACCCGAGACCCGCAGCACGGCCGAACGTGCATACAGGTGCGGCACATAGCCAACCGCATGAAAGAACTTCCAATTCGGAAAAAATGCGCGCAGCAAAAACAGCCACGGCCCTTTGATGATGGGGGTCTTGATGAAGAGTGTGGCGACGAGCACCACGAAATACAAAACGAACAAAGCTTCGGTCATAGCGAAATTTTAGGGGCCAGCCGTTTGCTTTATTGACCCTGCGGTTTTTCGTTGATCACCATCAAAGTCTCTACGCCGCCAATGCCCACTTTGAGCTGTAGCGGGAACGCACCCGGTGGCACGGTGGTGGCCACAAAGGTTTTGGTGGCTGCTTCATAACGCAGCCACTCGGGCAGCGCTTTGCCATCCACCTGCGTCACACGCACATCGGTGTTCGCGGCGGCGGCCGCAGGCACATGCGCTTCAATCGAAAACGAGAAGCTGCGGCCGGGCGCTGCAACCTCTGACGACACAGCCACCATGATCAAGCCCGTTTGGTTGTTAGATGCGGGTCGTGCCACTGCAATCGACACCGCGCCATCACCGCCAGCTGCAGTCGAAGCGCCACCAGATGCTGTTGCAGTGCCCATCGGTGTTGCGCTCGCTTTGACAGGTTGCACCACCGACGTCTCCACACGCACCACCAAAGTACCTGCGTTCACCGCATTCATCAACTGAGGGTGGTTGATCATCACAATGCCACCTTTGTAGAGGATGGAGCCAGACCAAGAGTTCTTAGGGTTGAACAAATCGATCTTGGCGCTGCCCGCATCAAAGTTGGAATTGCCGCCCACTTTGATGGGACCACTTTGAATGATGTCAAAGCCGCCGCTGTTGGCGTTGATTTTTGCGCCAAAGACGGACGTACCCAAGTCCAACTTACCCACGCTCTTCAAGTCGGTGTCTCCCACTGTTTTGACTATCCCCAAGCTCAGCGGGCCAGCGCTGGTGAGCTTCAGTGTGCCCGATGTATCGGCCGACACCGTATCTGCAAAGCGGTTGGCGGCATCGGTCAACGTGACGTTGCCAGCGCTGGTGGTGATGTCGGTTTTGCCACCGATGGCCAGCGGGCCAATCTGCGTCACATCGCCCACCGCCACATGGGCCAACAAGTCGCCCGTCACCGAGCTAGCACCCAGTGTCAATGCCGTTGCCGCGTTCAGCGTGGCATTGACTGCGTCCACCACCACGGGCTGTGCAAAGGTGTTGGCTTGCGCCAACACCACATCACCTTGTGTGGCGCTGAAGGTGCTGACACCTGTCACGTCCAAGGCGCCTGTTTGCGTGATGTTGCCTGTGGCCGCCGTCACCGCCAGCGTGCCCGTGACGATGCTGTTGCTCAGTACCAACCCATGGCTGCCGACCAAGTCCACGTTGGTGGCTTGCAAGCTCACAGCGCCACCAAACTGGTTGGGCACGTTGGGCAAGGTCACGTTACCTGCGCCTGCATTCAGCGTGCTGGTGCCTGCCACTTGCAAAGCCGAATTGGGTGTTGTGCTTTGCACGATGTTGCCGCCGTCGGTTTGTACCAACAGGCTGCCGCCGACGCTGGCCGAGCCAAGGTCCACTTGCTGACCTTGGGTTGCAGCGGTCAGGTTGCCCGTCACCGTGGCTTGACCAAACGACACCGTGCCTGCCGTGCTGCTCATGTTCAAACTGCCCGTGATGTTGGCGCCACCCAAGTTCATGTCGTCACGGCTTTGCAGAGTCAAGTCACCGCCGGTGATGAACGCAGTGCCCAAGTCAATCGAGCCGCTAGGCGCGCGCAAGGTCATGGGGCCGCTGTTGGTCACGCTGGCCAATTGCAAATTGCCGCTCGTCGCCACCGAGGTCGACACGCCTTGCAAAGCCAAGGTGCCACCCAGTAGCGGATCACCAAAGAAATTCAACGTGTTGTCGAGCGTGATGGTGCCGGTGCCCGCTGTCACCGCTGTGTTGCCCGTCACCACAAACTGCCCTGTTTGCGTCACGTTGCCGTTACCGCTGAGCACCGTCAGGTCTCCCGATACCGTGGCGGCCCCCATCGCCACCGCGCCGCCGTGACTGTTGGCCGTCAAACTGCCCGAGGCCGTGATGCTGCTGGTGGTCAGCGCGCCTTGTGTTTGCAAATTCACCGCGCCCGCACTTTGCAAAGGTGCCAAGCTCAAGGCGGCATCGGTGCTCACCGACACATTGGCCCACGAGCCGCTGTTAGATTGGTTGAGCGTTAGCACCCCTGTGAACGTGTTGTTTGCACTCGTCAGCGCGGCCACTTGCAAAGTGCCCGTGTCTGCGGTGAAGGTGGCCGTGCCGCCCACATTCAGGCCAGTGCCTGCCAGTTGCGACACACCACCCGCTTGGGTCGTGACATGCAAGGTGCCGCCAACGTCTGTATCGGCCATGGCCAACGCTGTAGCGCTTTGCAGATTCAAGTTCAACGATGACGCGCCGTCTGTGATGCTCACGAAGTTCAAGGTGCCCGCTGTCGACGCCAAGGTGGTGTGAGCCCCCAAGGTCATCGCGTCGTTGTAGGTTTGTGCGCCGCTGGTGGTCACTGCGCCGCCATTGACCACCACGCTGCCGCCTGCATCGGTCGTCAAACGGGTCAACGGTGTGCTGCCGCCCACCACGTCATCAAAGGTGGTGGTGCCACTCGTGTTCACCGTCAAGGCGTAAGCCCCGTTGAGCGTGTTGGCAAAGCGAATGGCGCCGGCATTGCTGCTGGTCAGTGTGGTGTTGGCGCGTAGCGTTGCGGCTTCACCATAGGTTTGTGCGCCCGTGGTGGTCACGCTGCTGCCGTTCAACACCACGGAGCCGCCGGTGTTGGCATCGGTGCTGAGGCTACTCAGCGCATGGGTAACGCCTACCGCGCCGCCAAAGGTGGTGGTGCCGCTGGTGTTCACGGTCAGTGACTTGGCGCTGATGCCATTGGCGGTGTCAATCGTGCCGCTGAACGTCACGTTGCTAGCGCCCGCATCTATCAGCATGTCTTTTTGCAAGGTCACCGCGCCGCTGTAGCTTTGTGCGCCAGTGGTGGTCACGCTGGTGCCGTTCAGTGTGGCAGCCCCCACCACACTCAGGTCACCCGCACTCATGACCGCCGCGTTGAAGTTCACGCTGCTGCCTGTCAATGTTGCGCTTTGCAACAGCGTCACCATGTCATTGAACGTTTGCGCGCCCGAGGTGTGCACGGTGGCGGTATTCACCAACACCATGCCGCCGATGTTGGTGGTCAAGCGCGTCAAGGGGGCGACACTGCCCACCGCATCATTGAAGGTGGTCGTGCCTGTGCTGTTGACCGTCAAGGCATGTGCGCCATCCACCGTGCTGCTGAAGGTCACGTTACCTGCGCCTGCGTTTAAGGTGCTGTCAGCCCCCAAGGTCACAGCACCGCTGTAGCTTTGTTCCCCCGTGGTGTTGATGTGCCCCTCGTTCAACGCCACCGCGCCGCTCGCAGTGGTGTGCAGGCTGCTCAGCGCATCGGTCCCACCGACCACGCCGTCAAAGTGTGTGCTGCCGCTGGTGTTGATGGCCAAGGCATAGGCACCATCCACGGTGCTGCTGAAGGTCACATTGCCTGCACCTGCATTCAAGGTGGTGGCACTGAGCAAGGTCATGGCCTCGCCGTAGCTTTGAGCGCCTGTGGTGGTGACCGAGCCTGCATTCATCACCAGCGTGCCATCGGTGTTGGTGGTCAAGCTGGTCAATGCAACACCGAAGCCAACTTTGTCGCTCAAGGTCGTGACGCCGGTGCTGTTGAGCGTCAAGCTGTAGGCGCCGTCCACAGTGCCACCCAAGCTGATAGCGCCAGAGCCTGCGCTCAAGGTGGTATTGGCCAATAAGGTCACAGGTGCTGCGCCCAATGTGATGGCGGCGTTGGTCGACCCCACCGTGCCCGCCATGTGGATGGCTGTGGGTGCAGTGGCGGTCAGGCCACCCGCAAAGCTCAGCGCGTCAGCCGTAGCGTTGCCCAAGGTCAAGCTGCCGGTGTTCAAGAACGCGGTGTTGCTTGTGACGCTGGTGCTAGTGCCCAACAGCTCTAGGTTGTAGCCGTTGGCCGTGGTGGTCAATGTGGGCGTGGTCAAGTTGTCTGCAAACGTGATGGTTTGTCCATCGGTGGTGTCAGCCAACACCACGCTGGTGCCCGTGGTCACGGCGCTGCTGAACGTGGCGCCATTGCTGTTCGTCAGTGTGAGCGTTTTGAGCGATGTGCTTTGGCCCACCGCACCCGTCACGCTCACAGCACCTGTGCTGCTGGCATCTAAGGTCAACGATTGGGTGTTGGCCGTGGTGCCATTCACAGCACCGTCCACATGCAATGCACCACCAGCTGTGGTCAGCCACACG
>CANFKQ010000107.1 GCA_947447405.1 Comamonadaceae bacterium | reverse complement strand
TGCGCCACGATGTTGTCGGGGTTGACCGCATAGCCAGGGTCGATGCCAATGACCACGCGGTGGATCTTGACTTCGTTCTTGGCGTTGATTGACACCTCGCACACGCAAGCGGTCCAGCTGCCATAGCCTTCGGTTTCGGCCACGCCACGGAACACGCCAGCTGGCAGCTTGCTGCCCCAGCCTGCGGCTTTGGTGACGGCCTCAAGAATGCTGCGGTCGCGCTTAGACTTTTCGTTGTTGGGCAACATGTCCATGCGGAAGGCTACGGGGTCTTTGCCTGCGGCCAGTGCCAATTCGTCAATGAAACACTCGCGCCCAAACGGGTTTTGCGAATGGCCCACCGAACGCCAAAAGCCCACGGGCACATTGGTGTTGCGCTGCGCGTAATCCACCAAGGTGTTGGGGATGTCATACGGATGGTCGTTGAAGCTGGCCACGGCTTGACCGTCCACACCTTTGGGCAAAGGCAGTTTGAGCAACGTGGACAAGATAGATGGTGCACTGACGCGGATGTGGAGTGCATCCACTTTGCCATTCGCATCCATGCCTGCTTTGAATCGCATCAAGCTGGCAGGGCGATACAGGCCGTGTTGAATTTCTTCTTCACGCGTCCAGAGCATCTTGACGGGTTTGCCCGCCATTGCTTTGGCAATCATCACCGCTTGGCGTGTGAAGTCTTGCGGGCTCTTGCGGCCCAAGCCACCGCCCAGTTGCACCGGATGTACTTTGACATTGGCTTGCGGCACACCTGCGGTGGCTGCGCTGACGGCCAAGGTACCTTCTGGGTTTTGGGTGGATGACCACACTTCCAGTTGATCGCCTTGTAACCATGCGGTACAAACCATGGGCTCCATCGTGGCGTGTGCGAGGTAGGGTGTGAAGTAATCTGCCTCAATCACTTTGGCTGCTTTGCTCAATGCCTCTGGTGCATTGCCATCGTTGCGGGCCACAGCCAATTCGGTTTGCTCCATGCCCGCTTTGAAGTTCGCCATGATGGCCGCACTGCTTAGCGTGCCGTGCTCGCCCACATCCCAGTCGACGGACACTTCGCGTAAGGCCTCTTTGGCACGCCACCAGTTGTCAGCCACCACGGCCACAAACTCTCCCATGTTGAGCACTTTGACAACGCCTCGGCGGTTTTCCACTTTGGACGCATCCATGCTTTTGACTTTGCCATTGAATACTGGGCAAGCAGCCACAGCTGCATGCAACATGCCGGGTAGCTGGGTATCGATGCCGTACTTGATACGGCCCGTCACGATGTCTGGAATGTCAATGCGTGGAATGGGCTTGCCGATGATGGTCCAGTCTTTGGGGTCTTTGAGACTGACCTCTTTGGGGGGAGCTAACTTTGCGGCTTCAGCGGCGAGCTGGCCGTAGCTCAGGCTGCGCTTACTGGCAGCATGGGTGACTTTGTTCAGCGATGCCTTGCATTCGCTCGCTGGCACGCCCCATTGCTGCGCCGCAGCGGCGACCAGCATTTCACGTGCAGTGGCACCAGCTTTACGCAAGTACTCTTGCGAGTTACGAATGGTGCGGCTACCCACCGAAGCCATGTCGCCATAGGCGCGTTTGGTGCGCAGGTTTTCGTGGGCCGTGGCGTATTCGACGCGCACTTTTTTCCAATCGGCATCCAGCTCTTCAGCAATGATCATGGGAGCAGACGTCATGCTGCCTTGGCCCATTTCAGCGCGTGCGTAGCGAATGATGATGGTGTCGTTGGCTTCGATCTCGACCCAAACGTTGAGTTGGGGTGTCTCTGCGGCATTGGCACGTTCGGGCACAAAAAAGCCAAGCGACAAACCTGCAGTGGCCGTGCTAGAAACTTTCAGAAAGTGGCGGCGCTCTGCGCCAGCGTGTGAGAGCGGGGTGTTCATGCGCGTGCCCCTTTCTTTGCTGCGGCGTGGATGGCGGTGCGCATGCGTGCATAGGTGCCGCATCGGCAGATGTTGCTCATGGCCGCATCAATGTCTTCATCGGTAGGTTTGGGCTTTTTCTTCAGCAGAGCCACGGCTGCCAAAATTTGGCCACCTTGACAGTAACCGCATTGCGGCACTTGGTGATCAATCCACGCTTGTTGCACGGCGTGCAATTTGTCTTTATCAGCGAGACCTTCGATGGTGACTACTTTTTGACCATCTGCGGCTGACACTGGGTACGAACAAGATCGCACAGGTTCGCCATTGAGCAACACGGTGCATGCGCCACACTGCGCCACACCGCAACCAAACTTGGGACCTTTGATGTTCAGTTCATCACGTAAGGCCCATAACAGGGGCATTTCGGGTTCTGTATCGAGCGCGTGTTTTTTTCCATTGACGGTCAGTTTCATGTGTCGAGCTTTCACGTGGTTGAGTCGTGTTCAAACTGTGGTGGTAAATGTGTCATCGCGCAATCGGGTAAGACAGGATGAGGGCACTCATTTTGATTGAATCAGTCGCATAAGAGACTGATTCATCAGTTGGCTTAAAACTCAAAACCACCTTGTTTGCGAACTGCTGCAGATGCAGGACCCGTTAGCAAATCTGCCAATAGCTCGGCATGCGCTAGATTTTTGGCGTGGGTGCATATACCTAAGGTGTAGTCGGTGTTTAGCTCAAATTCAGCAGGCAACATATCGACCAAATCCACGCCTTCGGTGTAGTTGATTTCGGTCACTTGGGTGCAACCAATCAAGTCACTCTCATGACTCTTGGCCATTTCACCCATGGCCGTGGCACCGTTGGGGAATGCTCGAAATTTGCTGCGTAATGTTTCGTTGAGTCCCAATGCTTTAAGTACATTCATGAAGTGAATGCCGGCTGTGGATTTGTCCGGATCTGGAAAATAAATGCCATGTGCCGCGCTAATGGCTGCGTGTAGTTCGTCACGTGTTTTGACGTCAGGGTGTGTGGTGCCGCTGCGAACGGCCACGCCTGTTTTTACTTTTCCTAACGAGCGTGCGCTACCCGCGATCACATGACCCGAGGCGATGAGTTGGTCAATGAGTGGTTTTGTGAGGATGGCCACATCACACGGAGTACCGTTTACAAGTTGATCACGCATTTGACCCACAGCACTGTAAGTGCCATGGATGGATGTGCCCGTTGATTTTTCAAATTCAGCTTGCACCGCTTTGACTACTGCTGCGGCTGCGCCGCCACTTAATACATGCATATTGTTCGCTTTCTTGTGAGGTTTAATAATGGGCCGATGTATGGTCGGTTTCGATGGTTTTAAGTAAATTTTCGGGGGTGAATGGCATGGCACGCATACGCACACCGATGGCATCAAAAATGGCATTGGCAATGGCTGCGCACGTAGGGCCTGAGCTGCACTCGCCAGCACCGAGCGATGCCTCTTGGGGTTTTGACATGAGTGCGATTTCAACAGCAGGCATGTCACTGAATTTCAAAATGGGGTAGCTTTCCCAGTCGCGAGAGATGACGCCCTGAGGACTGAGTTGTGCAGACTCGCACAAGGCCCAGCTGGCCGCTTGCAAAGCACCGCCTTCGATTTGGTTGGCTGCGCCATCGGCATCCACGACATGGCCCAAGTCAACAGCCGTCCACAGTTTGTGCAGCTTGACTTTCTCTTCCACGACCAACTCAACCACCACGGCGCAGTACGCACCCGTGTTTTTGTAGCGCGCATAGGCCAAGCCGCGCCCCCAGCCTTCGGGTTTGTTGGCGGGGCGGGCGGTGGTCCAGCCAGCCATGTCGGCCGCTTTTCGCAGCACGGCCACTGCGCGCGTTTGTCCTGTGCTGCGCAGGTGTGCGAGACGAAAAGCCAGTGGGTCTTGTGCGCAACGCAATGCCAACTCGTCCATCACCGATTCGGCAGCAAACACATTGGTAGGTGCGCCCAAGGCCCGCATGGCGGAGACGCGAAAAGGCATATTCAACACGCGGTGGTTGATGACCTTGACAGATGCCACGTCATAGGGCGGTTGTGCATTGCGCTCTGAGCCCCCTCCCACGGCCATGGCTGCATTGACAGCCATCGTCACAGGCTGTGGCTTTGCGGTTTGCCACGTGCCCAACAAGGCTGGTGTTTGACCACGACCTGGGCGTGTGCCGTGGCCTTGGCTCCAAACGGTTTGTGTCCATTCGGCGATGTGGCCCTCAGCATTCAAGCCGACTTGAATTTCTACCGCCATGGCCGGTGCCAAAGGCGCATGGCCCAGTTCAGCTTGGCGCGTCCATTGCACGCGTACAGGGCGTCCTGGGATCAGATGTGAAAGCCATGCCGCATCAAAAGCCACATCGTCTGCGCCGTTGTGGCCATAGCAACCCGCACCTTCGACATGTGAAACCTGCACCTGCTCATTGGGTAAGTCAAACGCCAAAGCGATATCGCGTCTCAAGTTGTAAATGCCTTGGCTGTGGCTCCACACATCTAACTGTTGGGCATCATCGGTCCATTGCGCCAAAGCGCAGCACAGGCCGATAGAGGCATGCTGCAAATACGGCCGATGAAACTCGGCGCGTAGATATTGCACAGCGTTTGTGGGCGCTTCGCTGGTGATGTCTGCCACCTCTGTGGTGACTAGCGCTTGAGCTTTGAGCCAGTTGGGTAAATCGTTCGCGTCTGGCACTTCTGCATGGCAGCGCCAAAATTTGCCTTGTGCCACACCATCTTCGATGTAGCGCACAATTTTTGACAAGGCGTATTCGGTGTCGGTCAACACACCCAACAGCAAACCGTCTTGATGCACGCGCAGCACACCGCTTTGTGCCTGCACGTGATGGACCAAGGCTTGCATGTCGTGTGTAATGACTTCAGCGGTAAGCGTGCCTGGCCGGAACACCATGCCGTGGCACATGTCTGGCAATACGCGGTCTTGGATGTATTCAAACTCGCCAAACACTTTGCTGGACACGTCGGGGCGAAGCGCAGTTGGCTTCGCCAGCGATGCGTCTGTGTCTTGCGCAGCGTGGGGAGACTGCACGTGCGTGGTGTTGATGGTGCTGTGCCACATCTCAGCGTGGGTGAGTTCAGCGTAGCTGGCCGTGTGTGTTGTTGCTTGTACCGAGAACTGGCCATTCGCACAGCGAATCGCAGCCACATCTACACCGCAACGTTGTGCCATTGCTAAGCGGCACATTTCTCGCCAATGCGCGGCCGCACATCGCAAGGCTGCGCCCGAGTGTTGCACTGACAAACTGCCTGACGTCACTGCTTCATCAGGGCTGGTGTGTGTGCTGGCTGGCACCATGTCGATATGGGCTGGCGAGAACCGTAACTCTTGCGCCACGATGAGCCGCAGTGCATGTGAAATACCTTGCCCCAAATCGACCTTGCCAGAGAACGCTTGCACCTCACCCGCTGCGCTCAAGCCCAGCCATTGACGCAATAAGGGGTGTGCTTTGAGCGATTCCGACATCACGCAGTCGCAGATGTGTTGGCTGCTTTTTCGATGGCACGTATCACGCGGTTGTGTGCACCGCAGCGGCACAAATGGCCATCCAAAACTTGCACAATTTCTTGCCGTGTGGGGTGTGCTTGGCGCTGCACCAAAGCGGCAGCCGACATCAAGATGCCACTGGTGCAAAAGCCGCATTGCATGGCTTGTTCTTCGATGAAGGCCGTTTGCAAAGCGTGAGGTGCCTCGCGTGTGCCTAGGCCTTCTACTGTGGTGATGTGTTTGCCTTCTACGGACCACAGTGGTGTTTCGCAGGCAGCCACTGCATGGCCATCAACCATCACGCGGCAAGCGCCGCAGGCGCCTTGGCCGCAACCCATGCGGGTGGCTTTGAGGTGCAAGGTGTTGCGCAACACATCCAGCAGGCTTTGCCCGCTGTCGCCTTGCACGGACACCTCGCGTCCGTTGACGTGGAATGCCACCACAGCGTTGCTCATGGCTCAGTCTGCCTTGGCGCCAGATACCCTAACAATATTGGCCCACTTGGCGATGTCCGCATTGAGGTAGTTCTCAAACTCGGCCACGGTCATTGACATGGGCACGGCACCTTGTTTGGCCCAAGCGGTTTTGACGTCGGGGTTGTTCACAATTTTGCGCATCTCGGCGTTGAGTTTGTTCACGATGTCAGCAGGTGTGCCTTTCGGCGCCATGAAACCCAGCCAAATGGTGGCTTCGTATTTGGGCACGGTTTCGGCCACGGTCGGAACGTCGGGCAAATTGGCGGAGCGTGCCAAACCTGTTGCGCCCAACATGCGTACTTGGCCGTTGCGTGCAAATTCGGCCATGGTGGTTTCTGCATCAAACATCACGTCCACTTGGCCGCCCACGATGTCGGTGCGTGCGCCTGAGCTGCCTTTGTAGGGGACGTGTGTCATGTCGACACCTGCCATGTATTTGAACAACTCACCTGCCATGTGGTAGGGCGTGCCATTGCCAGAGGATGCGAAGTTGAGCTTGCCGGGTTTGGACTTGGCCAGCGCGATCAGTTCGCTCACATTTTTAGCAGGCACGGATGGGTGCACCACCAAGAGCAAGTTGGAATAGTTCACGGGTGCGATGCCCACAAAGTCTTTCATCAACGCAAAAGGCTTCTTGGGAATGAGTGACTCGTTCACCGTTTGGGTGTTGGACATCATCAACAAGGTGTAGCCGTCGGCAGGTGACTTGGCTGCAAAGTCGGTCCCGATGATGGAACCTGCACCAGGCTTGTTGTCAATCACAAAAGGCTGCTTGAGTTCATCGGTCAAGCGCTGCGCCATGAAGCGTGCGTAGTTATCGGCTGGGCCCCCCGCTGCAAACGGCACCACAATTTTCACGGGGCGGTTGGGGTAGCTTTGCGCGTGAGCGATGCCAGAGGCCATCGCCAAGCCAAGCGTTATAAGTTTGAAGGTGCGTGAAAGTTTTTGCATGAGTTGTCTCCGTTAATCTACTTTGCCGATGCGTGCGACCAAGCCGCTCATCTCTTTGGCGTCGGCTTGCACGAAGCGGTCAAAGTCGGCAGCGTCTTGGTACATGAACGAAGTGCCAGAGGCTGTCAATGCACCCACAGCACGTGAATCTTGCGCCGCAAATTTGGCGGCTTGGCGCAAGCTGTCCACAACGGCAGCGGGTGTGTCGGCGGGTACAAACATGCCAGACCACTGTGAGTACTGGATGGGTACACCCAACTCTTTGAAGCTGGGCACATCGGGCATGCTGGCCAAGCGGCCCTCACCCCAATGCGCCAAGGCGCGCAAACGACCTGATGCAATTTGTTGCTTCACACTGGCGGGGCCTGTGGACACCGCGTCGATTTGTCCGCTGAGCAACGACATGACTGCAGGTGCTGCGCCGGTGTAAGGCACATGCAGCATGAAGGTGGAGGTGGCAACTTTGAGCTGCTCCATGGGCACATGCATGGTGCCGTAGTTGCCAGACGAGCCAAACGAAATTTTTCCTGGATTGGCCTTGGCGTATGCGATGAACTCCGCATAGGTTTTCCATGGGCTGTCGCTGCGCACCACCAGCACGGTGGGGTCTGCAGTGAAGCGCGCAATGGGTTTGAGCTGGTTCACCTGATACATGGGCGCGCGTTGCAGAATTTTGTCTGCCTCAGGCAGCACCACCAAAGAAGACAGGGACATGAGCACGGTGTAACCATCACCCCTGGACTTGGCCACTTGCGCCATGCCAATGCCACCGCCTGCACCGCCTTTGTTTTCAACAATCATGGGTTGTTTCAAATAGCGCGACATGGCCTCGGCCACAGGGCGACCCACTGTGTCTGCTACACCGCCCGGCGGGAACGGCACCACCATGGTGATGGGTTTGGTTGGGTAGATTTGTGCCGTTGCGGTGAAGCAGGTGAATGCAGCAGGGATGGCGATGGCCATGCTCAGCGCACCACGCATCCATTGACGTCGTTCCATGTCTTGTCTCCTTCGGTTGTTCACAGGCAGGTCAGGCGAGTGCCTGCCTGCTTTTTAGGATTAAACGAAACGGTTTTCGATGCTGCCCACGCCGTCAATTTCGACGCGGATGACATCACCTTTGGCGATGTAGCGGGGTGGGGTCAAGCCCATGCCCACGCCTGCAGGTGTGCCGGTGGCGATGATGTC
>CANFKQ010000106.1 GCA_947447405.1 Comamonadaceae bacterium | reverse complement strand
CCGTTGTTGAACGTGCGGTTCATTTCGATGTCGTCGATACCCGCTGTGTTTTGCAACCAAGCAAACAGCTCGGTTTGTGGCCAGCTGCCTTTGGTTAGGTGAGCTGCAGTGCCTTCCGGCAACACACGCGGTATGTTTTCCAGCAAGCCGCCACCGGTGATGTGTGCGAGGGCTTTGATGGGTGTCTCGGCCAAAGCGGCCAAGACGCTCTTCACGTACAAGCGGGTGGGAGCCATGATGGCATCTTTGAACGGCTTGCCATCCAATGTGGCGGGGGCCTCTGAGCCTGCACGGTCAATCACTTTGCGTACCAATGAGAAACCGTTGGAGTGCACGCCAGCTGAGGCCAAGCCCAACACCACGTCGCCTGGCTTGACGTTTTGGCCCGTCAAGATTTTGGATTTTTCCACAGCCCCCACAGCAAAGCCGGCAAGGTCGTATTCGCCATCGGGGTACATTCCGGGCATTTCCGCGGTTTCGCCGCCAATCAAGGCGCAGCCTGACAGCTCGCAGCCTTTGGCAATGCCGCCCACCACCGCAGCGGCGGTGTCGATGTGCAATTTGCCGCAGGCAAAGTAGTCGAGGAAGAACAGGGGCTCAGCACCTTGCACCAACACGTCGTTCACGCTCATGGCCACCAAGTCGATGCCCACGGTGTCGTGCATTTGCCATTCAAAGGCCAACTTGAGCTTGGTGCCCACACCGTCGGTACCGCTGACTAGCACCGGTTCTTTGTAACGCTTGGGCACTTCAAACAGTGCACCAAAACCGCCGATGCCAGCCAATACGCCCTCGCGCATGGTTTTCTTGGCCAAGGGTTTGATGCGTTCGACCAAGGCATCGCCTGCGACGATGTCGACGCCGGCGTCTTTGTAGGAGAGGGGTTTGTTCATAGTGAAGTGGTGCTGAGGCGCTGCGAAGGTGTGCGCCGATAGAATCAAGTTGTAATTTTAAAGCCAACCTCTTCACACGCTGTATGCAATTCACCCCCGCACAACAACACGCCCAAGCTTGGACTGGTCTCGCAGGCGTGACTGCGCTTGTGCTGTGGTTGCTGGGCCCTGTGCTCATGCCGTTTGTCGTGGCGGCCGTGTTGGCTTATGTGTTGAGCCCGTTGGTGCGCGGCTTACAAAGGGTATGCGGCCGTCGTTTGCCCCGTTTGGTGGCGGTGGTTTTGGTGGAAGTGGTGTTTTTGCTGCTGCTGGTGGCTTTGTTCACCTTGATCATTCCCATCTTGGCCAACGAGCTGCCCCGCATGCGCGATCAGGTGCCTGTGTTGATTGAGCGCTTGCAAAGCGACATCGCGCCTTGGCTGCAGGCCAAAGGTATTCCGGTCATGCTGGACAGTGCCAGCATTAAGGCCTTTGTGTTGCAAACCTTCAGCACCTCGTTTGACGATGGTTTCAAACAAGCCCTGACCTCGCTTCGAATTGGTGGCAGCGTGGCTTTGGCCGTGGTGGGTAATTTGATATTGATACCCGTCGTGCTGTTTTATTTGCTGGTCGATTGGCAGCGTTTTGTGCGCCATGTGGAAGCCCTTGTACCCATGCCTGCCCGCGGAGCTTATGACAGCTTTGTGAACGAATGTGACGAAGTGCTGGGCCAATACCTGCGCGGTCAATTGTCGGTCATGGCCTTGTTGGCGGTGTACTACAGCGTGGCCTTGTGGTCCTTTGGTTTGGAGTTGGCGTTCCCCATTGGTGTGTTCACAGGCTTGGCTGTTTTTGTGCCGTATGTCGGCTACGGCGTGGGTTTGGCCTTGGCCGTTCTGGCGGGCGTGCTTCAGTTTGCGCCCAGCGAAGCTTTGCTGATGGTGGCGGTGGTGTACGGCTTAGGCCAACTCATAGAGAGTTTTATCCTTACACCTCGTTTGGTGGGCGAGCGGATTGGCTTGCACCCGCTGCATGTGATTTTTGCTTTGATGGCCTTCGGTCAGTTGTTTGGTTTTGTGGGCGTATTGGTGGCCTTACCTGCCAGCGCGGTGTTGTTGGTGGCCATTCGCCGCTTGCGCGCGCAGTACCAAGCCAGCGCCTTGTACCGTGGTGTTTGAGTGCAGATGAAGCAAATCGCACTCGATATTGGTTTGGCCCCAGGCCCAACACTCAAAAACTTTTTCGCAGGTCCCAATCAAGCAGCGTTGCAGCACTTGCAGCTCTGGGTTGGCAACGACAAACGCTCGCCCGTGCCCGCGTATGTGTGGGGCGAGGGCGGCAGTGGAAAAACCCATTTGTTGCGCGCCGCGCAAGCCAGCTTGCGCGACCAAGGCTGCCCCGTGGGTTGGATGGATGCCACGGTGGCCGAGCCTACGGCCTTCAATGAAGCATGGCGCGTGGTCATCTTGGACGATGTACATCTTTACACGGCGGTCCAGCAACACGCCGCTTTCAATTGGTTTGTCAACGCCACCACGCCCAGTGATGGTCAACAGCGTTGGGTGCTGGCTGCTGGCAGCGTACCGCCCAGTGATTTGGCTTTGCGCGAAGACTTGCGCACCCGCTTGGGCTGGGGTCATATTTTTCAATTGCAGGTGCTCAGCGAAACCGAACGCCGCGCTGTCCTGCGCCAACAGGCCGATGACCGAGGTGTGTTCTTGAGCGATGAGGTGATGGACTTCATGCTCAACCGCTTCAGTCGCGACCTCAGTAGCCTCATTCAACTCCTCGACCAACTCGATGGCTACGCCTTGCAAACGCAACGCGCCATCACCATTCCGTTGATCAAAGCCATGCTGGAAGCCATGTGATGAAACTCGCCTTATTCGACCTTGACCACACTCTGTTGCCGATTGACTCGGACCAATCGTGGGGCGAGTTCACTGTGCGTTTAGGCTGGCATGAGCGCGATGCGTTCATCAAGCGTAACGACGAGTTTTATGCTCACTACCAAGCGGGTACCTTGGATATTCACGACTACGTGCGTTTTGCGTCAGAGGCGTTTTGTCAGTGCGGTCCCGAAGCTGCGGCCCAAGCGCACGCGCAATTCATGCAAGAGGTGATTCAACCCGCCATTCGCCCAGAAGCGCTGGCGCTGGTGCAAAAGCATAAAGACGCGGGCGATCGCGTCATCATCATCACTGCCACTAACGAGTTTGTGACCCGCCCAATTGCCAAAGCCTTTGGTGTGGACGAGCTGATCGCGGTGGAGTTGGTGCGTGATGCCAATGGCTGGTTCACCAACGAAATCAGCGGTGTACCGTCCTTGCGAGAAGGCAAAGTGCAACGTCTGCAACAATGGCTCACACGCGAAGGCTTGGACTGGGCCGATGTAGATGCCACGTTTTACAGCGATTCCCGCAACGATTTACCCCTGTTGGAGCGCGTCAACCACCCCGTGGCGACCAACCCCGACCACACACTGCGCGCCGTGGCCTTAGAAAAAGGCTGGCCGATTTTGGAACTGTTCCCAAAACAATGATCAAACAATTTATCAATAAGCTGATGGGCAAAGTCCCCGCCAGCACTCTGCCTAACTTGGGCAAACGCCATGTGGTGCCTGCCAAGGTGCACGGCATCAACGTCGACTGGGTTGACGAACGCGCTTTGAACGTGGTGCGCACCCTGCAAGACCGTGGCTTTGAGGCCTACATCGTGGGTGGCGCGGTACGAGATTTGTTGCTCGGCTTAAAGCCCAAAGACTTTGACGTGGCCACCAATGCCACGCCCGAACAAGTCAAAGCCGCATTTCGCCGCGCCTTCATCATTGGCCGACGTTTTCGCATCGTGCACGTAGTCTACGGACGAGGCCGTGAGCACGAAGTGATTGAGGTGTCCACCTTCCGTGCCCACCTAGACAACACCGAAGCCGAGCAAGTCAAAGGCAACGAACGCAGCAGCAAACAAGAACTGGCCAACATGAAACATGCGGTGGATGCCAGCGGTCGCGTGCTGCGCGACAACGTGTGGGGCCCGCAAGACCAAGATGCAGCGCGGCGTGACTTCACCATCAACGCCATGTATTACGACCCTGAAACGGGAAACGTGATCGACTACCACGGCGGTATTGCCGACGCGAAGAAAAAAGTCATTCGCATGATTGGGGACCCCGCCACACGCTACCGCGAAGACCCCGTACGTGTGATTCGCGCGGTGCGCTTTGCCGCCAAGCTCTCCGTTTTGGGCTTCAAAGTGGAAGCGAAGACGGCTGCACCTTTGAAGCGTGCCGCCAAGCTGCTGGCCGATGTGCCACAGAGCCGCCTGTTTGATGAAATGCTCAAGCTCTTGCAAACCGGCCACGCGTTGGCCAGTATTGAGCAGTTGAAGTTGCAAGGCTTGGCCAAAGGTATTTATCCGCTGCTTGATATCGTGGTGGCACGTTCGGACGAACAGTTTGTCACCACTGCCCTCAACGACACCGACCGCCGTGTGGGTGAGGGCAAGCCCGTGGCACCTAGCTTCTTGCTGGCCTGTGTGTTGTGGTCTGATGTCCGCGAGGCTTGGGCACATCGCAGCGCCAAGCAGCCATCGTTCCCTGCCTTGCAAGACGCCATTGACGAAGTGTTTGACTCTCGCATTGGCGATGTGTCGGGACGCGGCAAGCTTGGCGCAGACATGCGCGAAATTTGGATGATGCAGCCGCGTTTTGAAAAGCGCACGGGCAGCGGCCCTTGGACCTTGGTGGACCAAGCGCGTTTCCGTGCCGGCTTCGACTTCATGCGTTTGCGTGCCGATGTGGGCGAGGTGGACGAAGCCTTGTCGGATTGGTGGCAAGAGTTCAGTGTGGCCAGCGACAGCGAGCGTGAAGACCTGTTGCAGCAAGTGCGACTAGAACAGCAAAAAGCCCAGCGTGCACCTCGCGTGCACGCGGTGCGTCGTGCACCTAAGCCTGAAGGCGAAGATCCACGTTTCCGTGATGTTGCGCCCGAGGGTGTTGACGTCGGTGAAGACGGCGGCGCATCGCCCGCCAAAAAACGTCGCCGCCGCCGCCGCAAGCCCACGGGCGAAGCCGGTGGTGCACCCGCCGCAGAATAAACGTAAGGTTCGCCATGTCAGCATCTCCCGTCATGGCGTGCGTGGCCATCGGCGCCAATTTGGGCGACGCAGTGGCCACGGTGCAGCAAGCCCTGCGGGATGTGGCTGGATTGCCTGAAACGCATCTGGTTAAACCTTCATCGCTTTACCGTAGCGCGCCCTATGAGGCACAAGGTCCAGATTTCATCAATGCAGTGGTTTTGATTCAGACCCAGCTGCGTCCGCTAGAGTTGCTGCATGCCTTGCAAGTTCTCGAGCTCCAAAGTGGCCGCGAGCGTCCCTACACAAACGCCCCTCGTACGTTGGACCTCGACCTGATTTTTTATGGTGATGTGGCTGTAGCCACACCCGAGCTGACCTTGCCCCACCCACGCTGGCATGAACGCGCTTTTGTGTTGCAGCCCTTGGCCGAAGTGTGGCCCGAGCGGGTGAGTACCGGGCAGTTGGCAGTGGTGCAAGATCAATCCATTCAGCGCATCCCTTCACGGAATTCGCCATGAACTTCTCCTCCATACCCCTCACTTTGCAAGCCGTGCTGCTCCTCATCTCAGCCAATGTGTTCATGACCTTTGCTTGGTACGGCCACCTCAAGAGCTTGGCCAATTCACCTTGGTACATCGCAGCTTTGGTGAGCTGGGGCATTGCACTGATGGAGTATTTGCTGCAAGTGCCTGCCAACCGCATTGGGTTTCATGAGGCGGGTTTGCAGGTGGGGCAGCTCAAGATCATGCAAGAAGTCATCACCTTGGCGGTGTTCGTGCCGTTTTCTGTGTTTTGCTTAAACGAACCACTTAAATTGGACTATCTGTGGGCGGGTTTATGCATGGTGGGGGCTGTGTATTTTATTTTCCGCACGTGAGCTGCGATTACACTTCTGCGTCATCTAACTGTCACATTTCAGCCACCCACAGGAGCTCCAAATGCTATTTGGAAAGTTATTGCCCACAGAAGGCAACTTTTTCGTCATGTTCAATCAGCACGCCGACCGCATAGTCGAAGCTGCACATGCATTTTCAAACTTGGTGGCCAACTATGGCGACCCCATGCTGCGTGACAAATACAGCACAGAAGTAGACAACGCCGAACGCGGAGCCGACCGCGTGACACATGAATGCAACGTGGCCATCCACAAAACATTCATTACCCCCATTGACCGCGAGCAAATTCACTCCTTGATCAACACCATGGACGACGTGGCTGATTTGATCCAAGACACCGCCGAAACCATGGCCTTGTATGACGTGCGCATCATGAACGAAGAGATCGTGCGTTTGACCGATTTGAGTGTCAAGTGTTGCGAGCGCCTGCGTGATGCCGTGTATTTGTTAGAAAAAATCTCTGATCACGCCACCGCCGAAGCCGCGCTGAAAACGTGTGAAGAAATTGACAAGCTCGAGTCTGATGCTGACCGAGTGATGCGCAGCGCCATGAGCAAGTTGTTCCGCGAAGAGCCTGATGTGCGTGAAGTGCTGAAGCTCAAAGCCATTTATCAGTTGTTGGAAACCATCACAGATAAGTGCGAAGACGTGGCTAACTTGATCGAGGGCATCGTCCTCGAGAACTCTTAATCACGAGCGCCGTATGGAAACCGTACAAACCGCCTTCTGGGTGGTCGCTTTGTTGGTGGTGTTGGCCTTGCTGTTTGACTTTATGAACGGCTTTCACGACGCTGCCAACTCGATTGCGACTGTGGTGTCGACTGGTGTTTTGAAGCCTGCACAAGCCGTGCTGTTTGCTGCCTTTTTTAACTTTGTCGCGATTTTCATCTTCCACCTCAGCGTGGCCGCCACGGTGGGTAAAGGGATTGTTCAGCCTGGCATTGTGGACACCCATGTGGTCTTTGGCGCCTTGTTGGGCGCTATCACTTGGAACGTCATCACTTGGTATTACGGCATCCCCAGCAGCTCATCGCACGCCCTCATTGGCGGCATCTCGGGTGCTGTGATTGCCAAGGCGGGTTCGGGGGCTTTAGTTGCTGCTGGCATCTTGAAAACAGTGGCTTTTATCTTCGTGTCACCCTTGTTGGGCTTCTTGTTGGGCTCGTTGATGATGGTGGCCGTGGCTTGGATTTTTCGTAGCTTCCGTCCTTCACGCGTGGACAAATGGTTCCGTCGTTTGCAGCTGATTTCTGCGGGCGCCTACAGCTTAGGCCACGGTGGTAACGATGCACAAAAAACCATCGGCATTATTTGGATGTTGTTGATGGCAACAGGCTATGCCGCGACCGACAGTACCTCACCCCCGACGTGGACCATCGTCTGCTGCTACATGGCCATTGGCTTGGGCACTATGTTCGGTGGCTGGCGCATTGTGAAAACAATGGGTCAAAAAATCACCAAGCTCAAGCCTGTGGGTGGTTTTTGCGCTGAAACAGGGGGTGCGATGACCTTGTTCTTGGCTACCGCCTTGGGTATTCCAGTGTCTACCACGCACACCATCACTGGGGCGATTGTGGGTGTAGGTTCCACTCAGCGAGCAAGTGCCGTGCGTTGGGGCGTCGCGGGCGGCATCGTGTGGGCTTGGATCTTGACAATTCCTGCCAGCGCCTTCGTAGCTGGCGTGGCGTATTGGATCAGCCTGCAGATTTTTTAATTACTCTGACAGCTCTTTAGCCGCTTCGATTTGGTATTCGAAGTAGCGCTGAAAGCTGAACACGATGCTCGACATGAGCACCGTGGTGCCGATCAACAAGGCAAGTGCAACCGCACCGATGGTCACCCAATTGGTTTGACCAGCCGGTGCGTCTTCGTTTTCGGCGTTGTTGAAGCGCGTGTTCCAAGCTTCAGGCGTCATCAGGCCATACACGATGGCGTTCAGGGCGCAAGCCGCAAAGGTGAAGCCTGCGATGGGGATGAGCCACCAACTGGCGACATCGTCTAAACCGTATTGCTGGACTCGCTCGACCCCGTAAAAGCCCAAGACCGTTGGAATGGGCAACAACCAGCCTAGGGTGTCCCAGAGGCCAAACAGGTAAAAGCGGTGAAGGCCAAAAGGACCGCCCAAGAAGGCCAACCAGGCTGCGATGGTTTTATTTTTCATAGCCTAAGTGTAGAGCGCTATAATGAAAAGCTTTTCAGCGTGTCGCAGGCCGGGTGGCTTAGCGCGTGTCTCAAACGTTGAAAAAATTCCACCCGAAGGATTCATCATGGTCGTCATCCGACTTTCACGCGGCGGTTCTAAAGCCCGTCCGTTTTTTAACATTGTTGTTGCCGACAAACGCGATCGT
>CANFKQ010000105.1 GCA_947447405.1 Comamonadaceae bacterium | reverse complement strand
GCCGCTCTGGATGATTGAGCCTTTTTTGGTTTACAATCTTGCCCTGTTCGGTGGTATAGCTCAGTTGGTTAGAGCGCAGCATTCATAATGCTGATGTCGCAGGTTCAAATCCCGCTACCACCACCAAAATAAAAACCCACAGTTTCACGACTGTGGGTTTTTTCTTTGTGCCATTGCTTTTAACTTCAAGTCAGTTTTTGACAGAAAACGCAGAGTTTAGTGGCCCATGAATGTGCCTGCCATGAGTTTGCAGCCTTTGATCATCAGACTAGCAAACGCCAACACAAGCACAGTACCAAACCAATCGCCTGCTGCCATGACCAAAGTGCTATTTAGCAAGTTGTCAGTGATGCCAATCCAAAAAAACCAAATTTGGTGGAGGACGGAACTCGTGATCGCGAAAACCACAGAAATTTTGAAAAAACCTTGGGATGTCAGCCCAGAGAGTTGCGGGCTGAGATTCAAGGCGTGAATTGCGATGTGACGTGACAGGTATGGCGCACCTGCAGAGATCAGCGAAGTCACGATGTTGAACACATGGTCATCAGGGGAGTTCAAGGTGTAGTTGATGAGCAGCGAAGCAGCTGCGATTCCCCAAGCTCCTGGCCCTAGCAATACGAGCACAAACAGTAGCTGCAAGCCGCTGGGAATGTAAACCCAATTGGTGCCATGCGAAAACTCGAACAGGTCAAACCAATACAAGTTCAGTTGGTAGGCATAAAAGTACGCTATCGCACATACAAGCGCTAACGTGACTTGAGTGTGAAGGCTGATTTTTTCCTGCATTTGCATCCCGCATATTCTATTTTGAAGAAAAGGCAGGACGTATGGGTGCCTCAGGGCTGCTGTTGGTGCAGCTGGACCACCGTCTTGGCACGCTTGCGAAAACGAATGTTGAGCATCTCTACGCCCAGTGAGAACGCCATTGCGAAGTAAATATAGCCTTTGGGAATGTGGTGGCCCAAGCCCTCTGCCATCAACACCACACCGACGACCACCAAGAAGGTCAGCGCCAGCATTTTGATGGATGGGTGGTTCGACACAAAGCGGCCAATGCCAGCGGCAAACAACATCATCAAACCCACCGATGCAATGACTGCCGCAATCATGATGGCCACCTCGTCCACCATACCTACCGCAGTGATGATTGAGTCGAGCGAGAACACCAAGTCAATCACCATGATTTGCAAAATGACCGATGCCATCGTGGAGGCTGCGGCATTGCCGACGTGGTCTTCTTCGCCTTCAAGGGATTGATGAATTTCGCCGGTGCTTTTCCAAATGAGGAACAAGCCGCCCAAAATCAAAATCAGGTCACGGCCCGAAATGTCTTTGCCAAAAGCAGTGAACAAGGGCTCCACCAAGCCGACGATGACAGATAAAAGCAGCAACAAACCAATGCGCATGAACATGGCCATGAACAAGCCGATGCGACGAGCCAGCTCACGCTTTTCAACGGGTAGCTTGTCCACCAAGATAGAAATAAAAATGATGTTGTCGATGCCCAGCACCAGCTCGAGTGCTGTGAGGGTGGCAAAGGCAATCCACGTTTGTGGGTCGGTCAAGAGTTCCATGCGGTACTTTCTGATTCAGATAACCCGCATGGTAGCGAGGGCATAAAAGTCCACAAATCGTGGGCTTTTAGCATCGACTTATTGGTTCTTGAAGGCAGCAGGGCGTTTGTTCACAAATGCGTCCATGCCTTCTTTTTGGTCGGCCGTTGCAAACAGGGCGTGGAACATGCGGCGCTCAAACATCACGCCGTCTGCCAGCGTACCTTCGAAGGCGCGGTTGACAGACTCTTTGGCGGCCATGGCGGCGATTTGCGAGTAGCCACAAATCATCAAGGCAGCACCCAGAGTTTCTTCCATCAGTTTGTCCAGCGGTACTACGCGGCTGACCAAACCAGAGCGCTCGGCCTCTGTGGCATCCATCATGCGGCCGGTCAAAGCCAAGTCCATGGCTTTGGATTTGCCCACGGCGCGTGGCAAACGTTGCGTGCCGCCTGCACCTGGGATGACGCCGAGTTTGATTTCGGGCTGGCCAAACTTGGCGTTGTCCGCGGCGATGATGAAGTCGCACATCATGGCCAGTTCGCAGCCGCCGCCCAAGGCAAAGCCGCTCACTGCTGCAATGACGGGCTTGCGAATGCTGCGGATGGTTTCCCAATCGCGGGTGATGTAGTCGTTCTTGTACACATCAGCAAAGCTGTAGGTCGCCATTGCGCCAATGTCGGCGCCTGCTGCAAATGCTTTTTCGCTGCCGGTGATGACCATGCATCCAATGGCTTCGTTGGCGTCAAAGTCTTTCAGGGCTTGGCCCAACTCAATCATCAAACCCGCGTTGAGCGCGTTGAGCTGCTTAGGACGGTTGAGGGTGATGACGCCCACTTTGTCGGCTTCGGTGTGGACGGTGATGAATTCGTAGCTCATAGGGTGACTTTCCAAAGAGAGGGCAAGGAGGGTTAAAGATGTTTGAACTCAACTATAGGCCGAGCCACTTGTCGATGAGCTTGGGGTTGTCCATCACGAGACGCCATGTGTTGTTGGCCTTGGTGTTGGGCAATTCGAGGGTGAGATGGAGCAATTGACGGTCTCGGCTGATGAGCGCCTTCACTTTTTTAGCTGTCCCTGCGTAGAGCAGCAAGTCGTCTAGCTTTTTCATACGCCAAGCCGATGCAGCTTGTGAGGCTGTCTTGACTGAGACCTCTACACCCAGCCACTCATCGCCCGGCGCAAAGCCGGCCTTGTGTGCCGCGCCGTCGTTGAGCACGGTTTTGATTTGCACGCTGTGGTCTTCTGCCACGCGAAGGCCCAAACGTTGCGCCAGTTGGGCAGTGTCATGTTGCACGCGCACGCCGTGGTGGGCGAGTAGTTTTTCTAAAGGCAAATCGCGTGTGCCATGCACCCATGCTTTGAATTCTGATGACCAGGAGCGACCTGTGAGTTCTTTCAGCACCGCTAGCACATCTGCTTCAGTCATTGGGCCATCGTGTTGACCCGTGCAGCAGCGCGCCCACAAGGCGCGCATCACATCGTCCAGCGACACGCTGTGGTTTTTCACGCCGTGCTGGCGCAGGCTGAGGTCTAGGCACAAGGCCACCAGTGCGCCCTTGGTGTAGTAGCTCACCGTGAGGTTGGGGCTGTTGGCGTCTTGGCGGTAGTACTTCGTCCACGCCTCAAAGCTCGACTGCGCCACGCTGTGCACTTCGCGGCCTGGAGTTTGCAGCACTTGGTTGATGGTTTTGTTGAGCAGCTTGAGGTACTGCGCATCGTCAATCAGCCCTGCGCGGCGCAGCAGCAAATCGTCGTAGTAGCTGGTGAAGCCTTCAAAGAACCACAGCAGCTCGGTGTAGTTTTCTTGGGTGTAGTTGTAACGCGCAAACTCGGCAGGGCGCAAGCGCTTGACGTTCCATGTGTGGAAATACTCGTGGCTGATGAGACCCAGCAGCGTGGTGTAGCCCTCGCTCTGTTTGGCGTCATCCACACGCGGCAAGTCAGCGCGGTTGCAAATCAGCGCGGTGGAGTTGCGGTGCTCTAAGCCGCCGTAGCCATCGGCTACGGCGTTGAGCATGAACACATAATTTTTGTGTGGTGTGGCCGAGTGTTTTTTGCCATGCCAAAAACGGATGGCGGTTTCGCAAATCTTTTGGCTGTCGCGCAGCAGGCGTTCGCCGTCAAACGTGGGTGTTGCACCGGCCACCACAAAGCGGTGTTCGATACCGCAGGCTTTGAAGCTGCCGTTCCAAAATGCGCCCATCTCTACAGGACAGTCCACCAACTCGTCGTAATTGGCGGCCACATACGTGCCAAAGCCTTGACGGTCTGTTTTGACGGGGCTAAGGCCTGTGGCAACTTGCCACTTAGGTGAAAAGCCCGTCTGGTGTGTGTTGTGCGCACCGTTGAATGATTCGGCGATGAGTTCGAGTTGATGCGGCACATCGGCCAAGCCTTCGGCTTGCAAACACAAACTCGTCCCATTGAAAAAACCGCGCTGTGAGGTCAGCCATGCTGTGCGCACCGAGTCATCATGCGCGTGCACTTGGTAGTGGAGTGTGACGGGGTTGCCTGCTTCACAATCCACAGCCCAGGTGGCTTTGTCGAGTTGCTTCACGACCACGGCGTGTTGCTCTTGGCGTGCGCTGATGCCGGTGATTTGCTTGGCAAACTCGCGCACCATGTAACTGCCTGCAATCCACACGGGCAGTGACACGCGCTGATGTGCTGCGGGATTCGTGATGGTGAGTGTCACGCCATACAGATGGGCGTGAAGGTCTAAGGCTTCGATGCGGTAGTGCATGCTTTAAGTCGCCGCAGCGCCTAACAGGCAGGCGAGGGTGGATACCACCGTTAAGCGAAAGCGCATGGTCATCCAATCGCGCAGGCCCGCTTCAGGCCATGTTTTGCGATCGACCAAATAGCAAGCTACCAAGAGCATGGCCAACAAAGGCAAGCCAGCGAAGGCCGGCATGATGACAGCAATCCATGCCACCAAGGAAGGAATCACGCCCCACACCATGTGTAGCTTGCGCTGCGGTGCGTTGTGACGCAGACCAATGCCCCAATGGATGCCACCTAAAAAAGCAGCGATGGTCGCGCCATAAGCGCTGAGTGCAATGGCAACGAACGGATGCGCTTCAGGTGTCACGATCCACATGAAGAAGGCGAGTACCACGAAAGGAATGAGACCTGCGTAGCCCAAGCGCTCAATCAGTTGGCCTGCATCGCTGTCGGGGGTGATGGGGGTGTAAACCATGGCGAACTCGTTTCTTAATGTGCTTTTTATTTGCTAGCGTCAGCCAGCAGTCGTTCAATTTTGGTGCTATCGATGGCACCTGGTACGCGCGTGCCGTCTTGGGCCACCAGCGTGGGCGTACCTGTGATTTTGTATTTGCGGCCGAACTCTAAGTTGCGGTCAATCGCCGCGGTGTTGCACTGAGCGGCAGCTGGCGCAATGTCTTTTTGCATCAGGTTGGTCCAAGCGATGGCGGGGTCTTTGGCGCACCACACATGGCGTGATTTTTCGACAGAGCCGGGGCCCAACACAGGCATCAAAAACAAGTACACCGTCACGTTGTCCACCTTGGCCAAGTCGCGTTCAAAGCGTTTGCAGTAACCGCAGTTGGGGTCTTCAAACACGGCGAGTTTGCGCTTGCCATTGCCGTGCACGAGGGTGATGGCGTCTTTCAGTGGCAAGGCATTGAAGTCAATCGCGCTCAGTTTGGACTCGCGTTCTTCGGTGAGGTTGCGCTTGCTCTTGGTATCAATCAAGTTGCCTTGAATGAGGAAGTTGCCTGCTGCGTCGCTGTAATAAATCTCGTTGGTGCTCAGGCGTAGCTCGTAAATGCCGGCTAAAGGCGTGGGCGTGATTTCTTCAATCTTTGGAATTTGAGGAATGCGCTCGCTCAGATTTTTGCGGATGGTGGCTTCGTGGCCTTGGGCCATGGCGCTGGAGAGGCTGATTGCCATCAGGGCCACGGCGGCCAAGGTGCGGAGTGTGTGTTGCATGTGGAGCTTCGTATTAAAAATTTTTAGCCCATGGCCTGCTGCATGGCCCAAGCCTTGACCGGTGCGAGGTTGTTGAACCCATTCATGCCCCAGTTGCGCAGCGCTTGCACGCCGGTGTTGGGGTGGGCGAACAGACGTTGCAAGCCATCGCAGGCCAGCCATGTGGGCGCCATGTCGGCTTTGCGGGCGCGTTCGTAGCGGCGCATGAAGTAACGGTCGCCCACGCTGCGCCAATAGTCTTTGGCTTCGCGGGCTTTCAGCACATGGGCCAGTTCGGCCACATCGCCTAAGCCCAGGTTGAGGCCTAAGCCAGCGAGTGGGTGAATGTTGTGGGCCGCATCCCCAGCCAGTGCCCAAGCGCTGCCATCGGCAAAGTTGCCTGTCCAGCGGTCGGCGTGGGCCAGTTGCAGAGGCCATGTGGCGCGTTCGCTGGTCAACTCGATTTGGCCCAACACGCCGTTGCTGGCGCATTCGAGTTCAACGCCAAAGGCTTCGGCGCTCAAGGCCAGCATGTTTTTGGCCCGCTCGGGTGGTAGTGACCACACCAAGCTGGCCGTGTCACCCAGCGCGCCGCCCAAGGGCAGCAGCGCCAATATTTCTAAGCCCTGTGCGCCGTGGTGAAACCATTGCAACGCTTGCTGGCGATGTGGCGTGCTGCAACGCACGCGGGCGGCCACGGCGTGTTGGTGATAAGGCTGCACTTCAAAGTGCACACCCAGTTCAGCGCGGGTGGCGCTGGCGCGGCCTTCGCACACCACCGTCAACGCGGCGGGTTCGGGGGCGGTGAGGGGGGTAATTTCAGCTTGGTAACCCACGGCCTCGGCTAGCTTGGCTTCGAGCACGGGCACGTCCACAATCCACGTCAGGCCCTCGGGTGTGGGGCTTTCAAAGTGGGTAAAGCCGCCATCATCGCCCCAAACGCGCATGTGTTGTACGGGCGTGGCGTGTAAGGCGTCGGGCCAGCAGCGCAAATCAGATAGCAAGTCACGAGAAGCGCTATTGAGTGAGTAAGCCCTAACGTCTTGCGTAGTTTTTGGGCCCGAGGTGACCAATCCCACGCGCAGCTTTTGGCGTGCGAGCAACAAGGCCAAGGTGCGTCCCACCATGCCATCGCCGCGAATACAAACGTCCAGTTTTTGAGCCATGAAGTCAATTGTAGGAGGGCGGCACAATGCCACATGACGTCCAGCTTTCAGCCTTTCACTTCGCAAGCCCAAGGTCCGGCTTTGCCCATGAATTCCCCCGCCGAGTTTGAAGCCTGCATTGCTGCCTTGTGGGTGTTTCCCGTCAAGTCGTGCGCTGGCATTTCGGTGCAGCAAGCTGTGCTCACCCCCACTGGCCTAGCCCACGACCGTGCGTGGATGGTGGTGGACGCCGATGGCGAGATGGTGACGCAGCGCGAACTGCCGTGCATGACGCTGATACAACCGGAGTTGCTGAACTCATGTGCGAGAGTGGCTGAGTTGGTGTTGCACGCCCCTGATATGGCAGTGTTGCATTTGCCATTGACCAACGGGTCGGCTTCTCCTGAGGCTCATGCCATCAAAGTCCGCGTGTGGGACGACCAAGTGCCCGCTTTCGATATCGGTGATGCAGCTAGCAAATGGCTGACCGATTTTTTGGGCAGCGGCTTAGGCCCCTTGCGCTTGGTGCGTTTTGACGAAAACCACCACCGCCCCAGCAGTGCCAAGTGGACACAAGGCCTGCCGTCGCTCAACCAATTCAGTGATGGTTTTCCGGTGTTGGTAGCCAGTACGGCATCGTTGGATGAGCTGAACGCGCGCTTGCAAGCCAAGGGCGAGGCAGCAGTGGATATGCGGCGTTTTCGTGCCAATGTGGTTTTAGGGCATGTGGATGCATCGTCAAACCACGCCTTGCAGGCTGTTCCATTGAACGCGCATGACGAAGACCGCATCAACACAATGACCCTTCACACCGAAGGTGGGCCTGCTCAACTCAAGCCCGTCAAACCGTGCCCGCGCTGCCCCATTCCTGACATCGACCCAGATTCAGCCCAAAGCCACCTGTCGGTCAGCGACGCTATGCAGGCCTATCGCCAAGACCCACGCGTTAACGGTGCGCTGAGCTTTGGCATGAACTGTTTGCCCGTGGCAGGCATCGGCCAAGTTCTGCGTGTGGGCCAACGCGTCAGCGCGGACTGGGCGTTTTAAATTTGCGGCATGGATGTGCGGTACTGATACTGCACTCATGCCGTAGCGCTCAGCGCGCAGGGCTAGGCACGACGGGCCGCGCCACCTCGCGCAAGATGCCGCCACTTTGCACGCTGCCTGTGCTGCTGCCCTCACCGCGCGCGCGGGCCTCGCAGGCTTCGCGGTCGTCACCCTTGAACACGCGGCATCGCTTGAGTTGGTTCTTTTCAAACAAGTTGGCCGTGGTCTCACTCAGTAAATTGCGCTTGGCCTCGGCCAAGGCGTTGCGCGCCTCTAGGCGGCAAGCAGCCAGGTCTTGCGTGGCTTGCTGAACTTCGCATTCAGCCAAGTCTTGCTGGTAGCGGGCCGTGAGTTCATCTTGGGGTTGTGCTTGTGCGGCTAGGCAAAAGCTGGCGCAAAGCAGCGCTTGCGCTGCGAAAACAGCGGGTCGAAAAACGGTTCGGTAAGTGCGGTGCATGTGTGGGTCCAAGGCGAGTAAGCCGCCTCATTACAATCTACACCAGTTACAAGGATATTTTTATGAGTTTGAAATGCGGCATCGTGGGTTTGCCCAACGTTGGCAAATCCACCCTGTTCAACGCCCTGACCAAAGCAGG
>CANFKQ010000104.1 GCA_947447405.1 Comamonadaceae bacterium | reverse complement strand
GATAGCGCCCTTGTTTTTAGTTTTTGAACAAATCGAGAATCTTTTTCTTCTCGTCATTGGCGGGTAGTTGCTCGTTGTTGTTCCCAGCGCCAGAGCCCGACCGACCATCTATTCCTAGACTGCCCACTCCACCACCTCTACTGAACTCGGTATAGGCCCAGTCACCACCTTCATGACTCAAACCTGAGGGGGGCAAAGGTTCTGCCACGGGTACGTTTTGCAAAGCGTGTTGCATGTAGCTGATCCACACGGGCAAGCTCAAGCCACCACCGGTTTCCCTGTCACCCAACTTGCGTGGGGTGTCGTAACCAATCCAAGTGACGGCAGTGAGCGTGGGCTGATAGCCGGCAAACCAGGCGTCCATCGAGTCGTTTGTGGTACCAGTTTTGCCGTAAATGTCAGTGCGTTTCAAGGTGGCTTGTGCGCGCGCAGCCGTGCCTGAGCGGGTCACTTCTTGCAGCAAGCTGGTCATGACAAACGCGTTGCGCGCGTCGATGGCGCGGGCTGATTCGTCCAAGGGCGTTGGTGTGAACTCAGACAAGGTCTTGCCCATTTGGTCCGTGACCTTGGTGATGAGGAAGGGGTTCACGCGGTAGCCACCGTTGGCAAATACCGAGTAGCCTGCTGCCATTTGCATGGGCGTGACCGAACCCGCGCCAAGCGCCATGGTCAGGTAGGGCGGGTGCTTTTCAGGGTCAAAACCAAACTGGGCAATCCAGTCTTGCGCGTTTTGTGCGCCCACGGCTTGCAGCACGCGAATCGAAATCATGTTTTTTGATTTGGCCAAACCTTTGCGCAACGTCATGGGGCCTTCGAAGGTGCCGTCGTAGTTTTTGGGTTCCCACGGTTGGCCCCCCGTCACGCTGGCGTCAAAGAACAGCGGCGCGTCATTCACCACTGTCATGGGGGTGAAGCCTTTTTCCAGCGCTGCCGAGTAGATGAACGGCTTGAAGCTCGAGCCGGGCTGACGCCAAGCTTGGGTCACGTGGTTGAACTTGTTTTTGTTGAAGTCAAAGCCACCCACCAGCGCGTGAATCGCGCCGTCGCGTGGGTCGATGGATACAAATGCACCTTCCACTTCAGGCAGTTGGGTAATTTCCCATCCGCCCTTGGTTGTCTTGGTGATGCGCACCAGCGCGCCTGGGCGCAGTTTGATGTTGGGCGCGGCCTTGTCCGACAAGCCCGATTGCACTGGTTGCAAACCATCACCTGTGATTTCCAACACCTCGCTGTTTTGGCGAACCACGCGCACTTTCTTGGGTGTGGCGTCCAGCACAACGGCCGCTAGCAAGTCTCCTTTGTCGCCTTGCTCAATCAGGGCGTCGTCAATCGCGTCTTCTAGCTCGGATGGTTTGGTGGGCAAGTTGATGAAGCGCTCAGGGCCACGGTAGTGTTGGCGGCGCTCAAAGTCCATGATGCCGCGACGCAGCGCAAAGTACGCCGCTTGTTGGTCGCTGGCACGCACGGTGGTGTAGACGTTCAAACCGCGTGTGTAGATCTCCGGACCGTACTGCGCAAACATCAGCTGACGGGCCATTTCGGCCACATAGTCGGCGTGTGTATTGAGATTGCTGGTTGCAGTGCGAATCTTCAACTCTTCTTGCTTGGCAGAGGCGGCTTGCTCTTTGGTAATAAAGCCGTTTTCTTCCATACGCTCAATGATGTAGAGCTGGCGTGCACGGGCACGCTTTGGGTTGGCAATCGGGTTATATGCCGAGGGCGCTTTGGGCAGGCCCGCCAACATGGCCGCTTCTGCGATGCTGATATTTTTCAGTGGCTTGCCAAAGTAGGCCTCAGACGCCGCAGCAAAACCATATGCGCGGTTACCCAAATAAATTTGATTCAAATAGATTTCAAAAATCTGGTCTTTGCTGAGCATGTGCTCGAGCTTGCTGGTTAGCAAGATTTCGTAAATCTTGCGTGTGAACGTTTTTTCTGACGACAGATAGACATTACGTGCCACCTGCATGGTGATGGTGGAGGCGCCTTGACTTTTGGCGCGACCTAAGTTGGCCAAGCTGGCACGCAGGAGGCCGATGTAATCCACACCGCCGTGTTGGTAGAAGCGCGAATCTTCAATGGCCAATACAGCATCTTTCATCACCTTGGGGATGTCTTTGAAGGGCGTCAGGTTGCGGCGCTCTTCACCAAACTCGCCAATCTGTGTGCCCTCTACCGAGTACACGCGCATCGACAGCTTGGGTCGGTAGTCGGCCAAGTCGGATATATCTGGCAGTTGCGGGTAGGCCATAGCCAGTGCCACGGCCACCAGAAGGCCTACAACGAGTGCGGCTGCTGCGGCAATACCTAATGCCCACAGCAAAAGTCGGCTCGCCATGGAACGGGGAGCTGCAAAGGCAGCGGCGTGTTCTTTCGAACCTTCGGGGGGGGGAGTGATCGCCATAAGTGGTCCATTTTATAAAAACCGCGCTGCCATTACAAAAGTCCCGAGTCAAACACCGCCGCAGCCACTGGTCAACGCGTTGAAATGCAAGGCATTGCCTACTTTTACAAAAGGATATCTCTATGTCTTGGAGCTCATGGTCGCAACGTTCACGCCTGCGCCGCTTGAGTGTTGTGGGGTTAGATGTTGGCCCAGATGTGTGCAGCTTGGTGGTGCTGAGCGGCTCGTCCAGTCACCCCGACCGTGTGTGTTGTGCGGAACGTCTGAATTTGCCAGATGGCATGGTGGTACAGGGTGAAGTGCGTCAGTCGGTTGAGTTGGGTTTATGGTTGCGCACGTATTTGGAGGTGAGGGACTATCAGCCTGAAGTGATCTGTATAGGTTTAGACAGCACATGTGTGTCAAACCACTGTGTCACATTGGTGTCGAGCTTGTCGCCAGATGATGTCGTGTTTCAGCTGCAAGCCGAAGCGCAGTTGGGACTGCCTGAGTTCGCCGCTGAGGTGTGCATTGATTACAGCGTCGAAGCCGATGTCGCACCTGTGGGCGAACAGCGTTATTGGGTGCACGCGGCGCCACGACTTCGGGTCGAGGCGTTGCAGCGCGTGGCCCAACTTGCGGATTTAAAGGTTTTGGCGATCGAGCCCCGTCACGAGGCTTCAAGCCGCACCAAGGTGAGGGAGGCCTTAGTCGCCCTGTCGCCAGCCAGTGCCGCTTTGGCACTCCAATGTGATGCAGCATTTGGCTTGGCCTTGCGTGCATGGCAGGATGAAGGTGTCAATTTTTTACCTCACCGCGACGAGGCTCAGCATGTGTTGCGTCGCACGTGGCTATTGTGCGTGGCTGTGTGTGTCATGGGCGGGGCATTTTTGGCTGGGGGCTTCGCGATGGTGATGGCGTCTGCTGCTGATGCCCAACTTGAAAAATTAGGCGATACGGCGGCTTCCACCCGTGCGTTTGATGAAGTAAAAAAAGCACATCAACACGCCAAGGCCGAACAAGATAGGCGCACGAAGCAAGCGCTTTGGATCAAAACTCGCCAAGACCTGCAAGCCCAAAGCCTGCAATGGAGTCGCGTGCTTAGCCATGCTGCGCATGGCGTGTGGGTGGGCAGTGTCAAGCAGCAAGGTTCGCGTTGGACCGTGCATGGCGAGGCCTTATCGTCAAACCATGTGCAACAGTTGGTCAAACAACTCAAGGCGCTCGATATTTGGGAGCAATCGCCCGAACTGCCGCAGTTGCAGGTGATGCCAGCCGTATCCACCACGGGGCTACCGGTATGGCAATTCCGCATCGAAGCTGATTTGAAGGTGGGTGCGTGATGACGTGGTGGCACATGAACGTGTTTCAACTGGATTGGCGCCAACCTTGGTGCTGGCCCCGTCCGTTTCAGAATGGTTTATTTGTGGCGGCCGGTGTTTGTGGAGTGCTGTTGCTCGGTCCTTGGTGGCTGCGCAGTTGGCAGGCGTGGGATGAGGGCCATGAAGCACAAGCCAAGCTTCTGGCGCAATACGAAATCACCCAGGCGCTGCGGGTGCAAACCGCGCAGTTGTTAGAAATACAAAACCAGGCACAAACGCCATTTGCCGATGCCACCATACTGATCCATTTAGCGGAACAACAGGGGTTGCAGTTTTCACAACTGGGTTTGGACAAGCCGCAACAAAGCCCAGTCTTGAATGCGCTACACATGCAGCAATTGCCTGTGCACTTGAAGGTTCAAGGCTCGTGGGATGGGTGGCTCAATTGGCTAGCGCAATGGCCTAAAGCTGCCCCAGGTGTGACGATGGCTTCGCTGGAGCTCAAGGCGGATCCGAATGGCGGCATTTCTGCGCAGGTGTTGGCGGTGGCTCCGCAATCCACAGCAGCTGAATCAACTTTTGATTTGTTCAGCGGCACCTCAGATGGTGCAGAAATGGCAGACCCATTCAATGTGCAAAGTTGGGCCTCTGCGCAACGTGCCCATGCTGAGCGGCACCCCAGCTACAAGCGTTTGGTTGCGCCAGAGCTGTTGCGTTCGCGTGATGTGCTGGAGGCTTTTCCACGCGAGCGTTTGCAATATGTGGGACAGATTGCATCGGGTACTGAAGTGGAGGCTTTGGTCAAAGTGTTGCCCCCAGTTGGGGCAAAGAAAGAGACCCAAATGATGAGTGTTCACCGCGTGCGTTTGGGCCAACGTTTAGGGCAAGACTTTGGCAAAGTTCTGGCCGTTCAGTCTGATAGCTTGGTGTTGCAAGAGCTGGCGTTGACGTCCGCTGGCCAATGGCAAATTCGGGAGGTGCGTTTGCCGTTGCAGGAGTTGATGCCATGAGTCAGCCGTTTGAGAGTCGCGTGTTGAGGGATCGCCAATTGATGGGGCCCATGCGTCGCGCAGTTGTGCATGGTTGCTGGTCTCTGTTTTGTATGTTCGCCTTGCCACTGCACAGCCAAGAAGCCAAGCTCACGTTCACTGGCGCCCCCATGTCGATGAATTTTCAAAACATTGAGGTCCGCACTGCGCTGCAAATCATGGCGGATTTCACGGGACTCAACATCATCACATCTGACACCGTCACTGGCTCGCTCACCCTCAAACTGCACAAAGTGCCGTGGGACCAAGTTCTCGACATCATGGCCCAAGCCAAAGGCTTGAGTGTGCGCAGACAAGGTGACGTCATTTGGGTGGCTCCGCGTGCCGAAGTGGCTGCGCGCGAGAAGCTTGAATATGAAAGTAAGCTCGCTGCGCAAAATCTAGAGCCCATGCAAACCCGCGGTTTTGCCCTCAATTACGCCAAGGCGGTGGATGTGCTCACGCAGATTCAAGGCGGCATGGTGTTGCCAGCTGCACCAAATGTGGGTGGTTACGGTGGGGGGTACAGCTTAGGTTTAGGTGGCGCCGGGCTGGGCTATCCATCAGCGACCAGCGCGGCGCCCTTTAGTCTGTCGTCCATGGCCGGCGGCTCGCGTATTCTTAGCACGCGCGGCAGCGCGATGGCTGAGCCGCGCACCAACCAACTCTTCGTCACCGACATTGCCGAGCGTCTCGACCAAGTGGCGCAAATGATCGCCAAGATCGACATCCCCTTGCGCCAAGTGATGATCGAAGCACGCATCGTGCAAGCCAGTGACACCTTTGGCCAAACACTGGGTGTGCGCTTGGGCGGCATGGGGCAAGGCGGTGCGCAAACGGTATGGGGGCCGACCAATGCCAACGCGATTGCCAATGCCAACCCTACGGCGCAGCAGGCCACCAGTTTCAATATCGCCGACAAAGCGCTCGACACCTCTGGCAGTTTCGTCAACCTGCCCGCTGCCAGCCTCAATGGTTTTGCATCGGCCACTTTTGCGGTGTCCATCTTTAACTCTGCCAAAAACCGCTTTCTCAACTTGGAACTGTCAGCTTTGGAGGCCGATGGCAAGGGTAAGGTCGTGTCCAGCCCTCGCGTGGTCACTGCTGACCAAGCTAAGGCCGTGATTGAGCAAGGTACCGAGTTGCCTTACCAGGTGGCTGCGGCCAGCGGTGCAACCAGCCTGGCATTTCGCAAAGCCAACCTCAAGCTTGAGGTCACGCCACAAATCACGCCTGAAGGTGGCATCGTGCTTGATCTCGATATTTCCAAAGACAACGTGGGCCAAATCACCCCCGCTGGTTTTGCCATCGACACCAAGCACGTCAAGACCCAAGTGCTGGTAGAAAACGGCGGCACGGTCATGATTGGCGGTATTTACGAAACCAGCGAGCAAGAGGACGAGTACAAAGTCCCGCTCCTGGGGGACATCCCTGTGCTGGGCTATTTGTTCAAAAACCGCCGCACCTCCCAAGCCAAGCAAGAGTTGCTGGTCTTCATAACGCCTAAAATGCTCGATCACAGTGCCGTTGCACGTTAAGAAAGCATATGTTGTTGGTTTTGGTGGGTCTGCCGGGTTCCGGCAAAACGACCGTTGGGCGTCAACTCGCTCGACGACTTCACCTCCCCTTTGTTGATTCGGATCACGCGATTGAGCACCGCTTGGGTTGCTCGGTGCGCGAATATTTCGAACGCGAAGGGGAAGACCGCTTTCGCGACCTCGAATCTGAAGTGCTCGCCGACTTGTGTCAAAACCACCAAGGCGTGTTGTCTACAGGCGGCGGCTCGGTGCTGCGTCCCATCAACCGCGAACGTCTGCACAAACACGGCCACGTGTTTTATCTGCGCTCCAGCCCCGAAGAAGTGTTTCGCCGTTTGCGCAACGACCAAAACCGCCCTTTGCTGCAAGTTGCAGATCCGCAAGCGCGCTTGCGCGAACTCCTCGAAGTGCGTGACCCGCTGTATCGCGAAACCGCGCACTACGTCATCGAAACGGGCCGTCCCAACGTGGCCGGTTTGGTCAACATGATCGTGTCGCAGCTTGAACTCGCGGGCCACATCAAACCCGTCTCGCCCCCCGCGCCTGCCGACCGCCCACGCGTGTCGCCACCACACAGAATCTGATTCATGTCGAACACACCACACCTCGAACGCGTTGCCATTGACTTGGGCGATCGCAGTTACAGCATCTTGATTGGCGAGCAGTTGCTCAACGCCGTCAGCACTTGGGCTGACTTACCCAAAGCGTCGGCAGCACTCATCGTCACCAATGACACCGTGGGCCCCATCTATGCCGAGCGTTTGCAATCCGCCCTTGCGCCGCTCTATAAACATGTGCACACCGTGGCCTTACCCGATGGCGAGAGTCACAAAGACTGGCAAACGCTCAACTTGATTTTTGACGAGCTGCTGGGCAAAGGTGCAGATCGCAAAACCGTGCTGTTCGCCTTGGGCGGCGGTGTGGTGGGTGACATGACCGGCTTTGCCGCCGCGTGCTACATGCGCGGCGTGCCCTTTGTGCAAGTGCCTACCACCTTGCTGGCACAGGTCGATTCATCAGTGGGAGGCAAGACGGCCATCAATCACCCCATTGGCAAAAACATGATCGGCGCGTTCTACCAACCGCAACGCGTGGTGTGTGACCTCGACACCTTGCAAACCTTGCCTCAACGCGAAATGAGCGCTGGCTTGGCCGAAGTCATCAAATACGGCCCCATCGCCGACATGCAGTTCTTAGACTGGATCGACACCAATCTCGACGCACTTTTAGCGCGTGACCCGAAAGCCTTGGCACACGCTGTCAAGCGCAGCTGTGAAATCAAAGCCTGGGTGGTGGGTCAAGACGAACGCGAAGGCGGCATTCGCGCCATTCTCAACTTCGGCCACACCTTTGGCCACGCCATTGAGGCTGGCTTGGGTTTTGGCGAATGGTTGCACGGCGAAGCTGTGGGCTGCGGCATGGTCATGGCCTCGCACCTCTCGCAACGTTTGGGTTTGGTAGACGAGGCGTTTGTGTCCCGCTTCACCGCACTCATTGAACGCGCAGGCTTGCCGATCGTAGGCCCCAAACTCGGTGCAGACGAATACTTGCACCACATGCGCGTGGACAAAAAAGCCGAAGCCGGCGAAATCAAATTCGTGCTCATCGACAAGCCCGGCACGGCCATCGTGCGCGGCGCGCCGGATGCTTTGGTGGCGCAAGTCATTGACGACTGCTGTGAAAAATAAGAGTGGCGAAGCTAGGCGAGTGAAACAACGCCGTTCGCAGTCTGGCGGTATGGGTGATGTGCCGCTGATGATTTCTGGACCAGCATGAAGAAGTGGCACATCCCCTACATCGCTAGCGAGCACAGAAAACAAAAGCAATGACTCAACTCGCTCTATACGCCTGCCTGCCTGAAAAGTCACGTGGCCGCCGCCACGCAGAACCCTCACTTCCCGCCCATGCCTCTAGCGTGCGCAACCCACATCAGCGCGACCGCGACCGCATCGTTCACTCCACGGCCTTTCGCCGCTTGGTCTATAAAACCCAAGTCTTCTTGAACCACGAAGGCGATTTGTTTCGCACGCGCATGACGCACTCGT
>CANFKQ010000103.1 GCA_947447405.1 Comamonadaceae bacterium | reverse complement strand
CCAAGGGTCGGGGAAGAAGATGTGCACGCCGTCTAGGCTGTTTTCGCCCAGCATGTGGTCCATCACCTCGACCGCGTCGTGCTGCACGATGCGGATGTTGCCAATGCTTTCTTCGCCGCAGCGCTTGAGCAAAGCACCCACGCCTGGCGCGTGAACCTCGCAACACAAAAAATTATCGTCAGGGCGGGCGTGCGCAATCTTGGCGGTGGCGTCGCCCATGCCAAAACCAATTTCCAAAATCAGTGGGGCAGAGCGGCCAAAAGTGGTGGCAGTATCCAAACGCTCAGACGTGTAGGGCACTAAAAACTGTGGACCAAATTGTTCAAACGCACGTGTCTGACCGGGCCCCATACGCCCAGCGCGCAGCACGTAGGTTTTGATGACGCGCATGAATGGCGTGTCGGATTTTGTGGTCTCTGGTGTGGTGGGCGTGTCGGCGGTAGTCATGGCTGAGAAATCTAGGAGTATGTGCACATTATCGCGGGACCTCATTGGCGTAAATTGGAAATGGCAACGGCTCTCACATAATTTGTTTCTTAAAAAAAGGATTCAGCTTGATGCACGACATGATTAATTTTTTCAAGCGTTACCAATCCGAGTTTGAACAACAAAACTGGGAGGTATTTGCCTCTTTGTTTCATGAGCCCGCAATGAGTGTTCGCGCTGATGGCTCGGTCATGGTGATCCCGTCGCACACGGAAGGCGCACGTTTATATGCGTCCGTGGCTGCTGATTGGCGAATGGAAGGTTATGAACGGTTTGAAATGCAAACTTTTGAAGTCGTGAAATTAGGCCAAGACAGTCGGCTTGTCTCGTTTGACTGGTTGATGTTTGGCACTGATGGGGTGCTTATTCGTCAATGGCGACAGTCATATCAACTGATTCAGTCGCATAACATTTGGCAGGTTTTTACTTCGACTTTTCATACCGTTTGACCCAAGTGGTCAGTGTCTCTGAAAGCGTGCCATGTTCAGCTGGCAGATTTAAAAGTGAGGCTGCCTGATGGAGGGTTACCAAAGGGTGGCTCAAGTCCAGCGCCTCAGCCCCATTTTGTTTACTCAGTTTTTCCCCGTTCTCACCCAATACCAACGGCGTGTGCATGTAGGTGGGCGTGGCTAAGTCCAACGCGTGTTGCAACACGATTTGTCGTGCGGTGTTGTCGGTCAAATCTTCCCCACGCACGATGTGTGTGATGCCCTGTGCCGCATCGTCCACCACCACGGCGAGTTGGTAGGCCCACAGGCCGTCGGCGCGGCGTAGTACGAAGTCGCCCACATCCTTCGCCACGTCTTGTTGCTGTGCACCGAGCAAACGGTCTTGCCATGTCAAAGGGGTGGCCAGTTGCAAATCGTCTATCACGCGTTGCACATTCAAGCGCCAAGCACGCGCGGCTTTGCCGTTCAAACCCTCGCGGCAAGTGCCAGGGTAGACAGCCGCAGTGTGGCGCTCACGCGTGTGGCCCATCAAGGCTTGTGCGTCTTCAATCTCTTTGCGTGAGCAGCCGCAGGGGTAGGCCCAGTCTTTGGCAATCAAGGTGTTCAGCGCGACTTGGTAGGCATCGCCGCGTTGCGATTGCCACATCACGGGTGCGTCGGGCACAAGTCCACATGTGGCGAGTTGTTGGAGGATGAGTTGGTCTGCGCCGGGGATGCAGCGCGGTGTGTCCACGTCTTCGATGCGTACCAGCCATTGACCGCCATGTGCGCGTGCGTCTAGCCAACTGGCGAGTGCAGCAACGAGCGAGCCCGCATGCAGCGGGCCCGTGGGTGAAGGAGCGAATCGACCGATGTACGGCAATTACAAACGCTTGGCGGATTGGCAAACTGCCAAAGCGAGTTCTAGGCCAGAGACAAACGCGTCTTCCACGCGGTGGCCCAAGTGCCAATCGCCGCAGGTACCCAAGCCATTGGCTGGGTTGTACTGATGCGACACACCCAGTGGCTTGACTGTTTTGGCATACAACCAGCGGTGCATCTCGGTCTGGGCTGGTTCGGCGCGGATACCGGTCAGCTCTGCAAACGCACGCAAGAGTTTGGCTTTCACACGGGCTTCGGTGTCGGTGATGTGTTCGGCCGACCAAGCAGCGCTGGCTTGCACAGTCCAACGCTCCACCTTGCCACGGCCGGGCTTGGATGACTCGCGCGCCAACCACGCAATGCGGTGGTGAATGCTGCGTGCGGCGTTCCACTGTGGACCGATGTGCAGGTTGGGCTGCGTGGCGTTGGGGAAGGCCACCATCATGGTCCAGCAAGGGGCTACGTCGACGGCATCCATGGCTTTGAGCCATTGGGTATTGGCAGCTTCTTTGCCCGACGCTTTCAGCAAGTTCTCGGCTTGCACCGAGGGAATGGCGAGCAAAACATGGTCAAAGCCGGCGTGCTTTTGCGCCACTTCTTTGCCGGATGTGCTGTTGACTGTATGAAGCGTCCACAAGCCTTTGGCGCCGCGCTCTAAGCGGTTGACTTGTGTGTTGTAGGTGAGGGCTTTGCCCAGCGGTTCGGCCCAGTGACGCACCAAGGCGTTCATGCCGGGCTTGGCGACAAAGTGCGCGTCTTTGGTGGCGCGGGCGGCTTCAAACACATGGCCGAGTGGGTCGAGCACGCGTACGGCGTTGGCGCTCCAAGGGCGGCAAATATCGGCAGTGCCGGGCACGGTTTGTAGCGCCAGAGAGAAGCGTGGATCGCGCACGGTGAAGTACTGCGTGCCGTGGTCAAAGGTGCCGAAGTTGCTCAGACGGGTGGACATACGACCACCTGCGCCTCTGCTCTTTTCAAACACATGTACATGGTGGCCAGCGTTGGCCAAAGTGCGGGCTGCTGTGATGCCAGCGATGCCGGCTCCGATGATGGCGATGTTTAATGTCATGGTTGCACTCTACACCTTCCGTGTGGGTTGATTGGGGCGGGGGTTCACCAATAGCGCAGAACGTGTGGTGGTGCTTTTGAGTTGTTTGAGCCACCACTGCAAAGCGCGACCGCCGCGCTCGCCCTCGCTGCCATCGGGGATGCGCCAAGCGTAACTGAGTTGAGCCACACGTTGCGGGCGGTCCACCTCACGCACCACCAACACACCTTGGTCAATCAAGGGTTGCACCATCAGCTCGGGCACAAAGCCGACGCCCAAGCCGCGCACCTGCGCTTCAATTTTGCTGTGCATATTGGACACGGTGAACACGTCTTGACCGGGCAGCAAACCAATGGTCACGCCCGCGCCGCGCTGCACCGAGTCGGCAACGGCTACGGCACGGTGTTGGCCGATAAGTACATCGGTCAATGGCTCTGGTGCTTGTGCCAGTGAGTGATGCGGCGCCATGGCAAATACAAATCGCATGGGCCCAAGTGTGTGGCTGTGTATGCCCGATGTGGTGCCGCTATCGCTGAACGAACCGGCAATGCCCAGCGCCAAATCGGCTTGACCACTCGTCAACGCTTCGAGCGTGCCGGTGAGTGTTTCGTCGCGCAGCTTGAGGCGCGTGGGCGCATTCAAGGCCATGAAGGCTTCGCACAACTCCATCACCGTGGTGCGGTCGATGATGCCGTCCACAGCGATGGTGAACTGGCTTTCCCAGCCGGTGGCTACTCGCTTCACGCGGTTAGCAATGGCATCCATATCGGCTAGTAAGCGTGCGCCTTCGCGCATCAGTTCGTGGCCTGCAGCAGTGAGCTTGGCTTGGCGTGAGCTGCGGTCAAACAGCAGGACGTCCAGCGCATCTTCGATTTGGCGAACACGGTAGGTGAGCGCGCTGGGCACCACGCCCAGAGCGCGTGCAGCTGCGGCAAAGCTGCCTGCTTTTTCAATTGCGTGCAGCATGGATAGCGAATCAGGGGTGAGGACATCACGTGGCGAAGTCATGCAATGAGTTTTTGATCGTTCAAATAATTTGAATGATGCCATCAAATGCGATGCATGGCAAAGGTGGGGCCGTGGCCTAAAGTTCAGGTCAAGGAAAACACATCATGCTCACCATTCGTAAATCACAAGACCGAGGCTACGCCGATCACGGCTGGCTCAAGTCATTCCACAGCTTTTCGTTCGCCAACTACTACAACCCCGAGTTCATGGGCTGGGGCAATTTGCGCGTCATTAACGAAGACCGCATTGCGCCGGGCACGGGCTTTGGCACACACGGTCACCGCGATATGGAAATCATCAGCTATGTGCTGAGCGGCAACTTGGCACACAAAGACAGCATGGGCAACATTGAAGGCATTCCGCCAGGTGATGTGCAGCGCATGAGTGCAGGCAGTGGCGTGCAGCACAGCGAGTTCAACCATGCACCAGACGAGACCACTCACTTTTTTCAAATTTGGATTGAGCCCAATGTGCGTGGTATTCCCTCTGGCTACGAGCAAAAAACGGTTCCTCCTGCGTCTAAGCGTGGTGCTCTCAGCCGGATTGCTGCGCCTGAAGGGGGTGTGGTCACGATACACGCTGACGCCGCTTTGTATGCCGGCCTGTTTGATGGGGAGGAAGCCGCAACCTTGACGATTGCTCAAGGCCGCAAAGCCTATGTGCACCTCATTCGTGGTGCTTTGCAAGTCAATGGCGTGGCACTGGCCACGGGCGACGCCGCACTGTTAGACAACGAACAGACCATCGACCTGAGCCACGGCGACGATGCCGAAGTGCTGGTGTTTGACTTGGCCGCTTAATTTTTCATTTCATTCATTTTTGAAGGAACTTTCTCATGAATAACGCACTCAACCTCATCGGTCGTCTTTTGATCGCAGCCCTCTTTTTGCCTGCTGGCTTGGCCAAGCTCTCTGGCTTTGAAGGCACTGTGGGTTACATCACGTCCGTTGGTTTGCCAATGCCCACCGCGGCAGCAGTCGCTGCTTTGGCGGTGGAGATTTTGGGCTCTGTCGCATTGATCTTGGGTTTTCAAACCCGCGTCGCTGCAGCTGTGTTGGCTTTGTTCACACTCGTGGCTTCGATCTACTTCCACGCGTTTTGGGTTGCCGCGCCTGAGCAAGCTTTTGTGCAACAGCTCTTGTTCTTTAAGAACATCGGTTTGATTGGTGGCTTGATGGTGTTGGTCTCATCAGGCGCTGGCGCTTGGAGCTTGGACGCTAAAAAACAAGCTCAATAATTCACACATTCTTCGTTCGCTTTTTTCAACCTCTTTCTTCATCGACTCAATAGGGAAACACATCATGACTAAAACTGTCGTCGTTTATCACTCAGGCTACGGCCACACACAACGCGTAGCCCAGTTCGTCGCCGAAGGCGCGAAAGCAACCATCGTCGCCATCGATGCAGACGGCAACATCACGGATGCAGAGTGGGACGCCCTCAATGCTGCTGACGCCATCATCTTTGGCTCACCCACTTACATGGGCACGGTGTCTTGGCAGTTCAAGAAGTTCGCAGATGCCACCTCAAAGCAATGGTTCGGCAGCGCATGGAAAGACAAAGTGGCTGGCGGCTTCACCATTTCTGCCAGCCCCAGTGGTGACAAGCTGTCGACTATCCAATACTTCATGACCTTGGCCATGCAACAAGGCATGGTGTGGGTGGGTCAGCCCGCCATGAACGATGGCAACATCAACCGCCTCGGTTCTAACTCTGGCGTGATGGCCCAAGTTGGCCCGACCAGCCCTGCGGCTGACATTCCTCAAGGCGATTTGGACACCGCCAAAGCCTACGGTGAGCGCGTGGCCGCAATGGCTACAAAGTTGCACGCTTAATTTTCGGCTTAGGGAACGCATCCCGTTCAATACGGGTTGTGAAATAAAAGGACAGTTCGCGAGGGCTGTCCTTTTTCTTTGGGTAGTATTCAACGTATGAAAATCATTCAACTGCTACCTTGGACCGATTGGGTGGCCCTCGGTTTTTTTGTCTTCGTGTGGGTGAGTTACGCCATGTTCGCCAAGCATTGGAGTGATGGACAGCACTCGATCTTGGCCATGACCAATCGCTATCGACATCTGTGGATGTTGCAAACCACAGCCCGTGACCCTCGCATGTTGGACGGCATCATCACGCAGACCTTGTCGGCCACGCCTGCCTTTTTTTGCTCCACCACGATTTTGATTTTGGGTGGCTTATTTGCCTTGCTAGGCACCACGGATAAAGCGGCTGAGCTGGTGCGCGAAATCCCGTTTGCTGAGCAAACGCCCATCTTGGTGTTTGAGTTCAAAATCTTGGTGTTGGTGGTGATCTTTGTGTACTCATTCTTTCGCTTCTCGTGGTCGATGCGTCAGTACACCTTTGTGGCGCTGCTCATTGGTGCCATGCCCCCCGCTGAGAGCTTTGCCAATGGTGAGGTCGTAGATAGAAAGCATTACGCCGATCGTGCCGCCGCGATGACGGGCTTAGCCGCTGAGACCTTCAATGGTGGTTTACGTGCTTACTATTTTTCGTTCGCAGCGCTTGGATGGTTTTTCTCGCCCGCCATGTTTGTGTTTGCCACGCTGTTGGTGGCCGGTGTTTTGTACACCCGTGAATTTAAGTCTGAGGTGTTGGCGCTGTTGGAAGAGTAACGGGGAAGGTGCCCTCGGGCGTCAAACCTGTTGCACTGAGGTCAGCGCCCACGGCGCGGCGCTCGTCAAACACAAAGCAGCCGCCATCGTAGTGTTCGCTACCCACTTCTTCAAAGTATTTGAGGATACCGCCTTCTAGCTGGTACACATGGGGCAAGCCTGCATTGCGCATGTAAATGGCCGCTTTCTCGCAGCGAATGCCACCGGTGCAAAAGCTGATGACGGTTTTGTCTTGTAGCTCGCTCAAGTGGGCTTGCACCGCATCTGGAAACTCGGTGAACTTGGTGATGCCCCAGTTGATGGTGTTTTGAAACGTACCCGCATCAACCTCGAACTGATTGCGCGTGTCGAGCGTGACCACAGGACGTCCTTCGTCGTCGTGACCTTGGTCCAACCAGCGTTTCGCTGTTTCGGGCGTCACCGCAGGTGCGCGGCCCGCAGAAGGGCGAATGCTGGGGTGGTTCATGCGGATGATTTCGTTCTTCACCTTCACCAGCATTTTGCGAAACGGCTGTGTGTCAGACCAGCTTTCTTTGGGGGCAAGGTCAGCAAATCGGGCGTCGGTGCGCAGCCAATCAACAAAGCCATTCACATCGTCGGCGTTACCAGCTAGGAAGAAATTAATGCCTTCTTCTGCTATCAAGATCGTGCCCTTGAGTTGGCGTGCCAAGGCGTTGTCTAAGCAAGGCTGGCGCAGGTCTTGGGCGTCGGGCAGGGCGACGAATTTATAGCAAGAAATATTCAGGATTTGGTTCACCCAGTCATTCTAAGTAACGGCGTGTCCCTACAATCTGTTGCATGTTTGTTCACCTGCGCCTTCACTCCGAATTTTCTGTCGTTGACGGGACCAATCGCATCGACGAGGTGGTGAAAGCAGCCGCAGCCGACCAGCAGCCCGCGCTGGCCATTACCGACATCAACAACCTGTATGGTGCCATCAAGTTTTACAAAGAAACGCGTGGCAAAGGCGTCAAGCCCGTCATAGGCGCCGAGATTTACCTAGAAAGCCTGACCCAAGACGCCGCTCAAACCTCGCGCATGGTGTTGTTAGTGCAAAACCATCAGGGCTACTTGAACCTGTGCGAGCTGATCAGCCGAGGCTGGACGCAAAACGTGCATAAGGCGGTGGCCGTGACCAAGCTGGAGTGGCTGCAAGAGCTGTCGCAAGGTCTGATTGCTGTGTCGGGCGCTCAAGCTGGCGCGGTGGGCCAGGCCTTGGTGCAGGGTGACACGACGCGTGCGGGTGAAGTGGCTTTGCAGTTGGCAGGCATTTTTCCGCATCGTTTCTACATCGAGCTGCAACGCGCAGGCCGTGCGGATGACGAAACCCATGTATCTGCCGCTGTGCAACTGGCCTCTCGCCTGAGCCTACCCGTGGTGGCCACACACCCGGTGCAGTTCACCCAGCCTGACGACTACGAAGCGCATGAAGCGCGTGTGTGTATTGCCGAAGGCGAAATCTTGGGTAACCAACGCCGTGTGCGCAAGTTCACGCGCGAGCAGTATTTCAAATCATCTGCGCAAATGTGCGAACTGTTTGCCGATGTGCCCAGCGCCATTGCCAATACCGCTGAAATTGCCAAACGTTGCAACCTGACCTTGGTGTTGGGTAAGCCGCAGCTGCCCAACTTCCCCATCCCGCCGGTGAACGGTGTGGTGATGTCGGTGGAAGACTATTTCCGTCATGTGTCGCACGAGGGTCTAGAAGCCCGCTTAGCGCACCTGTACCCAGTGCAAGCCAAACGCGATGAAGAGCGTCCACGTTATGTGGAGCGCCTTGAGTTTGAGCTGAACACGATTTTGAACATGGGCTTTCCCGGCTATTTCTTGATTGTGGGTGACTTCATTCAGTGGGCCAAAGCCAATGGTTGCCCTGTGGGGCCAGGTCGCGGTTCGGGTGCTGGTTCGTTGGTGGCGTATGCCTTGAAGATTACCGACCTTGACCCGCTGCAATACAACTTGCTGT
>CANFKQ010000102.1 GCA_947447405.1 Comamonadaceae bacterium | reverse complement strand
ATCGGTCGCAGCTTGACCGCCAAGGCTCGCGAGTTCTTGGGTCTGCCCGCATCAACCGTGTTCCGCTTGCCGACAGCACCGATCACGACCAAGGCTGGCTTCACGCTGGCTCAAAAGATGGTGGGTCGTGCGGTGGGTTTGCCAGAAGGTCAAGGCGTTCGCCCCGGCACTTACTGCGAACCCAAGATGACCACCGTGGGTTCACAAGACACCACAGGCCCCATGACCCGTGATGAGTTGAAAGACTTGGCTTGCTTGGGCTTCTCTGCTGACATGGTCATGCAATCGTTCTGCCACACAGCGGCTTACCCCAAGTCTGTGGACGTGAAAACACATCGCGAATTGCCAGCGTTCATCAGCAACCGTGGTGGCGTTGCCCTGCGTCCAGGCGACGGTGTGATTCATTCTTGGTTGAACCGTTTGTTGTTGCCTGACACCGTCGGTACAGGGGGCGACTCACACACGCGTTTCCCCATTGGTATTTCTTTCCCTGCTGGTTCTGGTTTGGTGGCGTTCGGTGCCGCTACAGGCGTGATGCCTTTGGATATGCCTGAGTCCATCTTGGTTCGCTTCAAAGGCGAAATGCAGCCTGGCGTGACATTGCGTGACTTGGTGCATGCCATTCCCTTGTATGCGATCAAACAAGGTTTGTTGACTGTGGCCAAGGCCGGCAAGATCAACGAATTCTCTGGTCGCATCTTGGAAATCGAAGGCTTGCCAAACCTCAAAGTGGAACAAGCGTTTGAATTGTCTGACGCGTCTGCTGAGCGTTCTGCTGCCGGTTGCTCGATCAAGCTCAACAAAGAGCCAGTGGCTGAGTACCTCAAGTCCAACGTGGTGTTGATGAAGAACATGATTGCTGACGGTTACGCTGATGCACGCACCTTGGCTCGCCGCATTGAGAAGGTTGAGCAATGGTTGGCTGCACCTAGCTTGCTCGAAGCCGACAAAGATGCTGAATACGCACACGTCATCGAAATCGATTTGGCCGACATCAAAGAGCCAATCGTGTGCTGCCCGAATGATCCAGATGATGCCAAGTTCTTGTCTGAAGTGTCTGGCACCAAGATCGACGAAGCGTTCATCGGTTCTTGCATGACCAACATCGGTCACTTCCGCGCAGCTGCTAAGTTGCTCGGCGGTCAACGCGATATCCCTGTCAAGTTGTGGGTGGCACCTCCAACGAAGATGGACGAGAGCGAGCTGATCAAAGAAGGTCACTACGCTGCATTCGGTACTGCCGGTGCACGCACCGAAATGCCAGGCTGCTCGTTGTGCATGGGTAACCAAGCGCAAGTGCGCGAAGGCGCAACCGTGGTGTCTACCTCCACACGTAACTTCCCCAACCGTCTGGGCAAGAACACCAACGTGTACTTGGCCTCTGCCGAGTTGGCAGCCATCACCTCAAAGATGGGCAAATTCCCTACCGTGGCCGAGTACCACGAAGCCATGGGTGTGGTGAACAGCGATGGCGCAGCCATCTACAAGTACTTGAACTTCAACCAGATCGAAGAGTACGTTGAAACTGCCAAGGGTGTGACAGCGTAAGCTGCCTGCAGCTTCACCTAACGCTTCGGCATTGGGTGACAAAGCAAAAACCCCGCAAAGCGCGAGCCTTGCGGGGTTTTTTGTGTGGTGTGCGGGGTTAGAACATCCGCGCCAACAAGCCACCTTCAACTGGCCCGTCCACAGGAATCCACACATGGGTGGGGCTGCCTGCGGCTACGTCGATAGATGCCCCATTTTTGTCTTTCATTTGCTCCAGCTTGACCTTACGGTTGCCGCTGGGATGAATGATTTCGATGGTGTCGCCGACTGAGAATTTGTTTTTGGTTTCAATCTCAGCCCAGCCATCTGCTACGCCGCGGACCTCGCCCACAAATTGGCTGCGGTGTGCAATGGAGTGACCGGTTTCGTAGTTTTGGTAGTCGTTGGCAGGGCGGCGGTCCATCAGGCCTGCGGTGTAACCACGGTTGGCCAGGCCTTCGAGTTCGGTGATGAGTTCGGGGTTGAACGGTCGACCTGCCACAGCATCGTCAATCGCACGGCGATAGACCTGCGCAGTACGGCTTACGTAATACAAGCTCTTGGTACGGCCTTCAATTTTGAGAGAGTCCACGCCAATTTTGGTGAGGCGTTCCACATATTCGACAGCACGCAAGTCTTTGCTGTTCATGATGTAGGTGCCGTGCTCATCTTCCATGATGGGCATGAGCTGGCCGGGGCGGCCTTTTTCTTCGAGCAAGTAAATGTTGTCGGCAGCGGGGTGGCGCTCGCCGTTACCGCACGACGAAAAGCTGGACTCGGCTTCTTGTTGTGACTTGGCAAAGTCAAAGTCGCCTTCCATCGGAATGGCCATGGCTTCACCAGTGTTGGGGTCGGTGGCACTGGCTTGGGTGCCATAGCTCCAGCGGCAAGCGTTGGTGCAAGTGCCTTGGTTGGGGTCGCGGCGGTTGAAGTAGCCTGACAACAAACAACGGCCTGAGTAGGCAATGCACAACGCACCGTGCACGAACACCTCGAGCTCCATGTCGGGGCACTCTTGGCGAATTTTTTCAATCTCGTCAAAGCTGAGTTCGCGCGACAAGATGATGCGCGTGACGCCCACTTTTTGCCAAAACTTCACAGCCGCCCAGTTGACGGTGTTGGCTTGCACTGAGAGGTGAATGGCCACCTCTGGCCACTTCTCGCGCACCATCGCAATCAGGCCGGGGTCAGCCATGATGAGGGCGTCTGGCTTCATGGCGATGATGGGCTCGATGTCTCGCAAGTAGGTGCGCACCTTGTCGTTGTGCGGCAGCAAGTTGCTGGTCACAAAGAACTTCTTGCCACGCGCATGGGCTTCAGCAATACCGATGCCAATTTGCTCAAGTCGGAACTCGTTGTTGCGCGCGCGCAAGCTGTAACGTGGTTGGCCGGCATACACGGCGTCTGCGCCGAAGTCATAAGCGGCGCGCATTTTGTCGAGCGAACCTGCAGGCAGCAGGAGTTCGGGGGCTTTGAGTGTGGTCATACAGGTGTGCTACTTGCAGGGCAGCTAAAAAATCATTCAGGATCGATTTTCGCATCCCGCACGACTTTTGCCCAGCGTGGGGCTTCTGCCTTGATGAGTGCTGCAAATTGCTCGGGTGTGCCGCCACCCACTTCGTTGCCTTGGCTCAAGATTTTTTCTTTCACCTCCGTGGTTTGCAGGGCTTGGTTGCACACCGTGTTGAGCTGCTTGATCAACTCAGGCGACATGCCTTTGGGGCCAATCAGGCCTTGCCAGTTGAGTACCTCGACTTCAGGAAAGCCTTGCTCCGCCATGGTGGGGATGTTGGGCAACAAGGGTGAACGTTTTTTGCTGGTGATGGCCAATGCACGCATCCGGCCGCCTTGGATGGACGGCATTGCAGCATACATCTGCTCAAACATCATGTGCACTTGGCCACCCATCAAATCGGTGGCGGCTGCAGAGCCGCTTTTGTAAGGGGCGTGAATCATGTCGATGCCCGCCGAGTGCTCAAACAATGCGCCGCTCAAATGGTGCGAGCCACCAATGCCGCCTGAGCCATAGCTGAGTTTGCCGGGTGAGGCTTTAGCGGTAGCCACGAGGTCTTTGACGGTTTTGTAGGGAGAGTCGTTGCGCACCATCAAAATGAGTGGGCCGCGTTCAATCAAACAAATGGGGGTAAGGTCGTTTAACGGGTCGAAGTTGAGCTTTTTGAACAAAGCTTGATTCACGGCCAAAGGGGCGAAGTTGCCCATGCCCAAGGTATAGCCATCGGGTTTGCCGCGTGCAATGGCTTCGGTGCCAATGTTGCCGCCAGCGCCGGCTTTGTTGTCGATGATGATGGGCTGACCCAGAATTGTGCCCATGGCCTTGGCCACTTGGCGTGAGCGGCTGTCCGCATTGCCGCCTGCTGCGTAAGGGCAAATCCACATGATGGTTTTGCTGGGGTTGGGGTATTTGTCTTGGGCTTGTGCAAACAGAGGCAACATGCTGGTGCTTGCGGCGGCTTGAATGAGGGTGCGGCGTTTCATGACGAGTCTCCTTGTTTCTGGATGCAACAAATCATAGGCGTGACTTTTGATTTTTTGAGGATGGTAGACATAGCACAATCACGTATATGAATCGAAATATGTTGATTGCAGGTGGCGGCATTGCAGGCATGGCAGCAGGCTTTGCTGCTGCACGCGCAGGCTGGCAAGCCACGGTATTTGAGCGGGCGCTTAAGTTTTCAGAAGTAGGTGCCGGTGTGCAACTGGGGCCCAACGTGACCCGCATTTTGCAAGCTTGGGGTCTGGGTGATGCACTCAAACAAGTGGCGGCATTTCCTTCGGGCTTGCATGCGCGCAGCATGACAACAGGAGAGGTGTTGGCTACGCTGCCAGTGAAAGAAGCCATAACAAGATATGGTGCGCCTTACGTCACCCTCCATCGCTCAGATTTGCATGGCCTGCTATTGCAGGCGGCAGTGCGAGAAGGTGTACGGGTGCACGGCGATGCGGTGGTGCAGAAGGTAAGCCAATCTGCAGATGAAGCGACGTTTGACGTCATGCAGCAGGCGCAGTTGCAGCTGCATACCGCCGCCATAGCCGTGGCTGCTGATGGTTTGTGGAGCCCGCTGCGCCAACAGTTGATAGGCGACGGCCTGCCAATCTTTACGGGGCACATTGCCTACCGCGCCTTGGTGGCGCAAGTCGACTTGCCCGCGCATTTGCGCAGCCAAGATGTGTCAGTGTGGATGGGCTCACAAGCGCATGTGGTCAGCTACCCCGTGCGCGGCGGCGACTACCTGAACGTGGTGTGCTTGGCTGAAGGCCGTTTGCTGGACGACGATGCCAACAGCTTGCAGGCTATGCAAACATGGAATGCGAAGAAGTCAGAAGCGCAAACTTTGGCCGAGTTACACCACGCATTGCGTGGCGGTTGTGCCTCGTTGACCGATTTGATGGCCGCATGTAGCGACTGGCGTTTGTGGCCCTTGTGCGGCAGGCCTGCGATGCAGGGCGCACACGAACATGCGCAAGGCCGTGTGGCTTGGGTAGGCGACGCGGCACACCCCATGCTGCCGTATCTGGCTCAGGGCGCGGGCATGGCGATTGAAGACGCTTATGAGTTGGCTGCGCAGTTGTTGGGTGCCACGCTCGCGAATGTGCCTGAACGATTGCAGCAGTTTGCTCACGTCCGCTGGCAACGCAATGCGCGTGTGCAGGCCAGGGCGGTTCGCAACGGACAAATCTTTCATGCCACAGGGCCTATGCGCGCGGGGCGCGACATAGGCTTGCGCCTGATGGGGGCGCGTTTGATGGATGTGCCGTGGTTGTACGGTTACCGCTGACACGTAACGGCTTTAGCTGAGCGCAGCCAATCCGTGCCGCATGCGCGCACGCTGACATGCATCGCTGCCTTCCTCAAACTCTCGGCAAGGGGAGGGTCGCCATTCGTAAATGCCGCAAGTGGCTTTTTCGCCGACTTTGCCACTCAGAGCGCCGCAGCGTGGGGGCGAATAGTCGGTGCCACGCATGCGGCACATCGTGGCTGTGAGTTCTTGGCCCAAGCCTGTGGGCACCATGCCGCCCTGCGTGTCCATTTCTTCCACGCTGAAGTCCACCCGAAAACTGGCGCAGCAGGCGCCGCAGCTGGTGCAAGTTGACATGTTTATTGGCGACCGAGTAGCAGGTACTCCATGAGTGCTTTTTGCACGTGCATGCGGTTTTCGGCTTCGTCCCACACCACGCTTTGTGGCCCGTCAATCACGTCTGCCGACACTTCTTCGCCACGGTGCGCGGGCAGGCAGTGCATGAACAGGGCGTTGGGTTTGGCCACGGCCATCATCTCGCTGTCCACGCGCCAATCGGCGAAGGCTTTTTTACGTGCTTCGTTTTCAGCCTCATAGCCCATGCTGGTCCACACATCGGTGGTGACCAAGTCCGCACCTTCACAGGCTTGCATCGGGTTGTCAAATACCTTGTAGCAGTGGCTGTTGCTCAAGCCTGCAATGGCGGGGTTCACCTCGTAGCCGCTGGGCGTGCTGACGTGAACCGTGAAGCCCAACATGTCGGCTGCTTGCAGCCATGTGTTGGCCATGTTGTTGCCGTCACCCACCCACGCCACCACTTTGCCTTTAAGGCATTCGAGCGGATGCACAGTCAAGCCTCGGTGCTCGATGAAGGTGAACAAGTCCGCCATGATTTGGCAAGGATGAAATTCGTTGGTCAAGCCGTTGATGACGGGCACGCGCGAGTTGGTGGCAAAGCTGTTGATCTTGTCTTGGCCGTAAGTGCGAATCATCACCAAGTCGGTCATGCGGCTAATGACTTTGGCGCTGTCTTCAATTGGCTCAGAGCGGCCAAGTTGGCTATCGCCCGTGGTCAAGTGAACCACAGAACCGCCAAGCTGATACATACCTGCCTCAAAGCTCACGCGAGTGCGTGTGGAGGCTTTTTCAAAAATCATGGCCAGCGTGCGGTCAGCCAGCGTGTGGTGTTTTTCGTAGGCTTTGAACTTCTTTTTGATCAGCGCTGCGCGTGTGAAGACATAAGCGTATTCATCGGCTGTCAGTGAAGTGAACTGCAGGTAATGTTTGATCGTCATGCTTTTTCTGCCAAGAAGGTTTTGATCAGTGGCACCAAAATCGAAATCAGTTCATCGCACTCGCTTTGGGTGATGATGAGCGGTGGCAACAAACGCACCACGGTGTCGGCGGTGACGCTGAGCATCAGGCCTGCATCCAAAGCGCGTTGCATGATGGCGCCGCAAGCGCGGTCGAGTTCAATGCCAATCATCAAGCCTTGGCCGCGAATGTCTTTCACGCCTGCTTCATTGGTAAATTCACGTCTGAATGCGTCTGTCAGGTATTGACCCATGCGTGCGGCGTTGCCCATCAGGTCGTCTTTTTCCATGATGCGGATAGTTTCCAAACCGGCGCGCACAGCCAGTGGATTGCCGCCAAAGGTGGAACCATGCGTGCCTGCAGTTAACACGCCAGCCGCCTTGGGGCCTGCGACCACCGCGCCAATCGGCACGCCTGAGGCCAAGCCTTTGGCCAGTGGCATCACGTCGGGCACCACGCCTGCCCATTGGTGGGCAAACCATTTGCCGGTGCGGCCCATGCCGCTTTGCACTTCGTCGACCATCATCAGCCAATCGCGTTGGTTGCACAGCTCGCGCACGTCACGCAGATAGTCCATGTGCATGGGGTTGACGCCGCCTTCGCCTTGGATAGTTTCAAGGAACACGGCCACCACATTGGGGTTGCCTTCGGTAGCTTGTTTCAGTGCGTCGATGTTGTTCACAGGCACGCGGATGAAGCCTTCGAGCAAAGGTTCAAAGCCTTTTTGAATTTTGGGGTTGCCCGTTGCGCTGAGTGTGGCGATGCTGCGACCATGGAAGGCTTTTTCATAGACCACGATCTGCGGGTTGTGGATGCCTTTGTCGTGGCCGTATTTGCGTGCCAGCTTGATGGCTGCTTCGTTGGCTTCCAAGCCGCTGTTGCAATAGAACACATTGGTCATGCCTGAAAACTCGACCAGCTTGGCGGCTAACTTTTCGGCATTGGGTGTGTAGTAGTAGTTACAGCAGTGAATCACTTCAGTCATTTGTTGCTGCAAGGCTGCCACGAATTCGGAGTGGTTGTGCCCGAGGGTGTTGACGGCAATGCCAGCCAAGGCGTCCAAATAGGCGCGACCTTCTGTGTCCCACACGCGGCAACCTTGACCACGTGCAATGGCGATGGGCAAGCGCCCAAAAGTCGGCATGACATGAGGTTCTGTAGGCACTGTGTGTGTAGCGAATGACATGTAGGTACTCCAAAAAGAAAACGACCCAACGAAGGTTGAGCCGTCGAAGCGTGATTTTAGAGGCTCTGACGTGACAAAACCATGGCGGCTTGGGTGCATCCAAATGTCACAAGTCTTATATAAGATAGAATACTTCCAACCGAGCGACTGAGGGAGATCCCCCGTTCGCCACGCAACCGTTTTCAGCATCTACCCGATGGTTTCACACTCCGCCAAAGAAGTTTTTATTCTGGGTCTTACCCATGAAGGACGCACGTTTCGCCCCAGCGATTGGGCCGAGCGTTTGGCGGGCGTGATGAGTCAGTTCCGTCCTGGCGGCGCAACCCCCGGTAGTCATTTGAGTTATTCGCCTTGGTGTGTGCCCAATGTGTTGGACAACAACAAATGCGTCATCGTCCACACCGACTTGCGCGACGAAGAGCCTATGGCTTGGACCTTTGTGATGAACTTTGCGCGCGATAACAACTTGCAAGTTGTGGAAGCTTGCTTGCTTCCCGAGCACCCATCTGCGGCTTGATAACAAAAAACCCGCTCAAGAGCGGGTTTTTGCTTTTTCTTTGCTGACAGCGCACCCGTAACAAACGGCGGGCTGAATACTCAGCCCGGGCTGGTTGCCTAATAAATTAGGCGGCGAGTGCCAAGGCTTTCACCTTGGTAGACAAGCGGCTCTTATCGCGAGCTGCTTTGTTTTTGTGGAAGATGCCTT
>CANFKQ010000101.1 GCA_947447405.1 Comamonadaceae bacterium | reverse complement strand
GCTGAGACTTCGACGTTGGTGCGCAAATCTTTGATGCGGCTGTTGTCCAGCACGTAGCTGCGAATTTGGTGACCCCAGCCCACATCGGTTTTGGTGTCTTCGAGCTTTTGCTGTTCTTCTTGGCGCTTGCGCATTTCAAAGTCGTACAGGCGCGAACGCAGGCGCTTCCAAGCCACGTCACGGTTGCTGTGCTGGCTGCGACCGTCTTGACACTGCACCACGATGCCGGTGGGGATGTGGGTCAAACGCACAGCAGAGTCGGTCTTGTTAATGTGCTGACCACCCGCGCCCGAGGCACGGTAGGTGTCGGTGCGCACGTCGGAGGGGTTGATGTCGATCTCGATCGAGTCATCAATTTCGGGGTACACAAACACCGAAGCAAACGAGGTGTGGCGACCGCCCGAGCTGTCAAATGGCGACTTGCGAACCAAACGGTGCACGCCAGTTTCGGTGCGCAGCAAACCAAATGCGTATTCGCCTTCGATCTTGATGGTTGCGCCTTTGATACCGGCGACGTCGCCTGCAGATTCGTCTTCGACGGTGGTTTTGAAGCCTTTGCGTTCGGCGTACTTGAGGTACTGGCGCAGCAGCATGCTGGCCCAGTCACAGGCTTCGGTACCACCAGCACCGGCTTGGATGTCGAGGAAACAATTGAGCGGATCCGCTTCGTTGCTGAACATGCGGCGGAATTCGAGCTCTTCGATGGTTTTGACCAAGCCTTGGGTGTCGGTCTCAATCGTGAGCAAGCCGTCTTCGTCGTTGTCGGCTTTGCTCATTTCAAACAACTCGGCGTTGTCGGCCAGTTCTTGGGTCAAACGGGTGAGGGTGACGACCACGCCGTCGAGGGCTTTTTTCTCACGACCCAGCTCTTGGGCTTTCTTGGGGTCGTTCCAAACAGTGGGGTCTTCTAGCGAGGCGTTGACGGTGCGCAGGCGTTCAGATTTGGCATCGTAGTCAAAGATACCTCCGGAGATCCACCGTGCGAACGCTCAGGTCGGCAAGTGTGGATCCAATGAGGTTGATGCGTTCTGCTTCCATGATGCGGTCTTCTTTACGTGTCTGGGGGAAACCGCGGATTTTCTCACGTTCAGACCCGCGCTCAGAAGCTGTGGCCGTAAGAAAACAAAACCCCTGCTGTACCCAGCAACATGACTTGCGCAGAGTCATCGCGCGTGAGCGCGTAACCCAGCGATGGAATGACGGCAGGTGCGATGCCGTAGTCGTTAAACGGGATCTTGTCTTGGTATTGGCCTTTGTAGCCGTAGATCAGGCCTGCCGAGACTTTGGCGAAAAGCTGGGGCTGACCCATCAGGTTGTTCCATTGTTTGCCCACATAGACATAAGCTGCGGGTTGGCCAAATGAGTTGCGAAACAGGGCCAGACCGCAAAAACGTTCGCCAGCGACATGGCGTTCTAAGGCGCCTAAAAAGACAGGGCGGTGTGCTGGGCTGAAGCTCCAGTGGTGGGCATAGGGGGCTAGCGTTAATTGCCACTGTTTGTCTTGCTTGGGCGCCGAGGCGCTGTCTTGGGCTAAAGCCTCAGGGCAGGGTTGCTGTGCATGGAGCGTGCAGGCAAAGCACAGACAAAGTGCCGCCACTGCGCGTGTGAAATTGAATTTTAAAAACATGAGGAAGAATTAATAAGTAGCATCTTTAATTTTGATTTGTGTAATTTTGAGGCGTTAGGTATTGACGTTCGAGAGAAAGCGTTCAATCAATTCTGCGAGCACCTTCGGTTGATCGTGGTGCAGCATGTGGCCCGCTTCTTCTATGACGGCGTGGTTGATGTGGGGCACCGCGGCAATGCGCTGCATGAACTCGGCCAAGGTGTAGCTGTCTTTCCACCACTGGCGCATGCTGTCAGTGCTAGCGACCACGCACAGGGTGGGCGCGGTGATGCGCTCGTAAATGGCTTGGGTCTCGTCGGTTTTGAAGAGCTGGGCATTGACCACTTTGTGCGCCGCATGGCCCAAGATGCGCCACTCGCCTTGCTCGTTGGCCCGCGCCCAGTGCTGCGCCAACCAGTGGGCTTTGTCTGAACCCAAGCGCGGGTTGGTTTTGATGAGCCGTTGCGCCACCGCTTCGAGGCTGGGGTAAGGCTTGAGGTCCATTTCGCCGCGCTGCAAAGCGTTCAGTTCGTCCATCCACTTGGCCAAACGGCCTGGCGCTTGGGTAGGGCGGGTGGCAGGCATGCCAAAGCCTTCGAGGTTGATGAGCTTGTGGATGCGCTCAGGGCGAATGCCTGCGTACATCGTGGCCACATGGCCGCCCATGCTGTGGCCCAGCAAGTTGACAGGGCGTGCGCCCACGAAGTGGTCCAGCAGCTGGTCGAGATCGGCCAAGTAGTCGGGAAAAAAGAAGTTGTCGGTGTTGGGCGTCTCGGTCAGCCCAAAACCACGCCAGTCTGGCGCAATGACCCAATGGTCATCGTGTAGCGCGTCGATGACGAATTGAAACGAGGCGGCGACATCCATCCAGCCATGCACCATGACCAGTGGCGTTCGGTCGGGCGAGGGTGTGCCCCATTGCATGACGTGGTAACTCAGGTGACGGATTGGGACAAACGCGCTGCGCGAAGGCTTTTGGATTGGGTACATTGTTTGAATCATAAGGACACGAGTCATGGCCGATTTTTACGAAGTAATGCAGCAAGGTTTTGGTTGGGCAGTGCCCGAGCACTTCAACATGGCCGAGGTGTGCAGCCGCCGTTGGGCCGCACAGCCCGATGCGGGCAAGCGTGTGGCCATCGTCGAGCATGCCGCCGCCGATGACAAGGGGCATGTGGTTGAGCCGCGCCGCTACACCTATGCGCAGTTGCAACAAGCCGCGGATGCGCTGAGCCATGTGCTGACAGACCTCGGTGTGCAACGTGGTGACCGCGTGGCCATCGTGCTGCCACAACGCTTTGAAACTGCTGTGGCCTACATCGCCGTGATGCAAATGGGCGCCGTGGCCATGCCGCTGTCGCTGCTGTTTGGCCCTGAGGCTTTGGAATACCGTTTGCAAGACAGTGAGGCTGTGGTGGCGCTCGTGGATGCGTCGTCTGTCAGCAATGTGCTGGCCGTACGTGCCCAATGTCTGGCATTGCGCGAGGTGATGGGGGTGGAGTTGAGCAACGCCGCCGATATGCTGCACGTGGATGTGGACTACGCCAGCGCCATCTCTGCGCAGCAACGTGCCTTCACGGCGGTGCAAACCAAAGCCGACGAGGGCGCGGTGTTGATTTACACCAGTGGCACCACCGGCCCGCCCAAAGGCGCGTTGATTCCACATCGTGCGCTGATGGGTAACTTGACGGGGTTTGTGTGTAGTCAAAACTGGTTTGGGTTTGCCACGGTCGCCGAGTCTGCCGTGGCTGAGACAAACGCTGCGCCAAACCTGCCCACTGGCAGCGCCGCCGTGTTTTGGTCCCCCGCCGATTGGGCGTGGACGGGTGGTTTGATGGACGCTTTGTTGCCCACGCTCTACTTTGGCCGTCCTATCGTGGCCTGGAATGGACGTTTCAGCCCCGAGTTGGCGTTCACCCTCATGCAGCAGCACGGCGTGACGCACACGTTTTTGTTCCCCACTGCTTTGAAGGCCATGATGAAGGCTTACCCCAAGCCCAGTCTTCAGTTCAAACTGAAGTTACAAGCCATGATGAGTGCGGGCGAGGCTGTGGGTGATGCGGTATTTGGCTATTGCCAAGCGCAACTGGGCGTGACGGTGAACGAGATGTTTGGCCAAACCGAAATCAACTATATCGTGGGCAACTGTGCGATGGAATGGGGCCCCATGGGCGCGGGTGTGAAGACGCATCGTTCGAATGTCGGCTGGCCCGCCAAACCCGGCAGCATGGGCAAGGGCTACCCCGGCCATCGTGTGGCGGTGATTGATGATGAAGGCCACGAGTGCCCCACAGGTATGCCCGGTGATGTGGCGCTGAACCGCTACAACCAACACGGCCAGCCTGACCCGATTTTCTTTTTGGGCTATTGGAAAAACGAAAAATCAACCTTGGGTAAGTTCACTGGCGATTGGTGCCGCACGGGCGATATGGCGGTGCGCGATGAAGACGGCTACCTCTGGTACCAAGGCCGTGCAGACGATGTGTTCAAAGCCGCGGGATACCGCATCGGCCCCAGCGAAATTGAAAACTGTTTGGTCAAACACCCGGCTGTGGCCAATGCCGCCGTGGTCCCCAAGCCCGATGCCGAGCGTGGTGCGTTGGTCAAAGCCTATGTGGTGCTGGCCCCCGGCCATGAAGCCAGCAACGCCTTGGTGGCTGAGTTGCAAGTGCATGTGCGCGGCAAGCTCGCGCCCTATGAGTACCCCAAAGAGATTGAGTTCATACCCGAGTTGCCCATGACCACCACGGGTAAGGTGCAACGCCGCGTGCTGCGTTTGCAAGAAGAGGCGCGTGCCAAAGCCAAATGAGAGGCCTGCCAGGCCTTAGACTTGTCGGGTTTTCATTAGCCTCCCACCTCGGAGTGAACCCATGACTTTTCCTCTCGTTCAGCTGGGTACCAGCGATTTGCACGTCACGCCCATTTGTTTGGGCACCATGACCTTTGGCGAACAAGTGAATGAAGCCGATTCACATGCCATCCTCGACCACTCGATGGCGCGTGGCGTGAACTTCATCGATACCGCCGAGATGTATTCGGTGCCGCCCAAGGCTGAGACCTGTGGCCACACCGAAACCATTATTGGCAACTGGTTTGCCAAGAACCCAGGCGCCCGCCAAAAGCTGGTGGTCGCCACCAAAGTAGCAGGCCCTTCACGCGGCATGCCTTGGATTCGTGACCACACAAATTTGACGATCAAAGATTTCGTCACTTCTTGTGAAGCTAGCTTGCGCCGCTTGCAAACTGATGTGATTGACCTCTACCAAATTCACTGGCCCGAGCGCCATGTGCCGGCGTTTGGTGCGGTGTACTACGACCCCCAAAAAGAAAATTCTGAACTCACCATTCACGCCCAGCTGGAAGCGTTGGCTCAGTTGGTGAAGGACGGCAAGGTGCGCCATGTGGGCTTGTCCAACGAAACGCCGTATGGCGTGCACGAGTTTGTTCGCTTGGCTGAGCAGCATGGTTTGCCACGCGTGGCCACCACGCAAAACCCATATTGTTTGGTTAACCGCACGTATGAAAACGGCTTGGACGAAACTTGCCATCGTTTGAATGTGTCCTTGTTGGCGTACTCACCCTTGGGCTTTGGCTTGTTGACTGGCAAGTACGATGCCAGCGGCATCACAGGCCCAGATGCACCCAAAGGTGCGCGCATCTCTGGCTATGAAAGCGTGCGTAAGCAACGCTGGGGACGTCCCGAAGCGTTGGTGGCTGCGCGTCGTTACAACGCCTTGGCGCAAGAAAACGGCATGACACCCTCGCAAATGGCGCTGGCGTTTTGTTACACCAAGTGGCAAGTGGCCAGCACCATCATTGGTGTGACCTCGATCGCGCAGCTTGATGCCGATTTGGACGCGTGGGGGACCACCTTGTCGCCCGAGGTGTTGGCGGCGATGGATGCGATTCGTTGGGAACTGCGCGACCCTGCGCAATAAAAATTAAAAGAAGGATAGAGAGATGTTTGAAGGTTCTTCAGTGGTGCTGATCACCTTGGGGGCTTATTTGATGGGTTCCTTGTCGTTTGCGGTCATCGTGAGCCGCGTTATGGGCTTGGATGATCCACGCACTTACGGCAGTCAAAACCCAGGCGCCACCAACGTGCTGCGCTCGGGTAACAAAAAAGCGGCCATTGCCACCTTGTTGTTTGATGCGCTCAAAGGCTACTTTCCCGTGTTGCTGGTCAAGCTGTATGGCCCTGCTTTTGGTTTGGATGACCGTGCAGTGGCCTTGGTGGCCATCTCGGCGTTCATCGGTCACTTGTGGCCTGTCTTCTTTGCCTTCAAAGGTGGCAAGGGCGTGGCCACAGCGGCGGGCATTTTGTTTGGTGTGGAGCCTGTGTTGGGCTTGGCCACCATGGGCACTTGGGTGATCGTGGCGTTCTTCTTTCGCTACTCATCGTTGGCGGCATTGGCTGCCTCGCTGTTTGCGCCTGCCTACTATTTGTTTGGTGATCAACTGGCTTGGCAAACCAGTCAAGCTGAGTTGCTGGCCGTGATGGTCATGAGCGCTTTGCTGCTGATGCGCCACAAAGACAACATTGCCCGTTTGGTGTCTGGGCAAGAGTCGAAGATCGGGGCGAAGAAAGAGGCCAGTTAGTCGCGAAAGTTGTTGAACGACAAAGGCAAGTCGGTCATGTCTTTGCGAATCAGGGCCATGGCAGCTTGCAGGTCGTCACGCTTGGTGCCGCTGACGCGCACGGCATCGCCTTGGATGGCCGCTTGCACTTTAATTTTGCTGTCTTTGAGCAAGCGCTGAATCTTTTTCGACACTTCGGTTTCAATGCCGTTGCGGATTTTGATCACTTGTTTGACCTTGTCACCGCCGATTTTTTGCACGTCGCCTTTGTCGAGGAAGCGCACATCAACTTCGCGTTTGGTCAGTTTGTTGCGTAGCACGTCTTCGACTTGCACCAGTTGGAAATCGGCGTCACCAAACATGGTGATTTCTTTGTCCTTGAGTTCAACAGCGGCAGAGGTGCCTTTGAAGTCAAAGCGGGTGACGATTTCTTTGGCCGTGTTTTCAACGGCATTTTTCACTTCAGCCAAATTGGGTTCGAGTACGGTGTCAAAAGAAGGCATGTCGATGAGCTTTCAAATTCAGAATGAGACAATTGCCCTATGTTAGTGGAACCCAACACCCCCCTTCAAAGCTACAACAGTTTTGGCATTTCGGCCAAAGCCCTGAAACTGGTGCGCGTCCACACCGAGGCCGATGTATACGCCGTGGTGGCCGACGAGACCTTGCGCAGTCAGCCTAAGTTTGTTCTGGGCGGTGGCAGCAATATTGTGTTGACGGGTGATGTGAAACCTTTGGTGCTGAAGGTGGAAATCAAAGGCATGCGTTTGGTCGAAGAGACCGACAAGGCTTGGGTGGTCGAAGCTGCGGCTGGTGAAAAGTGGCACGATTTGGTGGCCTGGACACTGGACAACGACTGGCCCGGCTTAGAAAACATGGCCCTGATTCCCGGCAGCGTGGGTGCATCGCCCGTGCAAAACATTGGCGCGTATGGCGTGGAGCTGCAAGACCGTTTTCACTCACTGGACGCGGTGGACCTGACCACGGGTCAAACCTTCAGTCTCAATGCGGCGCAATGCGCGTTTGGCTACCGTGACTCCGTGTTTAAACACGAGAGCAGTGGTCCGAATGGCCTCGGCCTGGCCGGCAAAGCTCTGATTACCCGCGTGCGCTTTTTGCTGCGCAAAGACTGGAAACCCGTGTTGGGTTACCTCGACCTCGAACGCAAAATGGCCGAGACCGGCATCAGCAACCCGACGGCTCAACAAATCTTTGAATGGGTGTGCGCCATTCGCAAAGCCAAGTTGCCAGACCCAGCCGTCATTGGCAACGCCGGTAGTTTCTTCAAGAACCCCACTGTCACCCAAGACCAGTGCGACGACATCATTGCGCGTGAGCCAAAGGTGGTGCACTACCTGTTAGACGATGGTCGCATCAAACTGGCAGCCGGCTGGTTGATTGACGCTTGCGGTTGGAAAGGTAAAACCGTGGGCAATGCGGGCGTGTACGAAAAACAAGCCTTGGTGTTGGTCAATGTGGGTGGCAAAGAGCACCCCTGCACGGGCGGTGAGGTGATGACGTTGGCCCGCGCCATTCAAACCAGTGTGTACGAGCGATTTGGCATTCGCCTAGAACCAGAACCTGGTGTGGTTTGAAAATAAAAAAGCGACCCTTCAGTCGCTTTTTACTTGGGCAAGAAGTGTTTACTTCTTTGACCCGCCTTCCAACTTGATCATGTCTGCACCCTCGCCCAACGACAGCAAGCCTGTGTGTGCGTAGATGCCCAGCTTGGCGCGTGTGTCCACAATGTCCAAGTTGCGCATGGTCAATTGGCCAATGCGGTCGAGTGGGCTGAACGGCGCGTCTTCCACTTTTTCCATGCTCAAACGCTCAGGCGCGTAAGTCAGATTGGGCGACTCGGTGTTGAGGATCGAGTAGTCGTTGCCACGGCGCAGCTCAAGCGTCACGGTGCCGGTGACGGCGCGTGCCACCCAGCGTTGTGCGGTTTCGCGCAGCATGATGGACTGTGGGTCGAACCAGCGGCCTTGGTACAACAAGCGGCCCAAACGCAGGCCGTTGATGCGGTACTGCTCGATGGTGTCTTCGTTGTGAATGCCGGTCACCAAACGCTCGTAAGCAATGTGCAACAGCGCCATGCCAGGGGCTTCGTAGATGCCACGGCTCTTGGCTTCGATGATGCGGTTCTCGATCTGGTCGCTCATGCCCAAACCATGACGGCCACCGATTTCGTTGGCTTTCAAGAACAGCTCCACGGGGTCCGTGTATTCCACACCGTTCAAGGCGACCGGTTGGCCTTCTTCAAAACGGATGCTGATTTCTTCGGCTTTCACCACGCAGTCTTCACGCCAGAAGGGCACGCCCATGATCGGGTTGACGATCTTCATGCCGCT
>CANFKQ010000100.1 GCA_947447405.1 Comamonadaceae bacterium | reverse complement strand
GAGTTGTATTGACCAAAGCTTGAGATTATCCATGTCGTTGTTGCCTTATTCCCTCGCCCGCCCATTTCTGTTTGCCATGGATGCCGAAACCGCCCATGAGCACACGCTGGCCATGCTGGCCCGCACACAAAACACGCCACTGGCTTGGGCCTATTGCCAAGAACGCGTGCAAGACCCCGTGCAACTGGCAGGCTTGACCTTTCCCAACCGCGTGGGCTTGGCCGCAGGTTTGGACAAAAACGCCCACTGCATCGACGGCTTGGCCGCGATGGGTTTTGGCTTTGTCGAAGTGGGTACCGTCACGCCCAAGGGCCAGCCAGGCAACCCCAAGCCCCGCATGTTCCGTTTGCCTGAAGCCAACGCGTTGATCAATCGCCTTGGCTTTAACAACGAAGGCTTGGATGCCTTCTTGGCCAATGTGAAGCTGGCGAAGTTCCGTAGCAAATCTGGCACCCCCATGCTGCTGGGCCTGAACATAGGCAAAAATGCCGCCACTCCCATTGAGAACGCGGCCGATGACTACCTGATTTGTCTAAACGGCGTGTACCCGCACGCCGACTACGTGACGGTGAACATCTCTAGCCCAAACACCAAAAATCTGCGCGAGTTGCAAAGTGACGAAGCATTGGATGCTTTGATTGGCACACTCGCTAAACGCCGCGCCGAGTTGGCCCAACAGCACAACAAGCAAGTGCCGGTGTTCATCAAGATTGCGCCTGATTTGGACGGTGACCAAATCGCAGTAATTGCGGCTACCTTGAAGCGCCACTGTGTGCATGAGGGCGTACCTTCATGGGGCGTGATTGCAACAAATACAACGATTGCTCGCGACGCCGTGCAAGGCATGGTCCATGCCAACGAGACAGGCGGTCTCTCAGGCGCACCGGTGTTCGAAAAAAGCAATAAAGTCATTCGCCAGTTGCGCGCTGCGATGGGGCCCAATTTCCCCATCATTGGGGTGGGTGGCATTTTGAGTGGCGACGATGCCGTAGCCAAAATCAAAGCAGGTGCAGACGTGGTACAGATTTACACAGGATTGATTTACAAGGGCCCAGCGCTGGTGAAAGAAGCCGCGCTGGCCATTCGCGACAAGGCCTAAAAGTCAGAGAGAAACCAAGCTTCAGGCAAAGATGGTTCGATAACCTTCAAAGCGCTTAGCCCAATAACTATTGCTCAAGCGCTCGGTTTTGACACCTGTTCTCTCGTTGGCCGCGTGCACAAATTTACCATCGCCAATGTAGATACCCACGTGCGAAAAAGAGGACCCCAGAGTATTGAAAAACACCAAGTCGCCGGGGTGCGCTTGAGGAGAATCCAGCGACTGCGTTGCCTCCGCCATTTGTGCAGCGCTGCCTTTGAGCGCAATACCAGCAGACTCTTTGTAAACAAACGCCACGAAACCTGAGCAGTCAAAACCCGTGTGTAATTTTTTGCCGCCATAGGTGTACCCAAGGTCCAGCATAGCGATGGCTTGCATCACGATGTCTTGCCGTTTGCCTAAATTGTTGGGGTAACTTTGCGAAGTGAGCGCATCAGATGAAGGCTTTCGCGACAACGATGAGCACGCCACCAAAAACGGTCCGATGCAAACACTTAAAAACAATCGCTTATCCATAGGGCGAATCTTATTGCAGAACCTACACCATGCTCAATGCACGTTTCCAAAGCGCCAAAGTGAAACGGCTCCTAAAGGAGCCGTTTCACTGGGCTTGGAAAACCTAAAAATTAACGCTTCTTAGCAGCTGGCTTAGCTGTTTTCAAAGCAGTTTCTGTCATATTTTTGTAGTTAGCTTCGGCCACATCGGTGGCTTGCTTGACAGCTTTTTGCACAGACTCCAAGGCATTGTTGCCAGCAGACACAGCAGTTTTAAAAGCAGCAACCGCAGCTTCAGAACCAGCAGGTGCGTTTTTAGCAGCGTTGTCCACCATGTCGTGGAAAGCTTTTTGAGCTTCCGCCACTTTAGATTCAACGTGGCCGGTGAAATGTGAACCTGTACCCGTCGTGATTTCAACCAAGTGACGGTTATAAGCCACAGCTTTTTCAGCCAACGGTTGGAACAAGCTGGCTTGCAAAGCCAACAGCTCCTGCGCATCTTTCACACTCAAAGCAGCGTGGGTTTGTTTTTGTGAATCAGCCAAAGTGCTTTTAGCAGCGGCCAAGTTCAACTCGATGAGTTGTTCCACGCCAGAAAAAGCCTTGGTGGTTAAACCAACCAAAGTTTCGAGGTTGGCTTTGTTAGCGGCGATTACTTGTTCAGGTGTCAAAGTCATTTCATATCTCCAAAATTAAAAACGATGGTCAAACTGCTCTGAACTCGGCCTTAGCTGAATTTATGTTGCAGTGCAGCATGGTTTGTATTTTAGAGAAAAGTTTCACCCTGACAAGGGTTTTGCGCTTAAATGGTGCGTTTTTAGAGATGGCAGACTAAATCTGGCTTCTGAAAACCTTATTCCAGGCTATGCGCCCAGTGGCTTTGCCACTGAATACGGTATTTTTCGGCCAAATCTGCAGACTTCAAAACCAAAAAATTCTCAGCATTGCGAGTGGCTGCCGAGTTGGTGAAATTGAAACTGCCCGTGATCAAGATGGACTGGTCAATCACCATCACCTTGTTGTGTGCGATGGCGTGCTTGCCGTCTTCACGCACATCAATACCTGAGTCAGCGAACAAGTCCATCACATAGCGATTGGCACTTTGGCTCTTTTTGTCCAACAGCACACGCACCGTCACGCCGCGTTGATGCGCCCGCACCAAAGCTTGCGCAATGGCGTTGTGTGTAAAGCCATAGGCCTGCACCAGCACCTCATGCTCGCTGGCGTCGATCACTTTCACAATCGAGTAAGTAACATTGGCAGACGGGGCAAAGTAGACGCCCAACACTTCGGCATTTACTCCCTCAGTCATTGCATACGCTATGACCGCGCTACTCGCCACAGAAATCCAACCAATTAACAAAGACACAAAAAACTTCATAGTGGCAATGCTAAACCGCAAATTAAAAATTTCTTGACTTTTACTCAAAGGCGACAGGCTTCATGCGCAGGTAGCGGGTAAAGTTAAACCGCTTTGAATACAAAAATACCCTCCTCAAACGCGACGACGCACGCGCTATCACCCACCACCCGTCGGGCAATTTTTTTGTTGTCACTCGCCACGTTTTGCAGCATGGCTGTGCAACGCATTTGTGACCCCATGCTGCCCGAGCTGTCGCGCGTTTTTGACACGCCTATCAGTGAGGCGTCACGTGTCATCTCATTCTTCGCCATCGCTTACGGCTTGATGCAGCTCTTCTACGGCCCCGTGGGCGATCGCTTTGGTAAGTACCGCGTGGTCATGCTGGCCACTATCGGATGCAGCGTGGGCAGCTTGTTGTCGGCACTCAGTGCGGATCTAACGTTTCTTATCGCCGCTCGCATAGGCACAGCGCTGGCGGCAGCGGCCATCATTCCGCTATCACTGGCTTGGGTCGGTGATGCTGTGCATTACGAACAACGCCAAGAGACACTGGCACGCGTGGGCTTGGGCACCATGCTGGGCATCACAGCCGGTCAGCTGTTTGGCGGCTTGCTGACCGATACCTTAGGCTGGCGTTGGGCGTTTGTGCTAATGAGCACTGCGTTTGCCACCGTCAGTTTTTTGCTGTGGCAACAACTCAAACACTTAATGCAGGCAGCGCAACACACGCACGCACCGGTCGGTTTTTTTCAACAGCTCAAACAAGTGGCTCACAACCCTTGGGCGCGCACATTTTTAAGCTTGGCCTTGATTGAAGGTGCGACTGTGTTTGGTGTGTTGGCCGTAACCGCAGCTCACTTGCACCAAGTGCACCACATTTCCCTCACCTTGGCAGGCGTTACAACGGCGCTCTTCGGGGTGGGTGGCATGGCTTACATGGCCACTGCAAAAATCACCATTCGACGGTTTGGTGAAGTTGGTTTAGCCCGCCATGGCGGCATCAGCTTTGGTGCCGCATTTGTCGTTATTGCATTTTCGCCTTGGTGGCAACTGGCGTTGCCATCTTGTTTTGTGGCGGGTTTTGGCTTTGCGATGTTTCACAACACCATGCAGGCCAAAGCCACGCAGTTGCTGCCAAAAGCTCGGGGCACAGGCGTCACGCTGTTTGCTGGCTTCATGTTTTTAGGTCAATCGCTGGGCGTCTTGGTCTTGGCAGAGCTCTTCAGCCACTTCGAATCCCAATATATTTTGGGCGTAGATGCTTTGGTCGTTTGCGCTTTGGGTTTATTTTTATCGCGTGCCATCGCCAAGCGCAACGCCACACATGCCGACCACGCTTAACATCACAGCTATGACTCAAGACATAGAACAACTCGCTCAACAACTCGAACAACACCCCGATTACCGCGTGCTTCGCCGCCTCATACCTGGCCGTGTGTTCAACACACCTACCCCTGGCCAACAGCTCAGCAAAGGCGTAGTGCTTGACACCGAGACCACCGGCTTTGATGTGGTCCAAGACCGCGTGATTGAATTGGGTATGCTGGCCTTTGAATTCGACCCCGTCACAGGCGTGGTCTACCGCGTGAACGATGTGTTTGACGAGCTGGAAGACCCAGGCTTTGCCATTCCCCCCGCCACCATTGCCGTGCACCACATTACCGACGAGATGGTAAAAAGCCACCGAATTGACGACGCACGAGTGGCTGAGTTTTTGAAAAACGTCGATGTGGTTATTGCTCACAACGCCCAATTTGACCGCCCCTTCGTCGAAGCCCGCTGGCCGCTGTTTGAACAACTGAACTGGGCGTGCAGCATCAAAGACATTGACTGGCGCGAAGAAGGTTTTGGTTCGGCAAAGCTCGAGTATTTGCTCAGCACCCAAGGCTACTTTTACGAAGCTCACCGTGCCGAAGCAGATTGCTGGGCACTGCTTGAGCTGTTGAATCAAGTGCTGCCGCAAAGCCAGCAAACTGCCCTACTCGCGGTGCTGCTGACCTTGAACAAGCCACAGCAAAAGGTGTATGCCATCAACTCGCCATTTGAGACCAAGGACAAGCTCAAGGCTCGCAACTACCGCTGGTCAGCCGAGCTGCGCTGTTGGAGCCGTGTGGTGGCTGGTGAGCCTGAAATGAAGCAAGAACTGGAATGGCTCAAAAACCATGTGTACGCTGGCCGCAGCGCGCGCGTGGAGCTAGAAACCACAGGCGGTAAAGTGCGCTATTCCAACCGCTTGGGCCACAAAGAAGTGGTGACGCTTTAAGCACTTGACGAAGGCAATTCAAGCGAGTGCAGACAAATAATACAAAGCCGGGCTAGCCCGGCTTTGTTGTTTTAGTAGTTGGTCGGTTGCCAAGGCACTTGGCAGCTGGGCACGTTGGGGTAGAACTGCTGGGAGGTGGGACAGAAATACGCCACACGGTTAGGAGGTGCATATTGCTGTTGCACTACCACTTGCTGAGGCATGGCATAACTGGGTGTGCTGGCCGCGTAAATGGCACCGCCCACAATAGCCGCACCCAACACAGGCGTCACCCAGTGATTGCCCCAACCACCATGGTAACCATAACCCCCGTGATGACCACCATATCCACCACCGCCATGGCCGAAACCATGCGCTTGTGCTGGCACAGCCAACACGGCAGACAACAAACAAGCTAAATGGATGGATACGCGTTTCATAGAAAACTCACTTTGTTAAAAGGTAGATCTACAACGCGCGCTCCGCGCAAATGGATGACAGGCTTTTAAAAACCCAAGGCAGCGGCAAACAAACCGACCACGCTCAGTAAGCCCAGCAGCCAACACAAAGAACGCAAGCTGGCTTTGTCAGCCACATAGCAAACGATGAAGCCCACACGCGCTGCCACAAAAACCATGGCATACAAATCAATGCGTGACGCATCTACCTGCGCCAAGGTGGCGATGATCACACCCGCTGCAAAAAATGCAAACGCCTCAAAGCTATTCGCCTGCGCTGCATTGCCACGCGCACGAAAACCCGTTTGCTGTGCCAACCATTCGCGCGGGTTGTGGTTGTCAAACTTTTGAAAATTCCACTTCGCAACCATCGTGCACACATAGGGCAGCAAGCCCGCAACCAACACACACAGATAAGCTTTGTTCATCGCATCACCACCATCCAAGGTGTAGGGCAGGTTTGCACCACAGGGAAATATTGGCCGGAGTCACGGCAGTAATACGCCTCAACAGGCTGCTGCACGGGCTGACCGTTCACCCACTGCGTGGGCTGAGGGTTGTTCACCACCACCGCAGGCGGACTGGTGATGATGACGGTCGACGGCTGCACAGGGCGTGACAAATAAATGGACGTACCCACGATGGCACCGCCCACCAATGCCGGGCCCCAGAAATAGTCGCCTCGGTAATAACCGCCGCCATGCCCACGGTAACCACCGTATGGGCCATGCGCCATCGCTGAGCTGGCTGTCACTGCAAGCAATAGGCTGAAAGCCAATAGCCGAAATTTAGAAGTCATAGCTTGCTCTCTTTCTATCAATGCGCTCATTGTGGTCTAAGCGTGTAAAGAATTTATTAAGTTTTCTAAAGCCAAAGACACCCGCGCCAAATGTGCGTCTTGACCTGCGAGGCCCGACACCATCAAACCCACAGGCAGCTCACCGGCTTCGTGACACGGTAAGCTCCATGAACAGCCATCCATGTAGTTGATGGCTGAGGGATTGCGCAGCAGCAAACGGTTCACTTTAAAAAACGCATCATCCTCTTTAAGCAAGGGCTCTACCAGTGGGGCGACGATAGGGACAGTGGGGCACAGCATGGCGTTAAAACCGCGAAGGGTTTGTTGGGCTTCGTCTATCCACGCGTTGCGGCGGTTGTGTAGCTCTAGGTAATCTTGCGCGCTGATGCCCTTACCCAACATCATGCGGGCCACCACGCGGGGGTCAATGTGGTGTGCACCATGCTCAAGGCGTGCGTGATGCGCCGCATAGCTCTCAATCGGAGAAAAACCGCCAGGCATGCTGAGCGCGGCAATATCCCCCAGCGCTGTGAAAGGTATCTCCACCACCTGTGCGCCCGCCTCGCTGATACGTCGCAACGTGCGCGCAAAAGCTTTGGCCACTGTGGCATCCACATCGTCCATCATCAAAGTTTGCGGCACGGCAAAACGCAAGCCACGCAACTCTGTGCCATCGGTGGGCAATGCTTGTTGCGACAGCACCGCATCCACCGCCAAACATGCCTGCACCGAGCGGGTGATGCTGCCCACCGTGTCTAGCGTGCGCGACAACTCCATCACACCCGTGCACGGAATACGCGCTTGCGTGGCCTTAAACCCCACCAAGCCACACAGCGCAGCGGGAATACGAATCGAACCACCTGTATCTGTACCAATGCCCACCTCGGCCAACCCCAAAGACACCGACACTGCAGCACCCGACGACGAGCCACCGGGCACGCGTGCGTGCGCTGGGTCAGCAGGATTTGCAGGCGTGCCGTGGTGTGGGTTGATGCCCACGCCAGAGAACGCAAACTCGCTCATATTGGTTTTGCCCAGCAACACCGCGCCTGCATCGCGCAAGCGTTGCACCACGGGAGCATCGTGCAGAGCAGGCGCTTCTCCAGCGCACACCACGCCACCGGCCATGGTGGTCTCGCCCACCAAGTCGATGTTGTCTTTAAGAGTGATGCACACACCGTGCAATGCACCTAGGCTGCGTGATGCTTGAGCCCCAGCATCACGCAGCTGCGCGACGGTACGTGCGGCATCTGCATAGATCTGCGTGAACACATGTTGCGCAGCTGGGCTGACTGCACCTTCTAGCGCGCTGGCCACACGTTGCGTGGCGGTGGTGGAGGTATCAAAGCTTGCTTGGGTCATGCAAGCAATTCTGCCCGATTACCCTTTGGCAAGCACTACCCTGTGCACCCGTGCTAGCCTACGCCGCAATGCAAAGCACAACTGTCACCGCGACCCCCGAACTCACGCTGTACTACGACGGCCAATGCCCGCTATGCGTGGCCGAGGTCGAGTTTTTGCAAAGCCGCAATGCACAAGACCAGCTGGCCTTTGTGGACATCACCCATACGGGCTTTGAGGAGGCCGGCCACAACATCTCATGCGAAGCAGCCATGGCTCAGATTCATGGCCGCACGGCTGACGGCCAAGTGCTGGTCGGCGTGCCTGTGTTTGCCACCGCCTATCGGCTGGCCAAACTGCCCGTTTTGGCGTGGCTTTTGTCGCGACGCTGGCTCATGCCGGTGCTGCAGCCAGCCTATGTGCTGTTTGCCAAACACCGCCAAGCCATCTCTAAGCGCATTGGGCCCAGCATTTTGAAGTTTTCTAAGCTATTTTTGAGGTGAATTTTGAGGTTTTTGAGGGCCGCTTGTCAGAACGGTTGATAAATTTGCGAAAATACCGTCTTTGCCTCGAGAACTAAAACGAATGTCACGCCCAGAAAAAACAGAAATCTCCAACGACGGTTTGCGCTACAAATCGAAAAAAGGCGGTTCACCCTTCGAAGGCCTCGGCCGCACCGGCGACACCATGAGCTGTATCAAATGCGGCGTTCACAAGCCGCGTAACAACGGTTCGTTTAAGCGCATCTTGGGTTCATCCATGTTTGTGTGCTT
>CANFKQ010000099.1 GCA_947447405.1 Comamonadaceae bacterium | reverse complement strand
GCTGAAGCCGCTGGTGCCCCTACAACTGCCGTCAAGCGCGTCCGCAAGGTTGCCGCGCCCGCATCCACTGGCACGGCTGCGGACGGAACAGGAGAATAAGCATGCTGCAACCAGCACGCCGTAAATACCGCAAAGAGCAAAAAGGCCGCAACACCGGCATCGCAACACGTGGTAACACAGTTGCATTCGGTGACTTCGGTCTGAAATCCACCGATCGCGGCCGCTTGACGGCCCGCCAGATTGAGGCCGCACGTCGTGCGATCTCTCGTCACGTCAAACGTGGCGGCCGTATCTGGATTCGTGTGTTCCCTGACAAGCCGATCTCCCAAAAGCCCGCTGAAGTGCGTATGGGTAACGGTAAAGGTAACCCCGAGTACTACGTGGCAGAGATCCAGCCCGGCAAGGTCCTCTACGAAATCGTAGGCGTCCCTGAAGAGTTGGCCCGTGAAGCATTCCGTCTGGCCGCTGCAAAGTTGCCCTTGCGTACCACTTTCGTGGCTCGCATGATCGGCCAGTAATTCAGGAGAAATAAGAAATGAAAGCTGCTGAACTGCGCCAAAAAGACGTTGCCGGCCTCGAAGCTGAAGTCAAAGAGTTACAAAAAGCTCACTTTGGCTTGCGCATGCAAAAAGGTACGCAACAACTCAACAACACGTCACAACTGCGTTCTACACGTCGCAGTATTGCACGTGCTAAAACCATTCTTGCTGAAAAGCAAGCCGCCAAGTAAGGAGTGAACATGACGGACGCTAAGAAATCCCTCAAACGCACCTTGGTTGGCAAGGTCGTTAGCGACAAGCGCGCTAAAACAGTGACAGTGCTCGTTGAGCGTCGTGTGAAACACGCGCTCTACGGCAAAATTGTTGCTAAGTCCAGCAAGTATCACGCGCATGACGAAACAGGTGAATACCACTTGGGCGACATGATCGAGATCACTGAAAGCAAGCCAATTTCGAAAACCAAAAACTGGGTTGCGACCCGCTTGGTTGAGAAAGCTGCTGCGGTTTAAATACCAAAGAGCTTCGGCTCTGCAAGGCTAAAGAAAACGACCCACAATGTGGGTCGTTTTTGTTTTGTAACGTCATATTTTGGAGACATCATGATCAAAGTTGGAGACACACTGCCACACACCACCCTGATGGAATACTCAGAAGTTGAGGGCGAAGGTTGCAGTATTGGGCCGAACGCAGTTGAGGTGGCCAAAGCCAGTGCAGGTAAAACTATTGCATTGTTTGCTTTACCAGGCGCATTTACACCCACATGCTCAGCCAAGCACGTGCCTGGCTATGTGGAAAATTACGAACAATTCAAGGCCGCTGGCGTTGATGAGATTTGGTGCCTTAGCGTGAACGATGCATTTGTGATGGGAGCTTGGGCGCGTGACCAACATACCAACGGCAAAGTGCGCATGTTGGCCGATGGCAGCGCCGACTTTGCAAAAGCTACGGGCTTTGTTTTAGATTTGACAGCAAGAGGCATGGGTGTTCGCAGCGACCGTTACTCCATGTTGGTCAAAGATGGGAAGGTTGTGACTTTGAACGCTGAGGCTCCTGGTAAGTTTGAAGTGAGCAATGCTGAGACTTTGTTGGCACAAGCTAAAGCCTAATCGACAACAAGAAAAAAGCCGCGCTGATAAGCGCGGCTTTTTGATATGTGGGCGATTAAGAGATGTTGATCAATCGGTAGACAACATAGGCACAGGCTAAATAAAGACCTAGTGCGAACAAACGTGAAGTTAAGGTGTCTCGGGAGGCTGGAGTTTCAGTTGCAAAGGTCTTGTCTCCGTTGATCATTGGTGTCACTAGATCATCATGCTGAATGAACTTGTAATAGAAGATTGAAACAACATGCATGCCAATGACGAAGAGCAAAAGGACTTGACCAACCTCAGCGTGGTACTCGGTTGCTAGCTCAATCCAGCTATTTGGTACGAAGCTTGTCCAAGGACCTGTATTTGAGGCCTCGTCGTCACTCATGAAGCCAGTTAAAACTTGAATGAGTAGCAACAAAAGCATGGTTAACACTGAAAGCGCCCCAAAGGGGTTGTGACTCACGTGCGAAGTGGGCTCCTTCGTGCGAATGGCGCGTATATAAGCTAATAATTTTGTTGGTGTCGGGACGAAGTTGACAAAGCGAGACCAGTAGCCGCCTACAACGCCCCAAATAAAGCGGAAAAGCAACAAGGTAAGTACGTTATAACCAAGCAAGAAATGCAGTCGCATTGCATCGCCCTCTAGTTCACTGGTGATGTACAAGCCAGCAACCGAAGCCAAAAGCAACCAGTGGAAAATGCGTGTGGGTAAATCCCAAACGCGAACGGGATGTGTGTTTGTGCTGTTGTTCATGAGAAAAAATGAGTCAAAAGACAGGTGTTGCAAATATTCGTAAACTAGCAACACGACGCACTAGTATTTTCAACCCTGAATGGACACCACATGAAAAAATATCTTCTAATTTTGATCGCCGTAGCCACTTCGTTAATCAGCTTTAGTGCTGCAGCGCAGTTTGCCAAGCCGGAAGATGCGATCAAGTATCGCAAAGCCGCCTTAACGGTCACAGCGGCTCACTTTGGACGCTTAGGCGCAATGGCTCAAGGCAAAGTGCCGTTTGATGCCAAATCTGCCGCAGAGAACGCAGAGATCGTGGCTCAAATGGCTAAGTTGCCATGGGCAGCCTTTGGCGAAGGTACTGATGCTGGTGAAACCAAAGCAAAGCAAGAAATCTGGAAGCAAGGCGCCAAGTTCAAAGAGGCGTCGGATAAATTGCAAACCGAATCGATCAAGCTATCAGCCGCAGCAAAGACAGGCAAAGAAGATGCATTTAAGGCCGCATTCACGGCAACAGCAGGCGCTTGTAAGTCATGCCACGACGACTTTAAAAATAAATAAAGAGAGTTTCCGAGCATAGACATAAACAGACGAACGTCCGCTGCAGCGAGGCATCAGCCAATAGGCGATGCCTCGTTTCTATTGATGCGCACGTCAACTAAAGCGACAGCAATAGAAAGTCTGACCCTTCGATAATGCAAAACATGACGAAAAAAATAGATTGCTTGCTTCAAGTTTTGACGGTGTTGAGTTTGGTACTTGGGATGGTTGCGTGCAGTCCGGCATTAAATTGGAGAAGGGTGACGGTTGACCACGCGGGTGTGCAACTGCTAATGCCCTGCAAACCAGAGCAAGCAAGCAAAGACATGCGGATACAGCCAGAGCTGAGTGTCATACTGAAACTTCAGGGCTGTGAAGCAAGCGGCATGCACTTTACGCTGGCACGTATGCAAGTCCCAAAAAGCTTAACAAGCACAGACGTACTAACGACTTGGCAAAAGGCCAGTCTTGCCTCAATGGGTGCAGAGCAACAAGAAGCCGTGACGACAAATTGGCCATTGAAGAGTTCGAAGCAAACTCCAGCGCCAGACCGCGTCCTAGTGCAAAACGCACAGCATCAAGTGCAAATGCTGTGGTTTGTGGTTGCAGATGAAATTTACCAAGCTGCAGTGTATGGCAAGTCAAACGAAAAACAATTGTCGGCTGCCGCTGAAACTTATTTCACAGGAATTGAATTGCCATGAGTCGAGATGTGTTGCGACCAAAAACGGCGATGTGGGTATTTTTGGCATTTGCATCTGCTTACTATTTATCTGCTTTGTTGCGTGCCATCACAGCTACGCTATCGCCGATGCTGAGTTTGGAGTTTGGCTTGCAAGCGAGTGATTTAGGTTTGTTGGCGGGAGGCTATTTCTTTGGCTTTGCCTTAACGCAATTACCTATGGGGCATTGGCTAGATCAGCATGGCCCTAAAAAAGTTGTTTTGAGTTTTTTAGTTGTAGCGGTGCTGGGTTGTTTAGCTTTTGCCTGGGCCACTGATTTCTCGGGTCTATTGATAGCTCGAGTACTAATTGGTGTCGGTGTCAGTGCGTGCTTGATGGCGCCACTCACAGGCTACCGACGTTGGTTAGTGCTGGAGCAGCAACAACCAGCCAACTCATGGATGTTGATGACAGGCGCATTGGGCATGTTGGCCTCAACATTACCAGTTCAGTGGCTGTTGCCTGTCATCGGTTGGCGCTGGATGTTCGTGGGATTGGCTTTGCTCATTATTTTGTCAATCGTTTTGATTGCATGGCTAGTGCCCAAGTGGCGATTGGTCGAACCCGTATCAGAGGGTGTGCCCCGTCAAAGCGGAGGTATTTGGGCCAGCTACAAACAAGTTTGGGTACACCCCTGTTTCCGTAGTCTCGCACCTATTGGGTTTTTCAATTATGGGGGCATGATCGCCATGCAAACTTTATGGGCAGGACCATGGATGGTTAAGGTAGCAGGTTACACACCGCTGGAAGCGGCAACTGGCTTGTTTGGGATCAACGTGTGCATGCTCATCACTTATTGGTTTTGGGGATTGTTAACGCCGCGCTTTACGAAGCGTGGCTACAGTGCTAATAAATTAATGACCTTTGGCGTGCCATTGAACTTTTGTGTCCAGCTTTATATCGTTCTGGCGGGTGCGGATGCCGGCGCCTTGCATTGGGCGTTGTATTGCATCAGCAGCTCGTTCGTGGCACTGGCGCAACCCGCGGTAGGTATGGCGTTCCCAGTCGCCTTAGCGGGGCGTGCACTGTCGGCCTATAACCTTGTCTTGTTCCTCGGCGTGTTTGTGGTTCAGTGGGGCATGGGCTTGATGATTGACGGATTCAAAGCCTACGGATTTCAAGAGCCGCAAGCCTTTCAATACGCAATGGCTGTATTTTTTACCTGTTGCTTGGTGTCATATGGCTACTTTTTAAAGCACAAGTCAGACAGCAGATAATCTGCGAAACACTTTCCATTTTTTATGAGTAATCGCATCCTCATCATTGCCCACGCACCACTGGCTCAAGCTTTGCGCGACTGCGCCATGCATGTGTATGCCGAGTGTTCGGCCGATGTCATCGCTATCGACGTCTTACCAGACGCGCAGCCAGAAGACACCTTGGCGCAAGCACTTGATGCAGCAGGCTCGGCACTTGACAGTGGTTTGTTGGTGTTGACTGATATTTTTGGTGCAACCCCTGCCAACGTCGCACAAAAGTTGGTGGCGGGCAGCAATGCCAGACTCATTGCGGGTGTGAATTTGCCCATGTTGTTTAGAACCGTGTGTTATCGCCATGAGTCGCTGGAAGCGCTCGTGGCGCGCGCACTTACGGGTGGCACACAAGGCGTGATGCAAGTTGCGATCACTGCCCCTCAAAATCAAAACCGTCGAATCCATGATCAAAACCACAACGACCATCAGCAATAAATTGGGCTTGCATGCCCGTGCGTCAGCAAAGCTAACAAAGCTCGCCGGCAGCTTCCCCTGTGAGGTGTGGATCAGCAAAGGTGAACGCCGTGTGAATGCAAAAAGCATCATGGGGGTCATGATGCTGGCCGCAGGCATTGGCAGCGAAGTTGAACTTGAAACCGATGGCGCACAAGAGCAAGAAGCCATGGACAGTTTGTTGGCTTTGATGGCCGATAAATTTGGTGAAGGCGAGTAAGCCCTTATGACGTTCTCCGTCCACGGTCTTGCAGTTGCACGCGGAATTGCCATTGGGCGTGCCGTATTGGTGGCCTCCAGCCGCGTGGATGTGGCTCACTACTTCATCGAGACTGAACAGGTCGAGGCGGAACTGCTGCGTTTGACGCGTGCACGCGAGGCCGTGATTGCAGAGTTGCAACATTTGCACGACAACCTTCCAAAGGAGTCACCGCCAGAGTTGGCTGCGATTTTGGAAGTGCATCTCATGCTGTTGCAAGACACCATGCTGGCCGATGACGTAAGTTATTGGGTCAAAGACCGGCTGTACAACGCTGAGTGGGCATTGACCTCGCAGTTGGATGTGGTAGCGCGTCAATTTGACGAGATGGATGACCCCTACTTGCGCGAGCGCAAAGGAGATCTCGAGCAAGTGGTGGAGCGCACGCTGCGTCACATGAAGGGCGTGGCACACGTGATTCCGCAGGTCATCCCTAAGCGCCAAGGCCAGTCGAGACAACAAGATTTGCAGTTGGGCGATGACATTGACGTGCCGCTGGTTCTAGTGGCGCACGACTTGTCGCCTGCAGACATGTTGCAGTTTAAGCAAAGTGTGTTCGCTGGCTTTGTGACAGACGTCGGCGGTAAAACGTCGCACACCGCTATCGTCGCTCGCAGCTTAGACATACCTGCGGTGGTCGGTGCGCGCACTGCAAGCCAATTGGTGAGACAAGACGACTGGATCATCATTGATGGCGATGCGGGTGTGGTGATCGTCAATCCATCGCCCATCATCTTGGCGGAGTATGGATTCAAGCAGCGGCAAGCCCAGCTTGAGCGTGAGCGGCTTTCACGTTTGCGCCACACACCAGCAATTACCTTGGATGGCCAGCGTGTGGATTTGTTGGCCAACATCGAAATGCCAGAGGATTCGCCGATTGCATTGGGCGTCGGTGCGGTTGGTGTTGGTTTGTTTCGAAGCGAATTTTTGTTCATGGGCCGCGAGGGTGCGTTACCTAATGAGGAAGAGCAGTACCAAGCTTACAAACGTGCAGTCGAAGGCATGCAGGGCTTACCGGTCACCATTCGCACTGTGGATGTCGGTGCAGACAAGCCCTTGGATCGCGCAGTGAAAGATGATGCGCACTTGAACCCTGCACTAGGCCTGCGGGCCATTCGATGGAGTTTGGCTGACCCCGCGATGTTTTTGACGCAGCTGCGCGCTATTTTGAGGGCAGCTGCGCATGGGCAAGTTCACTTGCTGATTCCTATGTTGGCGCACGCCCGAGAGATAAAACAGACACTCGCGTTGCTAGAGAAGGCGAGAAAGCAACTGGATGAGCGTGGGATGGTGTTTGGTCCCTTGAAGGTTGGGGCCATGATTGAAGTGCCAGCTGCTGCGTTGAGTGTGAAGATGTTCTTACAGTACTTCGACTTTTTGTCGATCGGAACAAACGATTTGATTCAATACACCTTAGCCATTGATCGCGCAGATGAGTCGGTCGCGCACTTGTATGACCCGCTACACCCCGCTGTGTTACATCTTGTGGCCGATGTGATTGCTGAATGTCGCGCGCAGGGCAAGGGTGTGAGTGTTTGTGGTGAGATGGCAGGTGACCCCAGTCTCACTCGTTTATTGCTAGGTTTGGGATTGCGTAGTTTCTCGATGCATCCCACTCAAATTTTGGCCGTGAAGCAAGAGATTATTCGCGCAGACGCTGCGCGTTTAGAAGCGTGGGCACATGACGTGTTGGCCAGCGATGAGCCGGCCGAACTCGTCAATGTTTAGGTCTTAGAAGCAGCCAAAGTTGCTTGGGCCTGTTGGTCCGCGTGGTAGCTTGAGCGCACCATTGCACCGATAGCTGCATGACTAAAACCCATCTCGTAGGCCTTCTCTTCAAACATCGTAAAAGTGTCTGGGTGCACATAGCGGCGCACAGGAATGTGGCTGGTGCTAGGTGCCAGATATTGGCCGATAGTTAGCATGTCGATGTTGTGCTCGCGCATGTCTTGCATGACTTGCAAAATTTCGTCGTCTGTTTCGCCGAGGCCCACCATCAAACCGCTCTTGGTGGGTACGTTGGGGAAAAGCGCCTTGAACTTCTTGAGCAAGTTCAAGCTGAAGGCGTAGTCGCTGCCGGGGCGTGCTTCTTTGTAGAGGCGTGGAACAGTTTCCATGTTGTGGTTCATCACATCTGGTGGAGCCGCTTTGAGAATTTCCAAAGCACGGTCATCGCGACCCCGGAAGTCGGGCACCAAGATTTCAATTTGTGTTTGAGGTGACAGCTCGCGTGTGCGGCGAATGCAGTCAACGAAGTGCTGGCTTCCTCCGTCACGCAAATCATCCCGATCAACACTGGTGATAACAACGTATTTGAGCTTCAAGTCTGCGATGGTCTTGGCCAAGTTCTCCGGCTCGTTAACGTCGAGCGGGTCAGGGCGGCCGTGGCCCACATCACAGAAGGGGCAGCGGCGTGTGCACTTGTCTCCCATGATCATGAAGGTTGCCGTGCCTTTGCCAAAGCATTCGCCAATGTTGGGGCAGCTGGCTTCTTCGCACACCGTCACCAATTTGTTAGCTCTCAGTACGTCTTTGATTTCATAAAAACGTGTGGAAGGCGAGCCCGCTTTGACGCGAATCCAATCGGGTTTTTTGAGCGCCTCGCTTTGTTCAACTTTCACAGGAATACGCGAAAGCTTGGCGGCAGCTTTTTGTTTCGCTGAAGGGTTGTAGTTTTCGACGGTTTGCGCTTCGCGCACAACAGGGTTGTCAGGGGTGGACATAGCAATAAAGCCTGTGTTGGAGGCCCTGAGTTCAGGGCGATAAATAGGTAACGAGCTTTAGGCTCAAAACATCAGCGGCTTCTTGCCAGCTGACCGATACGCCGATTGTAGAAAGATCGACGGTCTGCAAACCTTGATAGCCGCAAGGGTTGATGCGTTGGTAGGGGCTTAGGTCCATGCCCACGTTGAGTGCAACACCATGGTAGGTGCAGTGGCGACTGACCTTGATGCCCAGTGCAGCAATTTTCCCGAGGCCTGCAAAGTCTGGATCTTTGCTGGCGTCCTTCTGTGGGCGCTGCGCCAGCATGGCATGGCTGTGTGGATCATCTAAGCGCACATAAATGCCAGGCGCGCCAGAGACGCGGTGGCCGGTCAGGCCGAAGTGATCCAGTGTGCGAATCACAGCCTCTTCAATGCG
>CANFKQ010000098.1 GCA_947447405.1 Comamonadaceae bacterium | reverse complement strand
TCAAGGACATCACCGTGCTGCCTCCTCCCGAACATTTGATTCGCTTCTTCCCCATTCAGGGCACGCCCGTGGAGAAGCTGATTACCAAGACCCGTAAAACCATTCACAACATCATGCACGGCACAGACGATCGTCTACTGGTGGTGATTGGTCCATGTTCCATTCATGACCCTGCTGCCGCGATTGACTACGCACGTCGTTTACAACCGCTGCGCGAAAAATACGCAGATACCTTGGAAATCGTGATGCGCGTGTACTTCGAAAAACCGCGTACCACCGTCGGCTGGAAAGGCTTGATCAACGATCCGTACTTGGACGAGAGCTACCGCATCGACGAAGGCTTGCGCATTGCACGTCAGCTGCTGATTGAAATCAACCGCCTCGGCCTGCCTGCTGGCAGCGAGTTCTTGGATGCGATCAGCCCACAATACATTGGCGACTTGATTTCGTGGGGGGCGATTGGCGCGCGCACCACGGAGAGCCAAGTGCACCGTGAATTGGCCTCTGGCATTTCTGCTCCCATCGGTTTTAAGAACGGCACCGATGGCAACATCAAAATCGCCACCGATGCGATTCAAGCCGCAGCTGGCGCGCACCACTTCTTGTCTGTCCATAAAAATGGCCAAGTGGCGATTGTGCAAACCAAGGGCAACAAAGACTGTCACGTCATTCTGCGCGGTGGCAAAACGCCCAACTACGACGCAGTCAGCGTGACTGCGTCTTGCGAAGAGCTGGCCAAAGCCAAGTTGCCAGCGTCTTTGATGGTGGACTGCAGCCACGCCAACAGCAGTAAGCAACACGAGCGTCAGTTGGTGGTGGCCAAAGACATTGCTGAGCAAATCAGCGGTGGTTCACACCAGGTGTTTGGTGTGATGATTGAGAGCCACATTCAGGGGGGTGCTCAGAAGTTCACGCCAGGCAAAGATGATGTGTCTCAGTTGGAATACGGCAAGAGCATCACGGATGCTTGCTTGGATTGGAACGATTCTGTGGCTTCGTTGGACGTGTTGTCTGAGGCTGTGGCGGCGCGTCGCAAGCGTGGTTAATTGCGTTGGGGGCTTTGATCGTCTATGCGCCGAGCGCGGTCAACAACTTAGCGTGAATGCCGCCAAAGCCACCATTGCTCATACACAGCACATGGTCACCCGCCTGCGCGGCTTCCACGACTTGTGCAATGACCTTATCCACAGAGTCGCCCACTGACGCACGAGGTCCCATGGGCGACAAAACCTCCACCGCGTCCCAGTCCAAACCGCCTGAGTGGCAAAACGCTAAGTTGGCGTCTTCCAAACTCCAAGGCAGTTGCGACTTCATCGTGCCCAGCTTCATCGTGTTGCTGCGTGGCTCAAACACCGCCAAGATGCGGGCGTTGGGGCCCACTTTGCGACGCAAGCCGTCAACTGTGGTGCGAATGGCCGTGGGGTGATGGGCGAAGTCGTCGTACACCGTGATGTCGCCACCTGCGCGTGCCACGCTACCGCGCACTTCCATGCGGCGGCGCACATTTTGAAACTCGGTCAATGAAGCGGCGGCTTGCTTGGGCGACACGCCCAAATGCTCTGCAGCGGCGATGGCAGCCAAGGCGTTGAGCTGGTTGTGTACGCCCGTGATGTCCCACTGCACGTGGCCCACTTCTTTGCCGTGATGCAACACCGCAAAATTGTCGGGCTCACCTTGCACCATCCAACCGTCTGGACCTGTGGCGTTGGCGCTCCCCCCAAACTTGGCCACACTGCTCCAACAACCTTGGCTTAACACGCGTTGCAAGCTGTCTTCATCCGCATTGAACACCACGCGTCCGCTGCCAGGCACTGTGCGCACCAAGTGGTGGAACTGGCGCTCTATGGCTGCCAGGTTATCGAAGATGTCGGCGTGGTCAAACTCGAGGTTGTTCAAAATCGTGGTGCGGGGGTGGTAGTGCACAAACTTGCTGCGTTTGTCGAAGAAGGCGGTGTCGTATTCGTCCGCTTCAATGACGAAGGGTGTGCGCTTGTGCGCGGCAACATCGGAGGTGCTGCTCAAACGGCCCAAACGAGCCGATACACCAAAGTTCATGGGCACACCGCCCACCAAGAAGCCAGGCTCTAGGCCAGCCGCTTGAAGAATCCAAGCCAGCATCGAGGTGGTGGTTGTTTTGCCATGTGTGCCTGCCACTGCTAGTACGTGACGTGGCTGTCTGGGGTGGTGCAACACGTACTCGGCCAGCCATTGGGGGCCGCTGGTGTAGGTGGCACCACTTTCCAAAATGGCTTCCATCAGCGGGAACTTTGGGCTGCCATCGGCCAGGCGCGCGCGCGAGACCACGTTACCAATCACGTACACATCGGGGTTGAGCTTGGTTTGGTCGGCGCCAAAGCCTTCAATCAGTTCAATGCCTAGGCTTCTAAGTTGGTCGCTCATGGGCGGGTACACACCCGCATCGCAGCCCGTCACCTTATGGCCCGCTTCACGCGCCAACGCAGCCAGTCCACCCATGAACGTGCCGCAAATTCCCAAAATGTGTATATGCATCCATCCATTTTAGGAGGGTGTTTCAGTGAACTTCGAACGAGCCGCTCTGTGTGGCCTCACAATCATGCTTCATATGAATACTGTTCAAGAAGAAATTGCAGCCACAGCGGCGCGTATGGTGGTGGAAGAGGGGCTCGAATACGGCCCCGCCAAACGCCGCGCGGTCAAGCTGCTGGGGCTGAACGCACGTGCTCAGCTGCCCAACAACGATCAGGTGGAAGATGCGGTGCGCGAATACCTGGCGCTGTTTTGTGCTGATACCCAGCCAGCCGAACTCCAAGCCTTGCGAGGGTTAGCTGCAGTGTGGATGGAGCGCATGGCAGCTTTCAAACCGCATTTGGGTGGAGCCGTCTGGCGTGGCACGGCCACCGGTTTGTCTGATCTTTATCTGCAGTTGTTTTGTGATGACTCCAAATCAGCAGAAATTAGCCTCATTGACCACAATGTGCGTTATGACGTCAGTACGGTTCAGGGCTTCCAGGGTGAGGCGGTGGATGCGCTCAGTGTTTTATGTGCCTGCCCTGGCTTATCGCAAAAAGTATGGGTACACCTGATGGTTTATGACTTGGATGACCTGCGTGGCGCCTTGAAACCCGATGGGCAGGGTAGAACTTACCGCGGAGATTTGGCCGCACTAAATAAATTAATGAAAGAATTTGAATGATGATGAATACAAATAGACGCATGGCGATGTACGCGGGGGTGGCTGCCTTAGCTGCCGTGGCGGGTGCTGGTGTGGCTTGGAAGCATCAAGCTGGGCAAGTAACGGGTGATATCGCGACTGACGTGATGCAAGCTTTTTGGGCTGCTGAATTTGATACGCCGATGGGGGAGGGCTTGCCCATGACGAGTTTTCAAGGGCGGCCTTTGGTAATTAATTTTTGGGCCACTTGGTGTACGCCTTGTATTGAAGAGATGCCGTTAATTGATGACTTCTTTCGTCAAAATAAATCAAAAGGGTGGCAAGTCCTCGGATTGGCGATAGATCAACCCAGTCGTGTACGTCAATTTTTGGACCAATTTCCTGTTGTTTACAAGATCGGATTGGCTGGATTGACAGGGACAGAGTTGGCAAAGCAACTTGGTAATGATGTGGGTGGCTTGCCCTTTACTGTGGTGTTGGATAGCCAAGGGCGTCTGATTCAGCGAAAAGTAGGCAAATTAACGCCCGATGACATCAAAAAATGGTCTATCTAGGTAGATTTAACAGGCATTGATTTGCGAATTGGTGTAAATTAGCACCTTATTTACAACAAATAGGATGTAGTTATGGATTTGCGAAAACTCAAGACGTTGATTGACCTGGTCTCCGACTCCAATGTGTCTGAACTCGAAATTACCGAGGCAGAAGGCACGGTCCGTATCGTTAAGAGTGCACCCGCCCCTGTGGCGATGGTGACGCAAATGGCTTCTGCACCTGTCGCGGTTGCCGCGCCCGTGGCCGCTGCCCCAGTGCCTGTTGCCGCCCCTGTGGTCGAAGCCGCACCACTTGGTCATACCGTCAAATCACCCATGGTGGGCACGTTCTACCGCTCTTCTAGCCCCGGCGCCAAGTCCTTTGCCGAAGTGGGTCAGCAAGTCAAAGAAGGCGAGACCATCTGCATCATTGAAGCCATGAAGATCTTGAACGAGATCGAGGCTGACAAGGCTGGCACCATCACCAAAATCTTGGCTGAAAACGGCCAAGCTGTTGAATACGGCGCACCTCTGTTCATCATTGAATAACGGGCGGGTCTCCCATGTTTAAAAAAATCCTGATCGCCAACCGTGGCGAAATCGCCCTGCGCATTCAACGCGCATGTCGCGAGCTGGGTGTCAAAGCGGTGATGGTGTATTCCGAAGCCGATCGTGACGCCAAGTACGTCAAGTTGGCCGACGAAGCCGTGTGTATTGGCCCAGCGTCTTCTACGCTGAGCTACCTCAACATGCCCGCCATCATTGCGGCGGCTGAAGTGACAGACTCTGAAGCCATTCACCCTGGCTACGGCTTCTTGAGCGAAAACGCCGATTTTGCTGAACGCGTTGAAAAAAGCGGCTTCCAGTTCATTGGCCCCACGGCTGAATCCATCCGCATCATGGGCGACAAGGTATCGGCCAAGCAAGCCATGATCAAAGCAGGCGTGCCTTGCGTGCCTGGCTCTGAAGGTGAATTACCTGACGACCCTGCTGCCATCAAACGCATTGCCAAGAGCGTGGGCTACCCCGTCATCATCAAAGCTGCTGGCGGTGGTGGTGGTCGCGGCATGCGCGTGGTGCACACCGAAGCTGCTTTGATCAACGCTGTGGCGATGACCAAAGCCGAAGCAGGCACAGCCTTTGGCAACCCTGCGGTGTACATGGAGAAATACCTCCAAAACCCACGTCACATCGAAATCCAAATCTTGGCTGACAAGCACAAGAGTGCCGTGTACTTGGGTGAGCGCGATTGCTCTATGCAACGTCGTCATCAAAAAGTGATCGAAGAAGCGCCGGCACCAGGCATTCCACGCAAGTTGATCGAGAAGATTGGCGAGCGTTGTACGGCGGCTTGTAAAAAGATCAACTACCGCGGTGCGGGTACGTTTGAGTTCTTGTACGAAAACGGCGAGTTCTATTTCATTGAAATGAACACCCGCGTGCAGGTTGAACACCCAGTGACGGAATACATCACCGGTGTGGACATCGTGAAAACACAAATCATGGTGGCGGCTGGTTTGAAGTTGCCGTTCACGCAGCGCGACATCCAAGTGCGCGGTCACTCGATCGAGTGCCGTATCAACGCGGAAGACCCGTTCAAGTTCATCCCGTCGCCTGGCCGCATCACCATGTGGCATGCGCCAGGTGGACCAGGTGTGCGCGTGGACTCACACATTTACACCAACTACTATGTGCCACCCAACTACGACTCAATGATTGGCAAGATCATCGTGCACGGTGACACCCGTGACGAAGCTTTGGCTCGCATGCGCACCGCATTGAACGAAACCTTGGTCGAAGGCATCAACACCAACATCCCGCTTCACCGCGAGTTGATGGTGGATGCCAAGTTCATGGCCGGTGGCACCAACATTCACTACTTGGAAGAGTGGCTCGCCGCTCACAAGCGCTGATGTTTGAGTTGCGACTGATGTGTCCCGAAGACAGCGTGGAAGCTGTCTGCGAGGCATTGGATGCACTGGATGCCTTGAGCGTATCCGTCGAAGACGCCGATGCACAAACTGATGCCGAGCAAGCCTTGTTTGGAGAGCCTGGCATGCCGCCGCCCAAAGAAGGCTGGAAGCGCTCGCGCATCGTGGCCTTGTTTGCTGCGGAGTCGACCGCCAAGGATGCTTCGAGCCTTTTGGCCTTGCAAGATTTCTTCACCGACAGTCAAGTGTTGGGCATTCAACCTGTGGCCGATCAAGACTGGGTACGTTTGACGCAGTCGCAATTTGCGCCTGTAGAAATCACACCTGAGTTTTGGATTGTTCCCACATGGCATGAGCCACCTGCACAAGCTAAACAAGTCATTCGCCTAGACCCCGGTCTGGCCTTTGGCACAGGTACCCACCCCACAACTCGCATGTGCTTGCGTTGGATCGCCACGCACGATGTGGCCAACCAACGTGTGCTCGACTACGGCTGTGGCTCTGGTATCTTGGCCATTGGTGCGGCTTTGCATGGCGCGAGCACGATTGATGCGGTGGATATTGACGACGCGGCCGTCACAGCAACGGTGCTTAATGCCGATGCTAACAACGTGCGCTTGAATGCGGGCCTACCTGACAAAGCCACGGGCCACTATCAAACTGTGCTGGCCAACATCTTGGCCACGCCGCTCAAGGTGTTGGCACCGCTGTTGCGCAGCCATGTGGCGGCAGGTGGGCACTTGGTGTTGGCGGGTATTCTTGAGCGACAAGCACAAGAACTCAAAGATGCCTACGCGCCGTATTGCACACTGCAAGTGAGCGACACGGAAGACGGTTGGATTTTGATGACCGCCCACTGCTGATGCACATCACCCACTGCCCTCAATGCGAGACCGCCTTCAAGGTGTCGCCCCAACAGCTTGAGCTGGCCAAAGGGTGGGTACGGTGTGGTCGTTGTGCCCATGTGTTTGAGGCGGCGCTTCATTTTGAAACGCCATCCGATATGCCTGCACCGTTGCTGACCGTTGCAGCTGCACCTTCGTTGTTTCGCGCGGCAATGACATCCGCGATGACCACTGGCGAAGTTAAACCTTCGGATCAATCCGAATCCATTACAACAGCCGATGTGGCATTGCCTTTGAAGTGGCTAGTTGCGACGGGGGTGTTGGTGCTGGCTTTGTTAATACAGTTTTTGTTGGCCCAGCGCAACTGGCTGGGTGCAGAAGAACCTGCACTGCGTCCCATGCTTTCGGCCCTATGTGCTTGCGAAGTCACATGGCCGCTTGAGCCCGATGCTGTGTTGATTGAAAGCAGTAGCTTCACCGAGCATCCACAAGGCGGCTATACCGTACAGCTGCGTTTGAAAAACACGCAGCACCACCCAGTGGCCATGCCAGTTTTGGAATTGAGCCTGACCGACTTGCAGGACCAAGTCTTGGTGCGTCGTGTATTTACAGCCGAAGAGTTGTCAGGCAAAGACCATGTACTGGCTCTGCGTGATGTCCGTTTGACTTTGAACTTCGATCTAGATGACAAGGTCAGCAAGCGCATCACTGGTTTTCGTGCCTTTGTTTTTTATCCTTAACGATTCCTCTTTTTTTCGAAAGTAGCTTTATGGCATCGCTGATTTGCGGCTCTCTCGCGTTTGACACAATCATGGATTTTGAAGGCCGATTTGCTGAGCAAATCTTGCCGGATCAGTTGCACATCTTGAACGTATCGTTTTTGGTGCCTGCTTTGCGTCGTGATTTTGGTGGTTGCGCGGGCAATATTGCTTACAGCCTGAAAGTGTTGGGTGGCACACCGCTGCCCATGGCCACCCTGGGTACCGACGCGGCTGACTATCTGCATCGTTTGAAAACCTTAGGAATTTCCACCGAGTATGTGCGCCAAGTCGAAGGCAGCTACACCGCGCAAGCCATGATCATGACGGACCGGGACAACAACCAAATCACAGCCTTTCACCCCGGCGCGATGATGCAGGCCCACACGACGAAGATTGAAAAACGTGCTGACATCAAGTTGGCCATCATTTCCCCTGATGGCCGTGATGCCATGATTCAACACGCCGAACAGCTCAACTCGGCCGATATTCCTTTTGTGTTCGATCCAGGCCAAGGCCTGCCTATGTTTGACGGTGTTGACCTCGTACGTTTCATTGACCAAGCCACTTGGGTGACAGTCAATGACTACGAAGGCAAGATGCTGAGCGACCGCACAGGCTTGAGCCATGCCGACATTTCACGTCGCGTGAAAGGCTTGATCGTGACCTTGGGTTCCGAGGGGTGCGAAGTATGGATTGATGGTGAGAAGACCCTTGTACCGCCCGTCAAAGCAGCAGCTGTGATTGATCCAACCGGTTGTGGCGATGCATGGCGTGGCGCACTGTTGTTTGGTTTGGAGCAAGGTTGGTCTTTGGCTAAGTGCGCCGCTTTGGGTAACCAAGTGGGTGCGCTGAAAATTGCCCAACGTGGTCCGCAAAACTACAACGTCGATGCTTTGACTATCAGTTAAACGCGTGAACCAAACGCCAAGTTTGAGGCTTTGCCTTAGCTTGCCAAAGCTGACCAATCGGCTTTTTCACAAGCAGCTGCGCTCACCCGTAGCTGTTTTCGTTTGGAGGTTTGTCCACGGATGAGATCCACATCGCGTTTGGATAAACCCAGCGTATCTGCCAGCCATGCTTGAAGCGCCAGATTCGCTTTGCCATCTACAGGTGGGGCATGCAAACGCACCCGCAAGGCACCATCGTGCTCGCCATCGGGCTGTGTGCGTGAGGCGTTGGGGATGACGTGTATATCCACAATCACAGCGCCTGTTTTTTCTAGGCGAAGGTAAGTTGTTGGAGGAAGTGTCATTAGGTTGGCCAAGAAAAAGCCCGAGGCCTTGCGGCGTCGGGCTTGAGCTACGGTAAACCGCTGCCAAGATCTGTGAAGATTAAGGCTTGCTAGCTGTTGGGAAAGGCCAAGCAGCTTGCGGATTTAACGTGGTCTGTGCGCGGGCAGCGGGTGCTTTCGCAGCTTTCTTTGCAGCAGGCTTTTTAGCGGCTTTTTTAGCAGCTGGTTTTTTAGCAGCAGGCTTTTTAGCGACTGCTTTCTTTGCTACTTTTTTAGCAGCTGTTTTCTTTGCAGCAGGCTTTTTAGCGGCCGCTTTTTTAGCTGCTGGCTTCTTAGCTGCAACTTTTTTAGCGACTGGCTTTTTAGCAGCAACTTTCTTAGCAGCTGGCTTTTTGGCCGCTACTTTTTTAGCTGCTGGCTT
>CANFKQ010000097.1 GCA_947447405.1 Comamonadaceae bacterium | reverse complement strand
GCGCCGTCTTTGTCGCGGGCCAAGAGCTTGTCCCACTCGTTGCCCCACAAGAGCTTGATGACGTTCCAGCCTGAGCCACGGAATTCGCCTTCGAGTTCTTGCACGATCTTGCCGTTGCCGCGCACTGGGCCGTCCAAGCGTTGCAAGTTGCAGTTGACGACAAAGATCAAGTTGTCGAGTTTTTCGCGAGCGGCCAAACCGATCGCGCCCAAGGATTCGACTTCGTCCATCTCACCGTCGCCGCAGAACACCCAGACCTTGCGGTTTTCGGTGTTGGCAATGCCGCGTGCGTGCAAGTACTTCAAGAAGCGCGCTTGGTAAATGGCCATCAATGGGCCAAGACCCATAGACACTGTGGGGAACTGCCAGAACTCAGGCATGAGTTTGGGGTGTGGGTAGCTGGACAAACCTTTGCCATCGACTTCTTGACGGAAGTTGAGCAACTGCTCTTCGGTCAAGCGGCCTTCCAGGTAAGCACGGGCATAAACGCCGGGTGACACGTGGCCTTGGATGTACAAGCAGTCGCCACCGTGGTTTTCGTTTTCAGCGTGCCAGAAGTGGTTGAAGCCCGCACCAAACATGTGGGCCAGTGAAGCGAAGGAGCCGATATGGCCGCCGAGGTCGCCGCCGTCGATGGGGTGGTGACGGTTGGCTTTGACCACCATCGCCATCGCGTTCCAGCGCATGTAGGCGCGCAGGCGTTCTTCAATTTCGATGTTACCGGGGCAATGCGCTTCTTGATCAGGTTCGATCGTGTTGACGTAACCCGTGGTGGCTGAGAACGGCATGTCGATGCTGCTCTCGCGTGCGTGTTCGAGCAGTTGCTCTAACAAAAAGTGTGCGCGCTCAGGGCCTTCTGCATTGATCACGGCGGACAAAGCGTCCATCCACTCACGCGTTTCTTGGCTGTCCACGTCGGTACGCAGATCGTTCGGTTGTGCTGACATGCTTGTCTCCTCTTGTTGCACTTGTTTTGACTCGAATGTAAATAGTTTCTCACAAATTCTCGAAATTTCAAATAGCGACTATTGATTTCTTATTATGAAATATAGTAATTACTGAAAAACCCGTTTCGAGCCGGACATAAACTCACACCACATGCTCAAAACATCGCCCATCTCCCTGCTCAATCCCCTCTCTGCGCTTTGGCGCAAGTGGTGGCGCAAACAGACACCCAACCGTCAAGATCGCTTCGCCTTCATGGCCCCATTGGCCGCCGTAGTGCTGTTCATGGCAGCTATCACCACAGCGTTTTGGTACCTGCGTTACGAAGAAATCATGCGCGAGCAAGAAGTCGTTCGTCGTGACGTGGAATACGCCCAACAACGTTTACGCCTGCGTTTACTGGATAAGCAAGAACAAATGATGCGCATGGCACGTGACATTGCCAACAGGGAAACCGATAGCAAAGCATTTGCGAATGACGCCCAAAGTCTGCTAAATCAAAGCCCCGAACTGGCCAGCCTGACTTGGCTGGATGCACGCTCGCGTGTGCATGCCAGCTATGCAAGTGCAAGTAACAACTCGACCATGAACTTTGTTTTGGGCAATGTTGTTAACCAGGCAGAAACAATCGGCACATTTCAACTCACACGTGATTTTCTGCAACCGGTTTACTCAAAACCAATTGTTGAGAAGCGTAGCAACGCAGCCCCCTACACCCACCTGCAACTGCACGTCCCCATCATGAATCACGGCAAGTTTGAGGGCGTGCTGTTGGCCGAATACACGCTAGACGGCATGCTGCGCTTTGCCGTACCCAACGAAATCGCCAACCGATATGCCGTCTCGCTGCGCGACGTGAACAACAATGTATTGGCAGGTCAAGCCAACAAAGCGCGCCCCAAAGTGACCGAGGTGTTGCCTTGGCTGTTTCAAACCAACGAATACGAAGTGCCGATCACCCCTGTGGGATATGCACTGTCACTGCATGCGCAGGCCTATCGCACCTCGAAAGGCTTAATTGGCAATGGTGTGTTTTGGCTAGTGGCCGTGCTCAGTGCGATGACAGCTTGGATGTTGATTGGCACCTGGCGGCACACACGCCGACGCGTACAAGCCCAACAAGCCTTGGTGGCCGAGACCAACTTTCGCCGTGCGATGGAAAACTCCATCCTCACCGGCATGCGTGCGATGGACATCAAAGGACGTATCACATATGTGAACGCCGCTTTTTGCCAAATGACGGGCTGGACTGAAGACGAGTTGGTGGGCAGTCTGCCACCGTTCCCTTACTGGCCCGAGGAAGATCGCGACACTTTGGAGCAAAAACTGGCCCAAGAACTGCTGGGCGAAACTACCAGCAGCGGTTTTCAAGTGCGTGTCAAACGCAAAACCGGTGAAGTGTTTGATGCGCGTTTGTATGTATCACCATTGGTTGATGCGCACGGTCAACAAACTGGCTGGATGACGTCGATGACCGACATCACCGAACCCAACCGCGTCCGCGAACAACTCTCAGCGGCACATGATCGCTTCACCACAGTCCTAGAAGGTTTGGACGCGTCGGTATCTGTGGCCCCACTGGGCAGCAAAGAATTGCTGTTTGCTAACAAAATGTATCGGCAATGGTTTGCCAGCACCACGCAAGGCCACTTGAACTTGGTGACGCAAGCTGGCCAGCCACGCGCGTTGTCGTCGTCAGCAGCTGCCGACGACGATGGCCAAGATGAAGACGATGGCTTGATGGGGTTGCCCACCGCGGGCATGACGGAGACCAAAGCCGAGAACGCCGAAATTTACGTGCCAGAGTTAGGCAAGTGGCTAGAAGTGCGTTCGCGCTACCTCAACTGGGTGGACGGCCGTTTGGCGCAGATGGTGATTGCCTCCGACATCACCCCGCGACGCCAAGCTGAAGAGCAAGCACAAATGCAAGCCGAACGTGCACAGTCAGCAAGCCGTCTCATCACCATGGGTGAAATGGCGTCCAGCGTAGCGCACGAACTCAACCAGCCTCTGACCGCCATCAACAACTATTGCAGCGGCATGGTGTCGCGCATCAAAGCCAACAACTTGAGTGAAGAAGATTTACTCAAAGCCCTGGAAAAAACGGCGCATCAAGCGCAGCGCGCGGGACAAATTATTCAGCGCATTCGCAGCTTTGTGAAACGCAGCGAACCCAACCGTACCCGCTCTGATGTGGTGTCCATGGTGGGTGAGGCAGTGGAATTAGCGGGCATTGAGATGCGTAGGCGACAGGTGCGTTTGAGCCAAGTGGTGGCCGCAAGGCTGCCTGCTGTCAATGTGGACCCCATTCTGATTGAACAAGTGCTGGTGAATTTGATGCGCAATGCCGCCGAATCCATTGACCTGGCCCAACGCCCTCTCACCCAACGCGATGTCGAGCTGAAAGTGTTGCCCCGCAACGAAGAAGGCCAAGCGGTGATTGAGTTTTCGGTCACAGACACAGGGCGTGGTTTAGCACCTGAAGTGATGGAGCGTTTGTTTGAAGCCTTCTTTTCCACCAAGTCAGAAGGCATGGGCATTGGTCTCAATTTATGCCGCTCCATCGTGGAATCCCACCAAGGGCGGATGAGAGCTGAGAACCTCTACAATGGTGAGGAAATAACGGGCTGCCGCTTTTCCTTCTGGATACCGGTCCGCTAGGTTGGAGTTTTTAGATGAGTTTGATTCCCAAAAAAGGCACGGTCTACGTTGTTGATGATGACGAGGCCGTCCGTGATTCATTGCAATGGTTGTTAGAGGGCAAGGACTACCGTGTTCGATGCTTCGATTCTGCTGAAACATTCCTAAGCCGCTACGACCCACGCGAGGTCGCTTGCTTGATCGTAGACATCCGCATGGGTGGTATGACAGGCCTCGAACTACAAGACCGTCTGGTCGAACGCAAGTCTCCTTTGCCCATCGTGTTCATCACCGGCCACGGCGATGTGCCTATGGCTGTGGACACCATGAAAAAAGGCGCCATGGACTTCATCCAAAAGCCTTTTGACGAAACCTCTTTGGTGACCTTGGTAGAACGGATGTTGGCACAAGCCACCACCGCATTTGCTGAGTCCCTGCAAGCCGCAAGCCGCGACGCGCTGATGGCCAAGCTGACCACCCGCGAAGCTCAAGTGCTCGAGCGAATCGTGGCCGGCCGCTTGAACAAGCAAATTGCAGACGATTTGGGTATCAGCATCAAAACCGTGGAAGCGCACCGCGCCAACATCATGGAAAAACTTAATGCGAATACCGTGGCTGACTTACTGAAAACAGCGCTCGGACAAAACTCACCCAAGGCTTGAGGCCCATACATTTCGCGATTAGTCTTTCTCCGCATAACTGCATCCACAACGCCCGTTTAACGCGGGCGTTTTCAATTCCACATTTCATCTGTATACACACCATGACTGCACAACTCATTGACGGCAACGCTCTCTCTAAACAACTGCGCAGCCGAGTGGCAGCTGACACCGTCAAGCTTAAAGCCCAAGGCCTCACACCCGGTTTGGCCGTGGTGTTGGTGGGCGAGAACCCAGCCAGCCAGGTGTACGTGCGCAATAAGGTCAAAGCATGTGAAGACGCAGGTTTGCACTCGGTCCTTGAAAAATACGAAGCCACCATGACCGAGGCAGAGTTGTTGGCCCGTGTGGAAGCACTCAACAGCAACGACAGTATTCACGGCATCTTGGTACAACTTCCCTTGCCTGCGCACATCGATGCGCAAAAAGTGATTGAAGCCATCAGCCCCGCCAAAGACGTTGACGGCTTTCACATCGCCAGCGCAGGTGCCTTGATGACAGGCATGCCAGGCTTTTGGCCCTGCACACCTTATGGCTGCATGAAGATGCTCGAGAGCATTGGCTACGACCTCAAAGGCAAACACGCCGTTGTCATTGGCCGCAGCAACATCGTGGGCAAGCCCATGGCGCTCATGCTTTTGCAAAAAGATGCCACAGTCACAGTCGCGCATTCGCGCACACAAAACCTCAAAGCCCTGACCTTGCAAGCCGACGTCATCGTTGCGGCTGTGGGCAAACGCAATGTACTGACCGCTGACATGGTCAAGCCCGGTGCAGTGGTATTGGACGTGGGCATGAACCGCAACGATGAAGGCAAGCTCTGCGGTGATGTGGACTTTGATGCCGTGAAAGAAGTGGCCAGCTACATCACCCCTGTGCCGGGTGGGGTTGGACCAATGACCATCACCATGTTACTGGTCAACACCTTGGAATCGGCGCAACGGGCCTTATCTGAGAAGCATTGAAATTTGTTCTTTCGCTCTGCCAAGCCGAGCGGCCAGCACTTGCTGCGCTCCTCGCAAGCGAATGTCGCTGCATCAAGCGCTGACCACCCAGCTTGGCGACGGCGCTGGGTATGCCGCAAATTTCTGTCGTCTATTTCTTGAAAGCTTTGCATGCCACTGAACAATCCGCTTCTCGATTTCTCGAATCATCCGTTGTTCGACGTCGTTCAACCTGCTCACATCGCGCCTGCACTTGACCAACTCTTGCCTGCGGCCGATGCGGCGTTAGAGCAAGTCACTGCAGCAGACTTCCCTGCCGAGTGGAAGGCGATTGCGTCCGTGCTAGATGTGACGACCGAAAAACTCAGCCGCGCTTGGGGCGCTGTAAGCCATTTGCATTCTGTGGCCGACACACCTGAGCTGCGTGCCGCGTACACACAAGCACTGCCTCGCGTGACCGAGTTCTACACACGCCTCGGTGCAGACGAGCGTTTGTATGCCAAGTACAAAGCCATTGATGTGGCGAGCTTGAACAATGAACAAAAACACGCTCACACCTTGGCAATGCGCAACTTTGTGTTGTCGGGTGCTGAGTTGGTGGGTGTTGCCAAAGAACGCTTTGCCGCCATTCAAGAGCGCCAAGCCGAAGTGAGCCAGAAGTTCAGCGAGAACGTGTTGGACGCGACTGATCAATGGTCAGCCATCGTCACCGCCGAAGACTTGGCAGGGGTGCCAGACGACGTGTTGCAAACCACACGCGCAGCTGCTGAGAAGGATGGTGCCGCAGGCCACAAGCTGAATTTGAAAATGCCGTGCTACCTACCCATCATGCAGTTTGCCCACAGCTCGGCCCTGCGTGAAAAACTTTACCGCGCCTACGCCACACGCGCCTCAGACCAATCGGAAGCTGTTCAAGCTGGAAAAACAGAACAAGACAACACACCATGGGTGAAAGAAATCTTGGCCTTGCGCCAAGAAGAATCTCAGCTCTTGGGCTATGCCAACTATGCCGAGGTGTCGTTGGCTGCCAAGATGGCGCAGTCGCCCGCCAAGGTGATGGCCTTCTTGCGCGACCTCGCCAAACGTGCCCGCCCTTACGCCGAAAAAGACGTGGCAGAGATGCGCGCCTTTGCTGCTGAGCACTTGAACCTCCAAGACCCACAACCGTGGGACTGGCCGTACATCGGAGAGAAGCTCAAAGAAGCGCGCTATGCGTTCAGCGAGCAAGAAGTCAAACCGTACTTCACCGCGCCTAAGGTGTTGGCTGGTTTGTTCAAGATTGTGGAGACCTTGTTTGAGGTGAGCATTCGTCGTGACGAAGCGCCGGTGTGGCACCCGGCGGTGGAGTTCTATCGCATTGAACGCCTGGGACAACTGGTGGGCCAGTTCTACCTCGACCCAGGTGCACGCGCAGGCAAGCGAGGCGGCGCGTGGATGGACGATGTGCGCGCACGCTGGTTGCGTCCAGACACTGGTGCGTTGCAAACCCCCGTGGCGCACCTCGTGTGCAACTTCTCCGAAGCGGTGGGCGGCAAGTCACCGCTGCTCACCCACGACGACGTCATCACTCTCTTCCACGAATTCGGCCACGGTTTGCACCACATGCTCACGCAAGTGAACGAGCGTGATGTGTCTGGTATCAGCGGCGTGGAGTGGGATGCGGTGGAGCTACCTAGCCAGTTCATGGAAAACTTCTGCTGGGAGTGGAGCGTGCTGCGCCACATGACCGCACACGTCGACACGGGCGAGCCTTTGCCACGCGCATTGTTCGACAAGATGCTGGCCGCCAAAAACTTCCAAAGCGGTTTGCAAACGCTGCGCCAAATCGAGTTCTCACTCGTGGACATGATGCTGCACTCTGACGGTGACAAAGCGCAAGACTTCATGCAAGTGCTGCGCGATGTACGCGCCGAAGTCGCTGTGTTGCAAAGCCCTGCGTGGGGCCGCACGCTGCACACGTTCAGCCACATCTTTGCCGGCGGCTATGCGGCCGGCTACTACAGCTACAAGTGGGCCGAGGTGCTGAGTGCCGATGCCTATGCCGCGTTTGAAGAAACAGCAGGCGCAGATGGCGAACCTAGCATTGACACAGGCCGCCGTTACCGCGAAACCATCCTAGAAGTCGGCGGCAGCCGTCCTGCGATGGAATCGTTCAAAGCCTTCCGTGGCCGTGAGCCTAAGTTGGATGCTTTGCTACGCCACCAAGGCATGAGCGCAGCGCACTAAGCATCACCAAGGAATCGCTGCGCCTTTGTAATCCAAAAAGTGCGCAGCGGCTTTCGCTGGCAAATCATCCAAAGCGCTGAGTAAACCTGCCACCGATTGCGCAGGTGTGAGGCAATCTTTTGCAAGCACAAACGGCGCTGACAAATTGGATGCCACTGTGCCGGGCTGCATGGCAGCCACCACGAGTTGAGGGCGTTTGCGGGCGGCTTCAATCGCTGCGGTTTGCAGCACCATGTTCAATGCCGCTTTGGCTGCACGGTAGCCATACCAACCACCTTTGCCGTTGTCGCTGATGCTGCCAACACGCGCAGACAGCTTGGCGTAGATGCTGCGCTGCTCAATAGCCAGCAGAGGCACGAAGTGTTTGAGCAGCAACGCGGGACCAATGGTGTTGACTTCAAATGCACGGGCCAGTTGTGTGGCGTTGAGTGCGCCCATGTGCTTTTCTGGCCCCTGTCCATCAATGGTGAGTGCGCCTGTGGCATCGATGATGAGGTGAAACGGGCCATGCAAAGATGCTGCGGCGGATGCCATGCTGACCTCGTCTTCTAAACGAAATGCAGGCTGCGAATTGCGCGACAAGCCAACTACTTCGACGCATGCTGCATCGGCCTGCAAGGCCTCAATAAAAGCACTGCCCAGTGCACCCGATGCACCCAGCACCAAAGCCCGATATGAAGTGCCTAGGCTTTTCAAAACTTCAGCGTCTTCACGCCGGTGGATGTGCCCAGCAAACACACCTGCGCTTTTTGATGTGCAAACACCCCCACCGTCACCACGCCCGGCCATTGACTGACTTCTGTTTCAAACTGCAGTGGGTCTTTGATTTTCAACCCCGTCACATCGACGATGTGTTGACCGTTGTCGGTCACCAGCGGTTGGCCGTTTTTCAAACGCACCTTGGCGCTGCCGCCCATCGCGACGAACTGACGCATCACACGCGCTGTGGCCATGGGGATCACTTCGACAGGCAATGGGAACACACCCAGCGCATCGACCAGCTTGCTTTCATCGGCAATGCACACAAACATTTTGGATTGCGCAGCCACAATTTTTTCTCGGGTCAACGCAGCGCCCCCCCCCTTGACCATGTGACCTTGGTGGTCGATTTCGTCTGCACCGTCGATATAGACCGATAGGCCTTCCACTTCAGACGCTTCAAACACCTTGATACCTAATGCTTGCAAGCGTTCAGTCGAAGCGACCGAGCTAGACACCGCGCCTTTGATTTGGTCTTTCATGGTAGCCAAGGCATCGATGAACTTGTTCACAGTAGAGCCTGTGCCTACGCCCACTACTTCGCCTGGCACAACGTATTGCAGGGCAGCTTGGCCCACCAAAGTCTTTAATTCATCTTGTGTCAGGGGTGCGGCGTTTTGTGGAGTGCTCATGGGCGAAAATCTGAGTTGTATTGACCAAAGCTTGAGATTATCCATGTCGTTGTTGCCTTATTCCCTCGCCCGCCCATTTCTGTTTGCCATGGATGCCGAAACCGCCCATGAGCACACGCTGGCCATGCTGGCCCGCACACAAAACACGCCACTGGCTTGGG
>CANFKQ010000096.1 GCA_947447405.1 Comamonadaceae bacterium | reverse complement strand
GCGAGTTTTGCGGCCACGGCATTGGTCAAGTGTTTCACGAAGAGCCCCAAGTGCTGCACTACGGCAAGCCTGGCACAGGCGAAACGCTACAAGAAGGCATGACCTTCACCATCGAGCCCATGATCAACGCGGGTAAGAAAGACATCAAAGAGTTGGGCGACGGCTGGACCATCGTCACGCGCGACCACTCCTTGTCGGCCCAGTGGGAACACACCATCCTCGTCACGCCTACTGGCTACGAGGTGTTGACCCTGTCAGAGGGCAGCCCTGCCTTGCCCGACTTTGTGACCACCACCTGCTGTTAAGCACCCCACGCGATGAACGCCTTGGCCAACCTGTACCGAAAGGACAAGGCGGCTTTGCTGCTGGCCGCGTCCAGCTCAACCACACCCCGTAGCGTGAAAACCTTGTTGCACAAGCTGTGCAGCATGACAGACGATACCCTGCGCACCTTGTGGGACTCTGCCGGCTTTGACAACAACCTGTGCTTGGCCGCTGTAGGCGGCTACGGCCGTGGCGAGTTGTACCCATACTCGGATGTGGATGTGCTACTGCTGATGCCTGATGGCACATCGCCCGAAAAGGACGACGCGCTCAAAGCACAGATTGAAAAGTTCATTGGCAGCTGCTGGGACACGGGCCTTGAAATTGGCTCCAGCGTGCGCACCGTGACAGAGTGCGTGCAAGAGGCATCTGCCGACATCACTGTACAAACATCGCTCTTGGAAGCACGCTTTTTGGTGGGCAGCGTGAAGTTGTTCAAAACCTTCCAAAAGCACTACGCCATCGCGCTAGACCCCAAGGCTTTCTTCTTGGCCAAGACGCTGGAGATGCGTCAGCGCCACACCAAATACGAAAACACGCCCTACTCGCTTGAGCCCAACTGCAAAGAATCGCCAGGCGGCATGCGTGACTTGCAAGTGGTGCTGTGGGTGGCCAAAGCCGCAGGCTTGGGCGACAGCTGGGAAAGCTTGGGCCGCAAAGGTTTGGCGACAGACTTTGAGGTCAAACAACTCAAGCGCAATGACGATGCATTGGCGCTCATCCGAACTCGCTTACACCTCGCTGCCAAACGCCGCGAAGACCGCTTGGTATTTGACTTGCAACATGCCGTGGCGCAAAGCCTAGGGCTTGGCATTGAAGAAGACGGCACGCTCAACGCCCGTTTGGCCAGCGAAGCACTGATGAAGCGCTATTACTGGGCCGCCAAAGCGGTGACGCAGCTCAACCAAATTTTGTTGCTCAACATCGAAGAACGCCTGAGCAGCAACCAACATGTGCTGAGGCCCATCAACGAGCGCTTTGCCGACAAGGCTGGCATGCTTGAAGTGACCAGCGACGACGTGTATGTGAATAACCCACACGCGATTTTGGAAACCTTCTGGTTGTACGAATCCACGGTGGGCATCAGCGGCCTGTCGGCCCGCACACTGCGTGCGCTTTACAACGCACGCACCTTGATGGATGGCAAGTTCCGCGCAGACCCCGTCAACCGCGAGATGTTCATGCGTATCTTGCAAGCCCCCAGCGGCATGACGCATGCCGTGCGTTTGATGAACCAAACTTCGGTGTTGGGCCGCTATCTGTGGCCCTTCCGCCGTATCGTGGGCCAGATGCAGCATGACCTGTTTCACGTCTACACCGTGGACCAACATATTTTGATGGTGCTGCGCAATGTGCGCCGCTTCTTCATGGCCGAGCACGCCCATGAATATCCGTTTTGCTCACAACTGGCTGCGGGATGGGACAAGCCTTGGATTTTGTTTGCTTCCGCACTCTTTCACGACATTGCCAAAGGCCGTGGAGGCGACCATTCGCAGCTGGGTCGCGGCGAAGTGCGTAAATTTGCGCGCGACCACAACATCGACAAAGCAGATGCCAAGCTCATCGAGTTTTTAGTGGGCGAACACTTGACCATGAGCCACATTGCGCAAAAGCAAGACTTGAGCGACCCCGATGTGATTCAAGCCTTTGCCAAACGTGTGGGTAACGAGCGCAACCTCACCGCGTTGTATTTGCTGACGGTGGCCGACATTCGCGGCACCAGTCCCAAAGTGTGGAACGCTTGGAAAGGCAAGTTGCTGGAAGACCTTTACCGCTACACAGCCCGGGCTCTTGGTGGCCGTGCCCCCGATGCCCATGCAGAAGTAGAGATTCGCAAAACCGAAGCCCTCACCATGCTCGCGTTGTACGCGCTGCCGTTTGAAGCGCACAAAGACTTGTGGGCCACCTTGGACGTGGGCTACTTCATGCGCCACGATGCGGCAGACATTGCTTGGCACACACGCCAGCTCTCTCGCAGTTTGTCCATCGCCAAAACGCAAAACACCACCATGGGTGTGACCGTCCGTGCGCGTTTGTCCCCCGTGGGCGAAGGCTTGCAGGTGATGGTGTACTCGCCTGACCAGCCCGATTTGTTTGCCCGTATCTGCTGCTACTTTGACCAAGCGGGCTTCAACATTTGGGATGCCAAAGTGCACACCGCCACCAACGGCTACGCGCTAGACACCTTCCAAGTGATGAGCACCCATTTTGAAGAGCACTACCGCAACCTCATCAACATGGTGGAAACCGGTTTGACTGAGACCATCACAGAGTCAAAGCCGCTGCCCTCAGTTGGCAAAGGCCGTGCGTCGCGGCGCGTGAAGAGCTTCCCCATCGCACCGCGTGTGACCTTGCAGCCCGATGAACGTGCCCAAAAGTGGTTGCTCAGCATCTCAGCCAGTGACCGTGTGGGCCTGCTTTACAGCGTAGCGCGTGTGTTGGCCAATCACAAGGTGAACTTGTTGCTGGCCAAAATCAGCACCTTGGGCGAACGCGTGGAAGACACCTTTTTGATTGATGGCGCGGCCTTGCAGCAAAACAAAGCGCAGCTGGAGATTGAGACGGAGTTGTTGGCTGCGTTGCAGGCTTAATCGTCCGCGTCATCCAAGCCCGGAAACAACACATCGGTATAGCCAAAGCGCGAGAAATCGCGCACACGCATGGGATACAACATGCCGATGAGGTGGTCGCACTCGTGTTGCACCACGCGTGCATGAAAGCCTTCCACCGTGCGGTCAATGGCGTTACCTTTTTCATCAAAGCCTTGGTAGCGCAAACGCTTGAAACGCGGCACCACACCACGTAAGCCCGGCACAGACAAACAGCCTTCCCAGCCCTCTTCTTCTGCGTCACCTAGCGGTGTGAGCACGGGGTTGATGAGCACGGTATAGGGCACCACAGGTGCATCGGGGTAGCGTGGGTTGACCTCACCCGAGCCAAACACCACCACTTGCAAATCCACACCAATTTGCGGTGCTGCTAGGCCTGCGCCATTAGCGGCCAGCATGGTGTCGTCAAGGTCTTTGAGCAGTGCTTGCAGCTCTGGCGTGTTGAAGGCCTTTACAGTCAGGGCCACGCGCAGTAGGCGTTCGTCGCCCATTTTCAAAATTTCGCGAACAGCCATCGTGTGCTTCCTTTACTCAGCCGCGTGTTCAGCGACCAACGCCAACAAACCCGCTTCGTCCATCACCTTGATGCCCAGCTCTTGTGCTTTGTTGAGCTTGCTGCCCGCTTCTGCACCGGCCACCACGCCATGTGTTTTCTTGCTCACGCTGCCTGCCACTTTGGCGCCCAAGGCTTCGAGCATGTCTTTGGCTTGATCGCGGCTCAAGGTGGGCAGCGTGCCGGTCAACACAAAGGTTTGGCCTGCCAGCGGTAGGCTTGCGCCTGCCGTGGGCTCGCCCTCGGTCCACGTTACACCACACGCACGCAGCTGCTCCACCACTTCGCGGTTGTGCGGCTGGTCAAAGAAGGTGCGCAGGCTAAGTGCCACGATGGGGCCGACGTCTGCCACTTGCAGCAGTTGGTCCAACGTGGCGTCCATGATGGCGTCCATCTTGCCGAAATGGCGCGCCAGTTCTTTGGCCGTGGCTTCGCCCACATGGCGAACGCCTAGGCCAAACAAGAAACGTGGCAGCGTGGTTTGTTTGGACTTCTCGATGCTGACCAGTACGTTATTGGCTGATTTTTCAGCCATGCGCTCGAGTGTGACCAAGGCGGTAAAGCCCATGCGGTAAAGGTCGGGCAAGGTTTTGACCACGCCTGCGTCCACCAGTTGCTCGACCAGCTTGTCACCCAAGTCTTCAATCTCGACGGCACGGCGGTGCGCAAAGTGCAAGATGGCTTGCTTACGCTGTGCACTACAAAACAAGCCACCAGTGCAACGGTAATCGGCCTCGCCTTCTTCACGCACGGCGGGGCTGCCGCACACGGGGCATGCATGTTGCATGGTAAAGATTTGTGCGTCTTGCAAGCGTTTTTCTAAAACGACCGACACCACTTCTGGAATCACATCGCCTGCACGGCGCACCACCACGGTGTCGCCCACCCGCACGTCTTTGCGGCGGGCTTCGTCTTCGTTGTGCAGGGTGGCATTGGTCACCGTCACGCCACCCACAAACACAGGCGCGAGTTTGGCTACGGGGGTGAGCTTGCCGGTGCGGCCCACTTGCACCTCGATGGCTTGCACGGTGGTGAGTTGTTCTTGCGCGGGGTATTTATGCGCCACGGCCCAGCGCGGTTCGCGGGTGACAAAGCCCAGCTGACGCTGCGCAGCCAAGCGGTTGACCTTGTAAACCACACCGTCAATGTCAAACGGCAGCGCATCACGCGCTTGGCCCATGCGTTGGTGAAAGTCCACCAAGCCTGCTGCGCCTTGCACGCACGCGGTTTGCTCGGCCACGGGGAAGCCCCATTTTTTAAGAGCCATCAACAAATCGAAATGCGTTTTGAAGGATGGTCCGCCATCTTCTACAGGCGTGATATCACCCAAGCCATAGGCAAAGAAGCTCAAAGGCCGCTGCGCAGCAATGGTGGGGTCAAGCTGACGCACAGCACCGGCTGCAGCGTTGCGTGGGTTTACAAAGGTCTTTTCGCCCTTCTCGCCAGCGGCAATGCGCGCACGTTGGCGCTCGTTCAAGGCTTCAAAGTCGCCACGAGCCATGTAGACCTCGCCGCGCACTTCCAGCACCTTGGGCGCGTCGCTGGGCAAGCGCAAAGGGATTTGGCCAATGGTGCGGATGTTCTGTGTGACTTCTTCGCCCATTTCGCCATCGCCGCGCGTGGCGGCTTGCACCAGCACGCCGTTTTCATAGCGCAAGCTCATCGCAAGGCCATCAAACTTCAACTCGGCCACATAGTCCACCAACGGGTCTGCGTCGGTCAGCCCGAGCTCTTTGCGGATGCGTGTGTCAAAGGCTTCTGCGCCGCTGGCTTCGGTGTCGGTCTCGGTGCGGATGCTGAGCATGGGCACCACGTGTTTGACGCTGGCAAAGCTATCGAGCGGCTTGCCGCCCACACGTTGAGTGGGAGAGTCTGGCGTAAGGAGTTCGGGGTGTGCCGCTTCTAACGCTTGCAGTTCTTTGAACAAGCGGTCGTATTCGGCATCCGAGATGGTGGGCGCGTCCAGCACGTAGTACTGGTGGCCGTGGTGGTGCAGTTGTGCGCGCAGTTCGGCCGCGCGTACGGCAACGTCGTTGGCGTTGGCATCGCTGCCGTCCATGGGGTTAGCGGCTGAGCCGCTAAATAAGTCAGCGGTGCTCATGCTGCGTGACCTTGAAATTAGCTGAACAAGCGGCGCGCTTGCGGCGAGCCTGCCGACAAGTCACGCGCATCAAGCGTGTCGTACAAAGCCAGCAAGTCGCGGGCAATCGCGCCGATGGCTGTTTCTGACAGGGGCTGGCCGTTGTCATCTGAAATCGCGCCGTCCATCACACGCGCCAGTTCGTAGGCGGTTTGAATCATGCGAGCGTACGGCTCTTCTTTGCGATCTACCTGCGGCACGTCGAGTGACAAGGCGAGTTCATAAATGGCCGATTGTGTGGGGTCTTCGGACATCGCGGCTTGCGAGTCAAAAGTCAAACCCAAGATGGGGGGCAAGCCGTGCACAGGGGCAGGCACCACCATGCGGCCAGGCAACACGCCAGCGATAAAGCCCAAACGCGCTGCGTTTTGATGCACATAGCCTGGGCTCCATGCGGCCTTGGTGGCTTTGAGCGTGAAGCTCAGTTGTGCATCATGGGCGCTGGCAAAGTTGTCGAGCTCACGGGCACGGGCCACAGCTTCGAGCATGTCTGGAAACTCAGGCGCGCCATTGATCGCATCAGCGAAGTGTTGAGTTTTGGTGACAAATTCAGAGAACTCGATTTCGTTCAAGGGGCCAGTGCGGTTGGCCAATTGCACGCCCGACTGAAACGCGCTGTAGCGTTGGCCATTGCGTGGGGGTTCCCACAAACCGCTTTCGGTGTTGAGGCCTTCCAAGCTGAACAGCTTGCTGCCCACGCGGCGTGTAACAGGCATGGCCTGCAAAGCGGCATCGCCAGAAGCGGGATGGTCAATTTCAACGGCTGCGATGACGTCAATCAAGGCGTCCAAAGCTGGGCGCTTTTCAAGCTGCGGCAAATCGGCGGCAGCTGAATCCATGACTTTGGCGACGGCTGGCGTCATGGCGGGCGAGTTAACCGCATGAAGTGCCGCTTGCTGCGCTGCGCGCTCAGCAGCCACTTTGGCCGCTGCTGCTTTGCTTTCCGCAATTTGCTTCATCTCAGCCTCGTCGGGCACACGTTGCGCGTGCGCCGTGGCTTCTTCCATCATGCTGCGAGCCATGTCCGTCACGGGGTCAAGGCTGCCTGAAGTTTGGTATGTCGGCTGGTAGCTGGGCGCAGCAACAGGCGCGGCGGCTTCTGACTCGTGGTGGACGATGGCATCAGGCGCAGCATCAAACGATGGTTCTTGTGGCAGACCGTAGTTCGGCTGATAAGCCGCTGGTTCAACGGCTTTTTCTTGAGGCAGCGGTTCAGCTTGACGCGGTTTGTTTTTACGCGAAGTCCACGTGCTGTGGGCCACAACACCAGCGAGGACCACGCCACCTGCAATCGCTAAACCAATTTGAAGAGTACTCATGTTTTTATTCTGAAATCAAGCGGCATCGGCCATGGAAACTGCGGACTCCATGTCCACTGCAACGATGCGAGAAACACCTTGTTCTTGCATGGTCACGCCAATGAGTTGCTCGGCCATCTCCATGGCAATTTTGTTGTGCGAGATAAAAAGGAATTGGGTTTCTTTGGACATGCTCGACACCAATTTGGCGTAGCGCTCGGTGTTGGCATCGTCCAGCGGCGCGTCGACCTCGTCCAGCAAACAGAAAGGCGCTGGGTTCAGCTGGAAAATCGCAAACACCAAAGCAATCGCAGTCAGCGCTTTTTCGCCACCTGACAGCAAATGGATGGTTTGGTTCTTCTTGCCTGGCGGCTGGGCCAGCACTTGCACACCAGCGTCCAAAATTTCGTCGCCCGTCATCACCAGCTTGGCATTGCCGCCACCGAAGAGCTCGGGGAACATGCGGCCAAAGTGTTCGTTGACGATCTTGAAGGTGCCACCCAAGAGCTCGCGGGTTTCGCCGTCGATCTTGCGAATGGCATCTTCCAGCGTGTTCATCGCGTCGGTCAAGTCTTTGGTTTGTGCGTCCAAGAACTGCTTGCGTTCGCTGGCACTGGCCAGCTCTTCCAAAGCGGCCAAGTTCACAGCGCCCAAAGCGGTGATGTCGCGGTGCAAGCGGTCAATCTCGCCTTGCAAACCAGCCAAGCGCACGTTGTTGGCAAGGATGGTGGCCGACACGGCCTCGAGATCGGCCTCGGCGTCTGTCAGCAGTTGTGTGTATTGCTCCAAACCCAAACGAGCGGCTTGCTCTTTGAGTTGGAACTCGGTGATGCGTTGACGCAAAGGCTCCAACTCACGCTCGAGCTGCAGGCGGCGTTCGTCGCTGGCCCGCAGTTTGGTGGTGAGGTCGTCGTACTCGCTGCGTTTAGCGCTCAAGGCTGCTTCGCGCTCCATCTTGATGTTGAGGGCGTTTTGCAAACCGGCTTGTGCAGCGGCATCGGTCAGGCGTGTGAGGTCTTCTTGCACACGCTGTTCTTCCGTCGCGACCGAAGCGGCTTGTTGCGTGGCCGTGTCGATGATGCGTTTGAGTTCGGCTTCGCGGGTGGCCAAGCTGCGTTGTGCAAACTGCGCTTCTTGGGCTTGACGCTCCAAGCTGCGTTGCTGTTCGCGGCTGTCGTTCAAACGACGCTCGGCGTTGATGACCGCTTCATCCAACTGAGCATGGCGCTCTTGGCTGTCTGCCAGTTGCATGTCCAGCTCTTCAAAGCGGGCTTCTGCCGTGGCGCGGCGTTCTTGCAAGTCGGCCAATTGGGCATCGACCTCAGACAAGTCCCCGCTGATTTGCTCGCTGCGTGCGCGGGTTTGCTCGGCCAATTGGCTCAGGCGCAAAGTTTCCACTTGCAGTTCATGTGCAGCGGTTTGTGCAGCGGTGGCTTCTGTGCGGATGCTGACCAAACGTTGCGACGACTCGCTGTATGCGGCCTCGGCACGCACCAAGGTGTTGCGAGCCTCATCGGCGATGAAGGCTTGGGCTTTGCTACTTTTGTCGAGGTTTTCAATCTCTTGGGCTCGGGCCAACAAGCCAGACTGCGCGTTGTCTTGCGCGTAAAAGCTCACGCTGTGTGCGCTGATCGCGTGACCGCTCGGCACATAAATGACTTGACCCGCTGCCAAGCTGCTGCGCTTGGCCAAGGCTTCGTCGAGGTTAGGCGCTGTGAAGCAGCCATTGAGCCAGTCGGTCAACAAAGCTTTTTGGCCTGCATCGTTCAAACGCAAGAGGTCTGATAGACGGGGCAAGTTGCCTTGTGCGTCGGGTGCTGATGCACTTGGCGCCGTATAAAACGCTAACTTGGCAGGGGGTGCGTCGGTTTGAAAAGCACGCACGATGTCCAAACGAGACACTTCCAGCGAGGCCATGCGTTCGCGCAAAGCCGACTCTAGTGCATGTTCCCAGCCCGCTTCAATGTGGATACGGCTCCACAAAGCTTGCAAACCATCCAAGCCATGCTTGGCCAACCAAGGCTTGAGCTTGTCATCGGTTTGCACTTTTTCTTGCAAGGCTTTGAGTGCTTCCAAACGGGCTGACAAATCAGCTTGCTTGCTTTGTTCGGCATTGACAGCTTGTTGTGCCGTGCGGCGTGCTTCATCGAGCACGGGCACATGGGCTTGCAGCTCTTCCAGCTGCGCTGCCGTGATTTCAGCTAGGGCTTGTGCCTCTTGCAGCTGTTCTTTGAGGTTGTTCAGCCGCACGTCATCGGGTGCGGCCAAGGCGTTTTTGTCAGCGCTCAAGCGCTCTTGGCGGGCGTTGAGGTTGCGGCTTTGTTCTTCGATGTTGCGCTGGTCAGCGGCCAATACTTGAATTTGCTGCTGCACTTGGGCCACGCTGGAGCGTTGCTCGTTGCTGCGTTGTTGGGC
>CANFKQ010000095.1 GCA_947447405.1 Comamonadaceae bacterium | reverse complement strand
TGCTGGCTTTTTGGCCGCGACAGCTTTCTTTGCAGGGGCCTTTTTAGCGGCCGGTTTTTTTGCAGTTGCCATTTTCTGTTCTCCTAGATCGAATTTAGATCATTGGGTGAAAAACACTTCGCACTGGTTTTTGTGTGCAAAGCGATTCATGGCGCTGGACCCGGGTCCAACCCCATGAACAGGGTGCGTCCACCACAACACCATGTAAGTGCGTGTTTGAAGGTGTGGAGGACAAATTGGTTGACATGTGTGTTTAAGTCATCAATCCCAAGACAAAGCACCACCCGATTGGTACTCGATCACACGGGTTTCGAAGAAGTTGCGTTCTTTCTTGAGGTCGATCATCTCGCTCATCCAAGGGAAGGGGTTTTCTTCGTTGGGGAACAGAGCTTCTAAACCGATTTGTGTCGCGCGGCGGTTGGCGATGTAGCGCAAGTAGCCTTTGAACATCGATGCATTCAAGCCCAACACGCCACGTGGCATGGTGTCTTCAGCATAGCGGTACTCCAGCTCGACGGCCTTCATGAACAAGGCTTTGATTTCTTCTTTGAACTCGGTGGTCCACAGTTGTGGGTTCTCTAGTTTGATTTGGTTGATCAAATCAATGCCAAAGTTGCAATGCATGGACTCGTCACGCAATATGTATTGGTACTGCTCAGCAGCGCCTGTCATTTTGTTTTGACGACCCAAGGCCAAGATTTGTGTGAAGCCCACGTAAAAGAACAAACCTTCCATCAGGCAAGCGAAAACGATCAACGACTTCAGGAGTGTTTGGTCAGTTTGCAACGTCCCAGTGTGGAAGTTGGGGTCCATGATGGCGTCGATGAACGGAATCAGGAACTCGTCTTTGTCGCGGATGGATTTGACTTCGTGGTACGCGTTGAAGATCTCGCCTTCATCCAAGCCCAAAGATTCAACGATGTATTGGTAGGCGTGTGTATGAATAGCTTCTTCAAACGCTTGACGCAACAAGAACTGGCGGCACTCGGGTGCCGTGATGTGGCGGTAAGTGCCCAACACAATGTTGTTGGCAGCCAATGAGTCGGCAGTCACGAAGAAGCCGAGGTTGCGCATGATCAAACGGCGCTCGTCGTCAGTAAGACCGTTGGGGTCTTTCCACAACGCGATATCGCGGGTCATGTTGACTTCTTGCGGCATCCAATGGTTGGCGCAAGTGGCGAGGTATTTTTCCCAAGCCCATTTGTATTTGAACGGCACCAACTGATTCACATCGGTTTGGCCGTTGATGATGCGCTTGTCAGCTGCGGTCACACGACGCGTGTTGGCAGCAGATGGTGTAGGTGTTGGGGTTGCTGAAGCAGGAGGTGCTGCAGCCGATAGCGGAACTGTTGCGCCATCATTCAAAGTGCGTGTAGCCGCAACAGGCTGCATGGCAGGTGTCGCTGAAACAGGTGGGAGTTCCATCGAGCGGTTAGGTAATCCGCTTGCAAGAGGTGATGGCGATGAGGGCTTGACTTCTTCGTCCCAGGTCAACATATATATTTATCCAATGTATGAATTATGAATGCAACGAAGACAAACGCAAAGCATTCGTGAACTTCGTTGCAAATTTTTGTTGTATCACTGACACGATTCGCAGGTGGGATCATCCACGCCGCAGAATTTAATGTCGGTGGCAGGGATGGCATTCATCTGTGCTTGCGCTGCAGCGGCTGCTGCTTCGAGCGCACTCATGCCACCTGCTGCTGGGCCCGAAGACACAGCGTTGTGTGAACCAGCTTGCACAGTTGATTTTTCAACTTGCTGTGCGCTGGAGGTGCGGAGGTAGTAAGTGGTTTTCAAGCCGCGCAACCATGCGAGCTTGTAGGTTTCGTCCAGTTTCTTACCTGAGGCGCCGGCCATGTAAATGTTGAGCGACTGCGCTTGGTCAATCCACTTTTGGCGACGTGATGCAGCTTCGACCAACCAAGCGGGTTCCACTTCAAATGCCGTGGCGTACAAGGCTTTGACCTCTTGTGGCACGCGGTCGATGGGGCGCAATGAACCATCGAAGTGTTTCAGGTCCATGACCATCACGTCATCCCACAAACCGAGGCGCTTCAAATCGTGCACCAAGTAGTGGTTGATGATGGTGAACTCACCAGATAAGTTGGACTTGACGGACAAGTTGCCAAAGCAAGGCTCGATAGACGCATCCACTCCAATGATGTTGGAGATGGTCGCTGTTGGGGCGATAGCCACGCAGTTGGAGTTACGCATACCGTCTTTGGCGATCTTGGCACGCAGGGCGTCCCAATCCATAGTCTTGCTGCGGTCCACTTCGAGGTAGCCGCCACGTGCTTGAGCCAGCATGTCAAGTGAGTCGATGGGCAAGATGCCTTGGTCCCACAAAGAGCCCTTGTAGCTGGCGTATTGGCCGCGTTCTTTGGCCAATTCAGACGAGGCCCAGTAAGCGTAGTAGCAAACGGCTTCCATGGAGCGATCAGCAAACTCAACCGCGGCTTGTGACGCGTAAGGAACGCGCATTTCGTACAAGCTGTCTTGGAAGGCCATGATGCCCATACCAACAGGACGGTGACGCAGGTTGGAGTCACGTGCTTTCTTGACTGCGTAGTAGTTGATGTCGATCACGTTGTCGAGCATGCGCATCGCCACTTTGATGGTGCGCTTGAGCTTGTCGTGGTCGAGTTCTTTGCCGTTGGGGCCGTCTTTCAAATGTTGAGACAGGTTGACGGAGCCCAAGTTACACACCGCAGTTTCTGTGTCGCTGGTGTTGAGCGTGATCTCGGTACACAGGTTGGACGAATGAACGACGCCCACGTGTTGTTGGGGTGAGCGTACATTGCAGGGATCTTTGAAGGTGATCCATGGGTGACCCGTTTCAAACAGCATAGTCAGCATCTTGCGCCACATGTCGCTGGCTTGCATGGTTTTACTGGGCTTGATTTCGCCGCGCTTGGCTTTGGCTTCATAGGCCACGTAAGCTTTTTCGAATTCAGCGCCGAACAAATCGTGCAAATCAGGTACGTCAGAGGGTGAGAACAAGGTCCACTCACCTTTTTCCATCACGCGACGCATGAACAAGTCGGGAATCCAGTTGGCGGTATTCATGTCGTGTGTGCGACGGCGGTCATCACCGGTGTTCTTGCGCAACTCGAGAAACTCTTCGATGTCCAAGTGCCATGTTTCGAGGTAGGTACACACAGCGCCTTTGCGCTTGCCGCCTTGGTTTACCGCCACGGCTGTGTCGTTGACCACCTTCAAGAATGGCACCACGCCTTGTGACTCGCCATTGGTGCCCTTGATGTGACTACCCAAAGCGCGCACGCGTGTCCAGTCATTGCCCAAGCCACCGGCAAATTTAGACAGTAAAGCGTTTTCCTTGATCAATTCATAAATGCCGTCCAAGTGGTCAGGCACGGTCGACAAGTAGCAGCTTGAGAGCTGTGAACGCAAAGTACCGCTGTTGAACAACGTGGGCGTGCTCGACATGAAGTCAAAGGACGACAGCACTTCGTAGAACTCAATGGCGCGGGCTTCGCGGTCCACTTCGTTGAGTGACAGGCCCATGGCCACACGCATGAAAAAAGCCTGTGGCAATTCGATGCGCGTTTTGCGCACGTGCAAGAAGTAGCGGTCATACAGGGTTTGCAGGCCGAGGTAGTCAAACTTCAAGTCCCGGTCTGCTTTGAGGGCGGCACCCAAGCGTGGCAGGTCAAATTGCAACATGGCTTGGTCTAGCAGATCGTTGTCCACACCTTTTTGGATGAACTGTGGAAAGTATTCAGCATAGTGCTGGCCCATATCGGCATGTAGCACTTCTTTGCCCAACACTTCTTTGGCAATGGTGTGCATCAGCAAACGTGCGGTTGCGTAGGTGTAGTCTGGGTCTTTTTCAATCAGTGTACGCGTGGCTAAGATGGCTGCCTTGTAGACCTCATCCATGGGCACGCCGTCGTACAGGTTGCGCATTGTTTCAGCCATGATCGGGTCAGGTTTGACGTCAGCACCCAAGCCTGCGCATGAATCGTTGATCAAACGCTTGAGGTTGTTCAAATCCAAGGCGACGCGTTGGCCGTTGTCGATCACATGCAAAGTAGGTGCGACAGGCGTTTGCTCTTCTTTGATGTGTGCACGTTCTTGGTTGCGGCTTTCGCGGTACAGCACGTAAGCTCGGGCGATTTCGTGGTGGCCACCGCGCATCAAACCTAACTCCACTTGGTCTTGCACATCTTCAATGTGGAAAGTACCACCGCCTGGACGCGAACGCATCAACGCGCGCACCACAGCTTGGGTTAGGGCCTCGACCACTTCGCGAACGCTAGCAGATGCCGCGCCCTGTGTGCCGTGCACGGCCAAAAATGCCTTCATCATGGCTACGGCAATCTTTGCGGGTTCGAAAGGAACCACGGCGCCGTTGCGGCGAATGATTTGGTAGTGCGTCAACAGGGTGGGGGTGTCTGTTGACGCACGGTCGTGTGCGACGGAGGCGTAACCCATGGATGTTGTGTGCACAGCGTTCTCAGCGGTTTGCATGTTTTTTCTTCCTTGTGAGCGGTTCAATCGTGCGTAGCAAAAGTGGTGTTATGACCACTTCTTAAAAATTCAAGTCGACACTATATCTGGTGTTGGGCTGTCTGCCAATACGCTACCGGTAGTGTTTTGGTAGGAAATGATTACATTTGAAATGTTCCCGAAAGCAGTGCGTTGCCCACACGATGAATGACAGTGGCTGGAGCTCAGTATTGGTGGGCCATTTGATTCGAAATCTAGCGTTGACGCCACATTTCAAGTTGTTTGCTGCGCTGATGCGCATGGCGTCTGAAAGTTAAATTTCGATGCACAAACTCTGTGCGAAATATTTTTTTTGATGGATGACAAAAAATTAATTTTTCAAAGGAAAACTCTTGTCAGACCAACCCAAAGATTGCTGCAAAAATTTCCAATCAAACCCCAAGCCTGGGTCTTGTTTGCGTGTCGGGGCCACATGTTCATGACCTGCGATGTGATGCACCTTGTAATGCTGTGCGATGGCCGCACACAAGCTGCTGAGGGTTTCGTACTGAGGGGCTTCAAAGGCTTGATTTTCCAAGCCTTCAAGCTCAATTCCAATTGAGAAATCGTTGCAGTTGTCACGTCCCAAATAGCGAGAGCGGCCTGCATGCCATGCGCGGTCGTTGCAGCTGACAAACTGTATGAGAGCGCCATCGCGGCGAATCACAAAGTGTGCTGATACCTCAGCGCCTCGAATGTGTTGAAAGTAGGGGTGTGCATCCCAATCAAGCGTGTTGGTGAACAACGCTTCTATTTCGGGGCCGCCATACTGACCAGGTGGCAGGCTGATGGAGTGCACCACCACCAAGTCAATGGATGTGGCCTCTGGGCGAGGCCCAAAGTTGGGCGAAGGCGTGTGCTTGGCAAAGCGATACCAACCATCGCACCACAAACCTGCCATAGGTTCAGCTTTCATGGCTGTCGCGGTGGGCAACACTGCAATACAGGCCACGTGAGCCACGTATAGCATCGTCTTCAGGTACATGCGTGCCGCAGTGCGCGCATGGCAGCATCGCTTGTGGGCCGTTTTTTTTACTGGGTGCTTGATTTGGCTTGCGTTGTTGGCGAAGCCACCAGATAACACCTAAGACGATGAGCAGTAGGACAAGGTATTTCATGCCACGCGACCCAAAACCACTTCCAACACAAAACGTGAGCCTGCATAGCCCAGTAGCAACAAGCCTGCGCCGATGTAGAGCACGCGCACCGCTTTGCGACCACGCCAGCCAAAGCGGCTGCGCCCCAATAGCAGCACAGCAAAGGTTACCCACGACAACAACGAGAACACTGTTTTGTGATCCCAACGCCAAGCGGCTTGAGCGCCGTACAGGCTATCGCCAAACAGCCAACCTGCGCCCAGGGTGGCTGTCAACAAGACAAAGCCAGCGCTGACAAAGCGAAAAGTTAAGCGCTCCAGTGTGAGCAAGGGCAAGCCAACGTGGGTATCAGCACCCATACGCATATTCTTTTCTGCACGTGTCATTAGCCACGCGTGCACCACGGCGGCTGCAAACAAACCATATGAGGCGACACCCAAAGCCAAGTGCAGCGGCAGCCAGGGGGATGTTTGTATGTGCAGCGCCGTGCCTGGAAAAGCTGCAGCCAATAGCACGACGGCGGCGCCCACGATCGACAGCGTCCAGCGCGTGCGCAGCTGTGGAAACCAGTGTTGCTCCAGCACATAAAACGTGAGCATCAGCCAAGCCGTGACCGACAGTGCAGGCGCAAAACCAAAGCGCAAACCGCCATCTTGCGGTGCAAACAAGGCAAACACCAAGCCCAAGCCGTGCAAGGCCCAAGGCACGCTCAAGAGGCGATGACCCATGCTAGGCGCCACACGCGGGCCGATGAGTGCCGTCAAAGCGTAAGCAGTCGCCGTGGGCAGTGCGAGCCAAAGGTTGAGCGGAATGTCGCTGGCTAAAATCATGACAACAGTTTAGCGTTTCGCTACACACGCAAAAACCAGCCCTTCTAAGGGGTTTATATGGCCTCAGCCCTTACCGACAAACTCTCGCGCCTCGTCAAACACATCAGCGGACAGGCCCGCATCACCGAAAGCAACGTGGCCGACATGTTGCGCGAGGTGCGCATGGCCTTGCTCGAAGCCGACGTAGCGCTGCCCGTGGTGCGCGACTTCATCGCACGCGTCAAGGATAAAGCCCTAGGCCAAGAAGTTATTGGCTCTTTGCAGCCTGGTCAAGCCTTGGTCGCCATCGTCAACCAAGAGTTGGCTGCCACCATGGGTGAGGGCGTGAGCGACTTGAACCTTGCGGCTCAACCCCCCGCCGTGATTTTGATGGCCGGCTTGCAAGGTGCGGGTAAAACCACCACCACCGCCAAGCTGGCGCGTTGGCTCATCAACCAACGCAAGAAAAAAGTGTTGACGGTTTCAGGCGACGTGTATCGCCCTGCGGCGATTGAACAGCTCAAAACCGTCACTGCACAAGCCGGTGCTGAATGGTTTCCCAGCACGCCCGACCAAAAACCCGCCGACATTGCCCGTGCTGCACTGGACTACGCGCGCAAGCATTACTTTGATGTGTTGCTGGTCGACACTGCGGGCCGCTTGGCCATTGACGAAGCCTTGATGGCTGAAATCAAAGATTTGCACAGCGTGTTGAACCCAGTCGAAACGTTGTTTGTGGTCGATGCCATGCAAGGTCAAGACGCCATCAACACGGCTAAAGCCTTCAGCGATGCGCTGCCCTTGACTGGCATTGTGTTGACCAAGCTGGATGGCGATTCACGCGGCGGTGCTGCTTTGTCGGTGCGCCAAATCACGGGTGCGCCTATTAAGTTTGCAGGCACCAGCGAAAAGTTGGATGGCTTGGAGCTGTTCGATGCCAACCGCCACGCTGGCCGCGTGTTGGGCATGGGCGATATCTTGGCCTTGGTCGAGCAAGTCACCGCGGGTGTGGATATGGCTGCGGCGCAAAAGCTGGCCGACAAGGTCAAGCGCGGTGATGCCTTTGACTTGAACGATTTCCTCGCGCAAATTCAGCAGATGCGCTCCATGGGGGGCTTGTCCAACATCATGGACAAATTGCCTACACAAATGGCGGCCAAGGCTGGCCAAGTGGACATGGACAAGGCTGAGAAAGACATTGGGCGCAAGCAAGGCATCATCCATAGCATGACGCCGCTGGAGCGCCGCAAGCCCGACCTCATCAAAGCCACGCGCAAGCGTCGCATTGCTGCCGGTGCAGGCGTGCAAGTGCAAGACGTGAACCGCTTGCTCAAAGAGTTTGAGCAAATGCAAAGCATGATGAAGAAGATGAGCGGCGGCGGCATGATGAAGATGATGAAAAAGCTCGGCGGCATGAAAGGCATGATGGGGGGCGGTGGCGGCTTCCCTGGCATGCGTTGAGCTTCTTACCCCTCAAACAAAAATCCCTGACGCCTCACGGCTTCAGGGATTTTTTTCATGGTGCAGGCCAAACACAAACGTAGCGTCAGGCGACAAGTTCATGACAAGGCCGAAGATTCGTCCATCAGCGGGTCGTCGCTTTATGCCGACTCTTTCACAAACACTTCACCACGCAGCGAGTGCGGGTTGGCTTCCGTGATCTTCACGTCAATCAATTGGTTCATCAGGCGCTCAGGGTTGGGACCGCCTTTGAAGTTGACGATGCGGTTGCACTCGGTGCGTGCTCGCAGCTCGGTCGCGTCTTTCTTGGCAAAACCATCGACCAACACGCGTTGCACGGTGCCCACGCGTTGCACGTTGATGTCGCGCATGTTGTCTTCGATGATTTTTTGTACCTCTTGCAAGCGGCGCAGTTTCACCTCGTGTGGCGTGTCGTCATGCAGGTTGGCCGCGGGTGTGCCGGGGCGGGGGCTGAAGATGAAGCTGAACGAGTTGTCAAAGTACACATCGTTCATGAGCTTGATGAGCTTTTGGTGGTCTTCTTCGGTCTCGCCGGGAAAACCCACGATGAAGTCCGAGCTCATCGCCATGTCGGGCCGAATGGCGCGCAGCTTTTTCACCGTGCTTTTGTATTCCATGGCGGTGTAGCCGCGTTTCATGGCCATCAAAATGCGGTCGCTGCCGTGCTGCACGGGCAGGTGCAGGTGGCTTACCAGTTGCGGCACCTTGGCGTACACATCAATCAAACGCTGTGTAAATTCGTTGGGGTGGCTGGTGGTGTAGCGGATACGTTCGATACCAGGAATCTCGGCCACGTACTCGATCATCAGCGCAAAGTCGGCAATCTCAGACGTGCCGCCCATGGCACCCCGGTAAGCGTTGACGTTTTGGCCCAAGAGCGTGACTTCTTTCACACCTTGTGCGGCCAAGCCTGCCACTTCGACCAACACGTCGTCAAACGGACGACTCACTTCTTCGCCACGGGTGTAAGGCACCACGCAGTAGCTGCAATATTTGCTACAGCCTTCCATGATGCTCACATAGGCGCTGCCGCCTTCGACGCGTGCGGGGGGCAGGTGGTCAAACTTTTCAATTTCAGGAAAGCTGATGTCCACTTGCGGCCGCATCAAGGCTTCACGTTGGTTCAGCAGTTCAGGCAATCGGTGCAGGGTTTGCGGGCCAAACACCACGTCCACATAAGGCGCGCGGGCAATGATGGTGTCGCCTTCTTGGCTGGCCACGCAGCCGCCCACGGCAATCTTGACACCTTTGGCTTTCAAATGCTGGATGCGGCCAAGGTCGGAAAACACCTTTTCTTGGGCTTTTTCGCGCACCGAGCAGGTGTTGAAAACGATCAGATCGGCTTCATCGACATCGTTGGTTTTCTCGTAACCTTGGGCTTCACCGAGTACATCGACCATCTTGTCCGAGTCGTACTCGTTCATTTGGCAACCGAAGGTTTTGA
>CANFKQ010000094.1 GCA_947447405.1 Comamonadaceae bacterium | reverse complement strand
ACTCGCATGGCCATAGATTGATGGCGCAGCCAGTGCAGCAGCTCGGCGCTGTCGGGCGCGGTCAAGATGTCTTGGATGGTGTCTTGCTTGTTGGGCTTGCGCACGCCCTGCGACACAGCGAGCAAGTGCAAATCGTGGTTACCCAACAAACATTGCGCACTTGCCCCGAGGGCCATCAAGCGGCGCAGCACGCCTACGTTATCAGGGCCGCGGTTGACCAAGTCGCCCAGCAAGTACAGCGTGTCGCGGCTGGGTGAGAACGCGATGTGCGTCAACAAACGTTCCAAGGCTTCGTCGCAGCCTTGCACGTCGCCAATCAAGTAAAGTGCCATGTAGGAGATTGTGATGGATGTTTTACTGATTGTTTTCTTAACACTGCTCAACGGCATGTTTGCCATGTCGGAGATGGCGTTGTCGTCCAGCCGCAAAGCACGCTTGGCCGCTTTGGCCGAGACGGGCGATGGTGGCGCGTATGCCGCGCTGCTGTTGATGGAGCAACCCACCCAGTTTCTGTCGACAGTACAAATCGGCATCACCTCCATTGGCGTGCTCAACGGCATCGTGGGTGAGGCCGCGTTCAGCGACGACTTGTCGTATTGGCTGCTGGTGCAAGGCGTGCCAGAGGCCATTGCGCCCGGTTTGGCCACCGCGTGTGTGGTGACCATCATCACCTTCAGCACTATTTTGTTTGGCGAGCTGGTGCCCAAGCGCATTGGCCAGTTGTTTCCCGAGTCCGTCGCCCGCGTTGCTGCACCTGTGATGTTGGCTTTGGCCACGATGGCCAAACCGTTTGTGTATTTGCTCTCTGCCAGCACCAGCGGTATGTTGAAGCTGTTGCGCATCGATGTGCACGGCGCACGCACGGTGACGGAGGAAGAAATTTCAGCCAGTTTGGTCGAGGGGGTGGACGCGGGTTTGATTGAGCAGCACGAACACCAAATGGTGCAAAACGTGTTCAACCTCGACGAACGTCCGCTTACCTCCATCATGGTGCACCGCTCTGACATCGAGTGGCTCGATTCCAAACTGCCTGTGCCCCAAGCCTTGGCGCAAGTGGGTGCGAGTGGCGCCCACTCGTGGTACCCCGTGTGTCGAGGCGACCTCGACAACGTGGTGGGTGCGGTGAGTGTGTCTCAGCTCTTGCGCTTGCCGCCCGGCACTGACATGACGGTGGAAGCCTTGGCCAAGCCGGTAGCTTTTATTCCAGAAACCTTGAGTGGCTTGGATTTGTTAGAGCAGTTTCGCAAACCCGCCGAACGTGCCACCGCGCATGGTCGTATGGTGTTGGTGGTGGATGAATACGGCGTGGTGCATGGCTTGCTCACCCCGCGCGATTTGTTGGAGGCCATCACGGGCGAGCTGTTACAAGCCACGCTCACCGACGAAGCGTGGGCCACACAGCGCGAAGATGGCTCTTGGTTGATCGACGGACTCATGCCCGTGACCGAATTCAAAGCACGCCTGAGCATCAAAGAGTTGCCAGACGAAGACCGTGGCATTTACAACACGGTGGCTGGCTTGGTCATGGCCATTTCCGGCGAGCTACCTGCACAAGCCGATGTGGTGACCTATGGTGAATGGCGATTTGAGGTGGTCGATCTCGATGGGCGTCGCATCGACAAGTTACTGGTCAGCCGCGTGGCTTAAACGCTGCCCCTGCTGCGCCGGTTAAACGGCACCTGATACATCCACACAGGGCGGCCATCGCGGCAGGTCAAAATAGCACTCGGCACCAGCTCAAGTGCCTCAAACTCTAAGCTCACCAGCCATGCGCCACGGCGTAATTCGGTCTCAGCTTTTTCCACGGCGCGTGGCATGCTCTCGGGGCGTTGAAACATGTAAACCATGTCAAAGCTGCGCCAATCCACCAACCAAATATCGCCTTGGCGAATGCGCGCAAACGAGCAACGCATGGCGCTCATCACGCGCAATGGCCAGCTCATTTCTACGCCGTGCAACTCGGCACGCGGAAACGCATCACGCAAAGCCAGCAGGCCGTCACCCAAACCACTGCCCGCATCCAAAATGCGTGCGCCTGCGGGCAGGGTGATGTGCTGCTGCATTTCACGCAGCGCTTTTTTAGGCGTGGGAAACAGGGGGGCATCACGCCATGCTTTGCGTGGGTACACCAAAACAATTAAGCCGAGCAAGAACAACCAGCCGATCGGCGGCACGTTGAGCGTGGCCGAGGATGCCGCCATGGACAGCGGAAAACCCAACACAATCAGAGCCTTGCGCATGGATGTGTGGACTAAGGCGCTTAAGAAACCACCCAAACACGTGGCTGCGATGAAGGCGATCGCTTCGCTCAGGCCAACGACTTGCAAGCCTTTAAAGACAAGCCAAGACGAAGTCCAAGCGAGCAGTGCGGGAACGGGCCAAGTTAAAAATTTCATGAACGAGAAAGTCTCTTGTGTGACTAGAAAACATGAGGCAAATCCCCTATGTTTTGATTTGCCTAATGAATGTCTATAGGTTTGTCCTAGACTGCGTGCATGCAACTTAAGGCCTAGAACCTGAAGCGTCTTTGTATGCACACACAACATTATGAAGGAGACGACATGACGACAGAGGTTCACGCAGAACACGTCGATGCGCATGGCAGCTTTTTATCCAAGCAGCGCATCATTGCGCATCCGGGTTTTAACCGCTGGCTGGTACCCCCCGCCGCATTGGCGATTCACCTGTGCATCGGCATGGCCTACGGCTTTTCGGTTTTTTGGTTGCCGCTGTCCAAGGCCTTGGGCATCAAAGAAGCCATCAAGTGCGGACCTGAAATTGGGTTCTTCCAAGAGTTGTTCATCTCCTCATGCGATTGGAAAATTTCCACGCTCGGTTGGATGTATACCTTGTTCTTTGTGTTGCTCGGTTCATCTGCGGCGCTCTGGGGTGGTTGGCTAGAACGTGCGGGCCCTCGCAAAGCGGGCGTGGTCAGTGCGTTTTGCTGGTGCGGAGGCATGTTGATTTCTGCACTTGGGGTTCACTTGCATCAGTTCTGGCTGATGCTTTTGGGCTCAGGTGTGATTGGGGGTATCGGGCTTGGACTGGGTTACATCTCACCCGTCAGCACCTTGATCAAATGGTTCCCAGACCGCCGTGGCATGGCCACCGGCATGGCCATCATGGGCTTTGGTGGCGGCGCGATGATTGGCTCGCCCATGGCGGCTGAGCTGATGAAATTGTTTGCCACAGACACCGATGTGGGTGTGGTGCAAACTTTCATCGTGATGGCGGTTGTGTATTTTGTCTTCATGATGGGCGGCGCGTTGTCCTACCGTGTGCCCGCCACAGGCTGGGCCCCACGCGGCTGGACACCGCCCGTGGCACAAGGCGCTAACGCGATGATCACCCACGGTCATGTGCATGTCAGCAAGGTCTGGGGCATCCCTCAGTTTTGGTTGGTGTGGATGGTGCTGTGCATGAACGTGTCCGCTGGTATCGGCGTGATCGGTATGGCCAGCCCGATGCTGCAAGAGGTGTTTGGCGGTGCCTTGATTGGCATGGATGCCAAGTTTGGCGAACTTGACAAAGCACAGCTGACCGCTATTGCCGGTGTGGCTGCTGGCTTCACCGCGTTGCTGAGCTTGTTCAACATTGGTGGCCGTTTTGTGTGGGCGAGCTTCTCGGACAAGCTGGGTCGCAAGATGACCTACATCGTGTTCTTCGTCTTGGGTGGTTTGTTGTATGCCAGCATTCCTGCCAGCGCAGGCGCTGGCAGCAAGATGCTGTTTGTGTCGGCCTTCTGCGTGATTTTGAGTATGTACGGCGGCGGCTTTGCCACAGTGCCTGCGTACTTGGCCGACTTGTTTGGCACGCAAATGGTGGGCGCCATCCACGGTCGCTTGCTGACGGCTTGGGCCACAGCGGGTATCTTGGGCCCGGTGGTGGTGAACTACATGCGCGACTATCAGCTCGGCTTGGGTATTCCACGCGAGCAGGTCTACAACCAAACCATGTACATCTTGGTGGGCATGTTGGTCATTGGCCTCGTTTGCAATGTGTTGATCAAACCCGTGGACGACCAACATTTCATGACCGATGATGAGTTGGCCCATGAGAAAAAGCTGGCACAAGAGCGTGCCGCTGCCACCGAAGTGGGTGCCAGTGATGCTGTCTTCCACAAAAATAAAGCCGCATTGGTTTGGTTTGCGTGGGCTGCTGTAGGCCTACCATTGGCGTGGGGTGTTTACCGCACAGGCTTGAGTGTGGGTAAGTTCTTTAATTAATCTTTGAAACCAGCAAGCATCCGTGCAGCTTGATGTGCTGCACGGATGTTTTGTTTTGCACCATGAACCATTCAGCTTCAAAACCTTCAGCACCTGGCATCGTCGTGGCCACGGTCGACCAAATGCGCGAGACGATTCGTCGCAAAGGCCAACTCAAAGGCCGTCAAGCAGACGATGTGTCTTTGGCAGAAGTACGCGCATTGATTGGCGAGGCGCCGCATCGCCGTGATTTGCTGATTGAGCATTTGCACCAACTCAACGACGCTTACCGTTGCTTGCACGACCGCCACTTGGTGGCCTTGGCCAAAGAGATGAAGCTGCCCATGGCCGAGGTGTTTGAAGTGGCGACCTTCTATCACCACTTCGAAGTGGTGCGTGGTGATGAAGCCGCTCCCGGCCTAACCGTGCGTGTGTGCGATGGCTTGAGCTGCGAGTTGTCGGGTGCCAAACAGTTGCTCGACAAATTACCCACGCTACTTGGCAATGCCGATGTGCGTGTTATTTCTGCGCCATGCGTGGGCCGATGCGAACAAGCACCCGTTGCCGTGGTGCACCAAAACCCCGTGCCACATGCCACACCTGAATTGGTGGCTGCTGCTGTGGCTGCCAAACAAACGCATCAAGCCGTGACCGAGCATGTCGGTTTGGATGACTATGTAGCCGATGGAGGCTACTGCTTGTTGGCTGATTTGCATGCAGGCAAAGCCGATGCAGAGCAAGTGCTCAAAGCCATGGAAGACTCAGGCCTGCGTGGCTTGGGTGGTGCAGGCTTTCCGGCAGGGCGCAAGTGGCGCATCGTGCGTGAGCAATCCGCACCACGTTTGATGGCCGTCAACATTGACGAAGGCGAGCCCGGCACCTTCAAAGATCGCACTTATCTAGAGCGTGATCCACATCGATTTTTAGAAGGCTTGTTGGTGGCTGCCCATGTGGTGGGCATTGATGCGGTTTACATCTATTTGCGCGACGAATACCACGGCTGTCGTGAGCTGCTCACGCAAGCGTTGGCGCACTTGCAAGACCACCCACCTTGCCCTTTGCCGCACATCGAGTTGCGTCGTGGCGCAGGTGCCTACATCTGCGGTGAAGAGTCCGCGATGATTGAAAGCATTGAAGGCAAACGTGGTGAGCCACGCATGCGCCCGCCCTACATTGCGCAAGTGGGTTTGTTTGGTAAGCCCACCCTCGAACACAACTTTGAAACCCTGTATTGGGTGCGCGACATTGTGCAAAAAGGCGCAGACTGGTTCAGTGGCTTTGGTCGACATGGCCGCAAAGGCCTGCGCAGCTTCAGTGTGAGCGGTCGCGTCAAACAACCGGGCGTCAAGCTTGCGCCTGCGGGCATCACCCTTCAAGAGTTGATTGACGAGTATTGCGGTGGCATGCTGGATGGTCATCAGCTGTATGCGTATTTGCCAGGCGGTGCCTCGGGCGGCATCTTGCCGGCGCGCATGAACGACATTCCCTTGGACTTTGACACCTTGCAGCCCTATGGCTGTTTCATCGGTTCAGCGGCGGTGATTGTGCTGAGCCAACACGACTCGGCGCGTGATGCGGCCATCAACATGATGAACTTCTTCGCGCACGAAAGCTGCGGCCAATGCACGCCGTGTCGTGTGGGCACCGCCAAAGCATCACAACTCATGCAGGCCAAGGTTTGGGACAACACGACTTTGGAAGACTTGAACCAAGTCATGACCGATGCCTCGATTTGTGGTTTGGGCCAAGCTGCGCCCAACCCTGTGCGTTGCGTGCAAAAGTATTTCCCAGAGGAGATCGTTTAAATGAACGCCCCTATCAAATCCGCAGACTTGATGCCGCAAACGGTTGAGTTCAAGCTCAACGACCAACGTGTGCAAGCCTACGAAGGCGAGACCCTTCTGAAAGCGGCGCAGCGCCACGGTGTGGACATTCCTCACCTTTGCTACAAAGATGGCCTGCGCCCCGATGGCAACTGCCGTGCGTGCGTGGTTGAGATCAAAGGTGAACGCACTTTGGCGCCTAGTTGCTGTCGTACCGCAACCGCAGGCCTTGAAGTGTTGGTGAGTGACCGTGCCGTGAAGAGCCAGAAGATGGTTCTTGAGATGTTGCTCTCTGATATGCCTGATGTTGGCTACAAGTGGAACGACGCTTCTTCGGTTTCTTCTCTCGCTGCTGCGACGGGAGATACGCCGGGCGCCTCATGCGGCGAGCCAAAATCGTCACCTGGCGCATCCCCCATCGCAGCCGGAGTGGGTGAGCACGGTGAACTGAGTGACTGGGCCAATCGCATGGGCGTGACCGTGCGTCCTGAGTTGCATGCACTGCGCCGTGCGCAACCCGCATGCGATGTGTCACACCCTGCGATGGCAGTGAACTTGGATGCGTGCATTCAGTGCAACCGTTGTGTGCGTGCGTGTCGCGAAGAGCAAGTCAACGATGTGATTGGCTATGCCAACCGTGGTGCTCACAGCCAAATCGTGTTTGACTTGGACGACGAGATGGGCAACAGCTCGTGCGTGGCGTGTGGTGAGTGTGTGCAAGCCTGCCCTACGGGCGCGTTGATGCCAAAGACGCAAATTGGCTCGCAAGTGGTGGATAAAAAAGTGGACTCGGTGTGTCCGTTCTGCGGCGTCGGTTGCTTGCTCACCTACAACGTGAAGGACAACCAAATTGTCAGCGTCGATGGTCGCAACGGCCCCGCCAACCACAACCGTTTGTGTGTGAAAGGCCGCTTCGGTTTTGACTACATCCACAACCCGCAACGCTTGACCATGCCGCTCATTCGCAAGCCCGGTGTCCCCAAAGACCCAGAGGCGATTGGCCAGCTCAACCGCGATGCCTCGGCTTGGTCTGAGGTGTTTCGCGAAGCCACGTGGGAAGAAGCCCTGGCCTTGGCGGGCGGCAAGCTCAAGCAGCTGCGTGACACCCATGGCAAAAAAACCTTGGCGGGTTTTGGTTCGGCCAAAGGCAGTAACGAAGAAGCGTATTTGTTCCAGAAGTTGGTGCGCACCGGCTTTGGTTCTAACAACGTGGACCACTGCACGCGCTTGTGTCATGCGTCTAGCGTGGCAGCTTTGTTAGAAGGTGTGGGCTCGGGTGCGGTGAGTAATCAAGTCAATGACGTCGAGCATGCGGGTTTGATTTTTGTGATCGGCTCCAACCCGACCACCAACCATCCCGTGGCTGCCACGTGGATGAAGAACGCTGCCAAGCGCGGTGCCAAGATTGTGTTGGCCGATCCGCGCATCACGGATATTGGCAAGCATGCATGGCGCACTTTGCAGTTCAAGCCCGACACCGATGTGGCGATGCTCAATGCGCTCATTCACACCGTCATCGAAGAGGGCTTGGTGGATGAAGATTTCATTCGCCGTCGCGCCAATAACTACGAAGCCTTGAAAGAAAACGTCAAAGGCTACAGCCCCGAAGCGATGGCCCCGATTTGCGGAATTCCGGCTGAGACCTTGCGTGAAGTGGCACGCGAGTTTGCCAAGTCCAAAGGCTCGATGGTGTTGTGGGGCATGGGCGTGAGTCAACACGTGCACGGCACAGACAACGCGCGTTGCTTGATTGCGCTGGTCACCGTGACGGGCCAAATTGGCAAACCCGGTTCAGGCTTGCACCCATTGCGCGGTCAAAACAACGTGCAGGGTGCGAGCGATGCAGGCCTCATCCCCATGATGTATCCCAACTACCAGCGCGTCACCGACAAAGCGGCACACGACTGGTTTGAAAAGTTTTGGGATACGCCGCTGGACGACAAGCCCGGTTACACCGTGGTGGAAATCATGGGCAAGATCTTGGCCGATGACAACGACCCGCACAAGATTCGCGGCATGTACATCATGGGTGAGAACCCCGCCATGAGCGACCCCGACTTGAACCACGCACGCCACTCGTTGGCAACGCTGGAGCATTTGGTGGTGCAAGACATCTTCATGACTGAAACCGCGTGGCTGGCCGATGTGGTGTTGCCCGCAACAGCATGGCCCGAAAAAACCGGTACCGTCAGCAACACCGATCGCATGGTGCAGCTGGGCAAGCAAGCCATCGATCCACCGGGACAAGCCAAACCCGATTTGTGGATCATTCAGCAAATCGCCAAGGGTGTGGGTTTGAATTGGAACTACCAAGGCGACCACCACGGTGTGGCTGAGGTGTACGACGAAATGCGCCAAGCCATGCATGCCGCGATCAACGGCATCACGTGGGAGCGTTTAGAGCGTGATTCGAGCGTGACGTACCCCTGTTTGACGGCGGAAGACCCAGGCGAGCCTACGGTGTTTATTGACCACTTCGCCACCGATGATGGCCGTGTGCATTTGGTGCCTGCAGACATCATTCCTGCCAACGAACGCCCAGACAGCGACTATCCGTTTGTGTTGATCACAGGTCGCCAGCTTGAGCACTGGCACACCGGCAGTATGACGCGACGCGCCACCGTGCTCGATGCGCTGGAGCCCATGGCTACGGCGTCGATGTGCGGTGCAGACATTGCGCGCTTAAACGTGGAGGCGGGTGATGTGATCACCATCGCCTCACGTCGCGGCCAAGTGACCTTGCGGGTGCGCCGTGATGACGGCACGCCGCAAGGTGCGGTGTTTGTGCCATTTGCGTATTACGAAGCTGCAGCCAACATGATGACCAACCCCGCGCTAGACCCCTTCGGGAAAATTCCCGAATTCAAATACTGCGCGGTGGCCATTCATGCAGGAGGCGAGTTGCCAAGCATTGCAGGCTTTGGCGTCAACGCTTAAAACGCACCCACGAAAAAGGGAGCGTCAAGCTCCCTTTTTTTAAGGCGGTTGCAAACGCTCAGTGTGTGACCACGTTGATCTTCTTTGCCGCAGCACGCGCACGCTCTAAGGCATTCGGGCCTTTGGCCAAAGCCACCGCCATGCGTCGGTAAGGGCGTGTGGTGGGCTTGCCAAAAATGCGCACGTCAGTGCCTGGCTCGCTCATGGCTTCTGCGACACCCGTGAAGGTGGGTGATGTGCCTTCTTTCGTGGCCAGCACCACAGCGCTGGCGCCTTCGACGGTGTCGATGTTCGGAATCGGTAAGCCCAAAATGGCGCGGGCATGCAAATCAAACTCGCTCAGATTTTGGCTGATGAGGGTGACCATGCCGGTGTCGTGTGGTCGAGGGCTCAGCTCGCTGAAGATGACTTCGTCTTTCGTCACAAAGAACTCCACGCCAAACAAGCCTGCGCCGCCGAGGTCGGACGTGACCTTCTCAGCCATCTGT
>CANFKQ010000093.1 GCA_947447405.1 Comamonadaceae bacterium | reverse complement strand
TTGAACAACGGCCACACCATCCAAGTGAACGTGGAGCCAGGCAGCACCTTGAAAATCAACAAAGACGTTTATAACCTGTTGCAATTCCACTTCCACCGTCCTAGCGAAGAGCAAATCGACGGCAAGCCCATGGCCATGGTGGCGCACTTTGTGCACAAAAACGCGGATGGCAAATTGGCTGTGATGGGTGTATTACTCAACGATGGCAAAGACAACGCTGCAATTCAAACTTTGTGGAACAACGCCCCGAAAGCCGAAGGCCCAGAGGTTGTTGTGGATGGCATCAAATTTGACCCGAGCAGCTTGGTTCCAGCTGCTTTGACACACTACAGCTACGAAGGTTCATTGACCACACCCCCTTGCACCGAAGGCGTGAACTTCTTCATCTTGAAGACGCCTGTTGACATCGGCAAGAAGCAAGTGGTGGACTTCCCGTTCAAGCGCAACGCACGTCCCGTGCAGCCTTTGAATGGCCGCAAGATTAATGCGAATTGAAAGAGGTTGAATGCGCCCTAGGTTTTAGCGCCTAGTGTTCAAATTAAAAAGCCTGCTCTGAATTCAGAGCAGGCTTTTTTCATGGTGGTTCAAGGGATGTTGCGAGTGTGTGCCGTGTGCTTGAGGCCGCAGCAGGCTTAACTCAGCTGAGGTGGTGGCGAGGGTAGGGTGTAAAGCAAAGGCATGGCCACTGCCACGAGCAAAAAAACCATCACGACAAAGATCAGTAGGATTTTTAAGAATTCGGGCGAATCTGGGAATTGGGTTTTAGGTGGTGGCGCTTGTTTAAATTTGATGGCGGGCATTTGCAGCCCCGCTTTATCACCCACCACCCGCTTGCGAAACACATTCACCACAGGCATGCCGTTGGACTGTGCACCGCTTAAGGTGATGGCGACTTTCAATGCCGCTTGCACCTTCATCTCAGGCGTGGCGAATTGACCATGCTCACCTGCTTCAAGCTCACACACTTGCGCTTCTGTGAGTCCGCACAAACGTGCAACACGCGCAGGATCTAGCTTACACATCGCCCGAAGGCGAAGCATGGCTTGGGGATCAACCAGGTCTACGCTCATCCACGCACACACACGATTAGATGAGTTTTAGACGCTCTGAAGAGGGCACCACACGCGTCAGGCGAACACCGTAGCGGTCATTCACCAACACGATTTCACCTTGTGCCACAACCGAGTTGTTCACCAACAGGTCGAGGGGTTCGCCTGCAATGCGGTCGAGTTCAACCACGCTGCCTTGTGTGAGACGCATCAAATCTTTGATTTTGATTTGTGCACGCCCCACTTCGATGGACAAGTTCACAACGATGTTTTGCAACACCTCTGGGTTGATGTTGCCAGGCATGGTGGGCTTGAAGTCTTCCAAGCTGGGTTCGCCGTCATCGCGTGCAGCAGGCGCTGCAGAGACAGCCGCCACTTCTTCGTGCTCAGCAGCTTCAGCGGCAGCCGCTTCGGCGGCGTCGTGTTCTGGGGTTGGGTTTTCTTTTTCGTCGGTCATGATGTGATCCTGTCTCAGTTTTTGCCGTGAACGTGTTCGTGGTCAATTTGTACGGCCACTTGAGAGCCGCGCGTGCCCACATTGACGTGGAAGGCGGGTACGCCATCGGTGCTCATCAGCGCGGTATCTTCTTTCTTGAAGAACAACAAATCGCCTTCTTGCAAATGGTTCAAGTGGTGCAGCGTGGTTTTGATTTCACCCATGGTGACTTGTAATTCCAGCTTCGCATCGCCCACCGCATCTGCAAGGGCTTTGCGCCATTTTCTGTCTGACTCTTCGTTGCCTTCGCCGCTTTGCACACGGCTGCTCAGCAGCTCGCGCACCGGCTTCAGGGTGGCATAGGGGTAGACCAAGTCAATGAAGCCTTTGCCGCCACTGGCAGTGGCATCGGCTTCAAAGCGGCTCAAGACCACCAAGTCGTTTTCGTCAGCAATTTGAGCGAACTGAGGGTTGATCTCAGAGCTCACATGTTCGCATTCGATGGGCATCAGTGGACCCCACGCTTCGGTCAACGAGCGAAAGAACACTTCCAAAATGATTTTGATGATGCGCGTTTCAGTGGGCGTGAACAAGCGGCTGGGCGGCAATTCCCCCACACCTTTGCCAAAGCCACCAAAGAAGCTGTCGAGCGAGCTGAACACCACATTGGGATCGATGATGATCACCGAATTTCCGCGCAGCGGGTTCATGCGAATCATGTTGACCGACAAGGGTGCGCGCAGGCCTTTGAGGTAGTCGCCAAACTTCAAAATTTGAACACGCGTGGGGTTCACGCGTGGGCTGGTACGCAGCACTTCGAGCAAACCCAGACGGAACAGTCGGATGAAGCGTTCGTTGATCATGTCGATCGATGAGACGTTCACACCCAGACTGCTGTCTTCGCTTGCGAGGTCGTGCTTGCGCACTCGCACGCTTTCGTTAAAGCCAGTGTCGGTCTCGATCGAACCGTCGCGCACGCCTTCCGACAGCGCGGCCAGTTCTTCGTCCGAGAGCAGGTTAGATTTCATGGCGGTTCAGAGTTACTGCATCACAAAAGAGGTGAAGAACACGTCTTCAATGCCGCCGAAATCTTCGTACTTCATCAGCATTTCATTCATCACGACTTTGATCTTGGTGGCCAATTCAACGCGGAAGTCTGACTTGGCCACATCGGCTTCGGTGCTTTGACGCATCACGTCCAACACGGCGGAACGAATGGCAAATTCATGCTTCTTCACGTTGTCAAACACGCGTGAGTCGTAATGTGTCATCACGGCCACTTTCACGACCATGATTTTTTTTGAATTCGTGATGTTGGTCATGAACTCTTTGTCGATTTCCAAGTAAGTGTTCTCAAAGCGCGTGGCTTCGGCTTCCTTCTTGACCTTCGATGGACCTTCCGGTGTCGCGCCGTGCGCATCCTCTGCGGCTTTCTCTAGCTCGTCCACTTTTTCATGGGCGGCTGCTTCGCTCTTGTGCTCGAAGAAGCCAGAGAAATACAAGGTGCCAAACATCACCGACATGATCAATACGATCACGGACAACACGATCACCAAGATCAAAAGAATCGGTTTCTTTTTCTTCGGTTCGCCTTCGACTACTTCTTCGGTCGCTTCTGGTGCTGCTTCTGCCATATCGTTCTCCTAATGTTCAGATTGTCATGCGTAATTTATGCATAGAGGTCAAGCAAGGACGCATTGGCCTTGTTACGGGTAGAGGTAGCGCTGGTGGCGCTGCCTGTGCCGTTGACTTGCGAAGTTGGATTGTCTCTAACTTGGGACTGCTTACCTGCACCCCCCGAGTTATTGTGTTGGGCGTTGCCACCGCCTTGACCCACGTTGACTTGGCCGGCATTAATGCCAAAGTTACCAAGTGCTTCGCGCAGGCGTTGGCTGCTGTTTTGCAGCAAGTCGCGGGTGAGCGGGTTATCGGCACGGAACACGGCATCGAGCTTGCCGTCTTTCATTTCGAGTTGAATTTCTACGCCTCCCAAGTTGGAGGGGCGCAGCGCAAATTTCATTTTCCATTCACCGTCACTGAGCTGCTTGTGCATGCGTGCGGCCATTTCGGTGGCCATCTTGTCGCTGAGTTGGTCATAGACCTCGCTCATGTTGGCGCCGGTTGGGGCTGCACTGGCTGTGGCGTTGGTCGCGTTGTTGCTGCGACCCAAGGCTTGGGCAAAACTGCTGAAGTTGTGACCTTCGCCTTGTGAGGCTTGTTGGTCGGCACCGCTTTCGCTGCCTGCATCTTCAGAGAAGCGAGACAAAAGTGCACTCACGTCTTGTTCATTCACCCCTGTGCCCAAGAGCGACAACATGTCGACGGTCCTTGGGATGGGTGTGTTGGTCACGGGCGTGTTCACAGGCAACACGGCGCCAGGCAACACGGTAATTTGTAATTGCTGGATCGCGGTCATGTCGGTTGACGTTAAGCCAGGCACCGTGGCAGCAGCCAAGGTGGTGGCTGCTGCTGCCAAACCTGCGCCCGACAAAGCAGCCGGCTGCTGGGCAGAAGCTGCCATGGCGGCCAATTGCGTGGCCACTGTGACGTCAGTGTTCGTGTCGCCCAGCACCGCACTAGGCAGGGCCGTGATGGCTGCTTGCAAAGTATTCGCTGTATTGGGTGAAGTCGCCAGCGATAAACCAGCGGTCAACCCTGTTGTTAGGGTGCTTGATGCGCCTGCGAGCACAGTTGCCGGTGTGACAGGTTGTTGTGCCAACAAGTTTTCAATGGCTGATTCATCCAAACCCATGGACTTGGCAAAAGCCGCCAAGCTCTCTGGGCTAGGCGCTTTTTTCGGGTCCGTGATGATGCGCATTTGCGGGCTTAATTCCACGGTTTGCAGCGCAGTGGCTTGGTGCAATTCAGTCTCAACAGCGATTTGTGCTGTCGCAACGGGGGCTGCTGCGGGCAATAAGTTGGCCTCTGTTGCAGCCAAAGGCGTTGTCACGGCTGCAGCTGCCATGGGTGCAACAGGGGCGCCTTGCATCAGTCCTTCTAACAAGGTGTCCACATCGGGGCGCTGGTTTTTGTGTGTGGGGTTCTTGCTGCGCTGGTGCGTATGTTGCGTAGCTTCACTATCTGAAGCTAGGTCAGCGTTGTCTGGGTCTGTGCGTGCGCTTTGTGCTTCACGTTCAGTCCGGTTGGCGCTGTGCCGGTCTTCGACGGGGCGTGAATCTTGTGTACGTGCTTCGGGCTCGGTGGTTTGCGGCGCATCAGCGGCAATAGTTTGCCGCTGCTGTGGCACCAGCCGCTGCAGCTGCCGCGCCATGATGTCTGCGAAGTCAAATCCCAAGTTGCCGCCCGCGGCCACACCTGCACCGAGGCGGTCGCCTTGGGGCGACGCGCTTGGGGTGCTATTTGGCACCAGTGGGGCTGGTGGCATTTGGAGATAACTGGACAGGTTCATGGTGGTCTTTAAACGAGTTTGCCCAAGACTAAAGCAAGAACCGTGACAGGACAGTTCTTGCCGCTTTCGGCTGAGAAGCGCATGAGTGTCAGTTTGACTTGGCACATCGATTGCTTAATGAACATGCCTCGACAATTTTTTCAAGGCAAAAAGAAACCTAAACGTTCCACTTTCAACTGGATTTCCTCAATGAGCACTCTCACTCTGTCAACGATTCGACACAACTTGTCGAAATTTGACCTCTCCGGACTAAGTATTCCGGTGGTGGTGCTCGTCATCATGGCGATGTTGGTGTTGCCACTGCCGCCGTTGTTGTTGGACTTTTTGTTTACTTTCAACATTCTTTGCAGCTTGGTGGTGATCATGATCGCCATCGGCACTCGTAAACCCCTTGAGTTTTCTTCCTTTCCCACGGTTCTATTGTTCGCCACCATGTTGCGCTTGGCGCTGAACGTGGCCTCTACCCGTGTGGTCTTGGTCAATGGCCACGAAGGCGCCCACGCTGCTGGCAAGGTGGTGCAGGCCTTCGGTGAGTTCGTGATTGCGGGTAACTATGTGGTGGGTTTCATCATCTTTGCGATTTTGATGATCATCAACTTTGTGGTGGTGACCAAAGGTGCTGGCCGCGTCTCTGAAGTGAACGCACGTTTCACTTTGGACGCTATGCCTGGTAAACAAATGTCAATTGACGCTGACTTGAACGCTGGCGTGATCGACCAAGAAACTGCTAAAACTCGCCGCGCCGAACTAGCCCAAGAATCTGACTTCTTCGGCTCCATGGATGGTGCCTCTAAATTTGTGAGCGGTGACGCCATGGCTGGTTTGTTGATTCTGTTGATCAACTTGGTCGGTGGTTTGATCATCGGTGTGGCCCAGCATGACTTGCCCGTGGCAGAAGCCGGCAAGATTTACACCTTGCTCACCATTGGTGACGGCTTGGTCGCTCAAATTCCATCGTTGCTCTTGTCGCTGGCCACCGCCATCATCGTGACCCGCGTGACCACTGCTGAGTCTATTTCTGAACAGGCTTCTGTTCAGTTGGCCAACCCAACTGCCTTGTTCATTTCTGCTGTGATCTTGATCATCTTAGGCATGGTGCCTGGTATGCCTCACCTGATGTTCATTACCTTAGCGTTGGCATCTGCCGGTTTGGGATTGATGATCATCACCCGTGAAGTACAAGACGAACAGGCCGAGCAAGCCGTCAAAGACGCTGCCCCGACCGACGCCCCCAAAGAACTCGACTGGGACGATGTGGACCAAGTCGATCTCATTGGTTTGGAAATTGGTTACGGCCTGATTCCCTTGGTCAACGCCGAAACAGGCGGCGAGCTGATGACACGCGTCAAAGGCGTGCGCAAGAAATTGTCTGCCGAGTTGGGCTTCTTGGTCCAACCCGTGCGTATCCGTGATGACCTGAACATCGACCCAGACGCTTACAACATCGTGCTCAAAGGCGTGGTGCGTGGCAAGGGTGAAGTCAAAGTGGGTCGCGAGTTGGCCATCAACCCCGGCCATGTGTATGGTGAGCTCGAAGGCATTGCCACCCGTGAACCGGCTTTTGGTTTGGAAGCTGTGTGGATTGAACCTTCACAACGTGACCAAGCACGTACCCTCGGCTACACGGTGGTTGATGCGGCCACTGCCATTTCGACCCACCTCAACAAGGTACTGCGTGAAAACGCCTCTGACATGTTGAGCCACGACGAAACCCAACAGTTGCTCGACAAGTTGGCAGCTAAGTCGCCCAAGATCGTGGAAGACCTCGTGCCCGGTAAGTTGTCACTCGGCATCTTGACCCGCACTTTGCAAAACTTGTTAGCTGAGTCTGTTTCTATCCGTGACATGCGCACGATTGCTGAAGCCTTGACCGAAGCCAGCACCCGCACGCAAGATCCTGAACAACTCACCGCCATGGTTCGCCCCAAGCTTGGTCGCATGATCATGCAAAGTCTGATCGACGGCGACAACGGTTTGCAAGTCATGACGCTTGAGCCATCGTTGGAGCAGCTGTTGCACAACGTGTTGCAACAAAGCCAACCAGGCCAAGCTGTCGTCATGGAACCCGGTTTGTCTGAAAACTTATTTGCCGGTCTGCGCGAAGGCGCGCGCACCGTAGAAGAAATGGGTCACCCCGCTGTGTTGGTGGTGTCTCCAGTGATTCGTGGTTGGCTGTCCAAAGCCGCCCGATTCCGCGTGAACGATTTGACTGTGCTGTCTTACAGCGAAATTCCGGACGATCAGGCCGTCAAAGTGATCCACACCGTGGACGCTAAAGCCCGATAAACCGTAAACCTATAACAAAAGACAGAGTGAGCTGACCCTATGGAACTCAAACGCATCCTTGCCCGCGACATCCGCGCTGCCAACGAAAAGGCCGTGGCCCAATACGGCCCCGATGTGCTCGTCATCTCGAGCGGCCAAGTCAATGGCTTGACCGAGCTGATCGTGGCGGTGGATCTGGCGCCTCTCACGTCCGAGGAAGCTGATCCGTTTGTGAAAACCCAATACGCGACATCGGCCAAGCCAAGTGGCAAGTTTGATGTGTTGCTGGGCCAAACCATCGACCAAAACAAGCGCGATGCCCGCGAGCGTCAAGCCACCAAAGTGGCCAAACCCCTTGTGGAAATGGCAGCCAAGTCTGTTGCGACCAAGGCAAAAGCACCTGTCAAAACGGCCGCTCAGCCTGTGGACGAAATGACCAAGCGCGCCGCCGAAGAACACGACACCTTGCGTGGCCGCGAAATCGTGGCGCTGGTGCGTGAAGAACTCAACTCGCTGCGTCGTGAATTCAAACTCGGTCAACAAATGGCCGCTTGGCAGCATGGCGGCATGGCTTTGCCCGCCGCCATCGCACCTTTGCGTGATGCCCTCAACGACGCCCCCATTCCCGTCGCTTTGCGCGCCTTGTTGATTGACAACATCAAAGACCACAACACCATGGCTGACGCCATGGGCGCTTTGAGCCGCCAGCTCAGCCACTCAGTGGAACAAGAACAAGTCCAAACACCGGTATCAGGCATACACGCCTTAGCTGGTCCATCGGGCGCTGGCAAGTCCATGATGGTGGCGCGTTTGGCGCAACACGCGGCACAACAACACGGCAGCGAAAAAGTCATGGTCATCAGCTTCCAAGACCAGCGTGCTGGCGCTTGGAACCAAACCCAATTGCTGTGTGCGCAGTCAGGTGTGGATTCGTTCCGCGCCACCAACGCGTCCACCTTGAAGTTGTTGCTCGACGAGCACACCGATCGCCAACTCATCTTGATTGACACAGCCGGTGTGCAAATGAATGAGCGCTTGGCCGAGATTCGCGCCATGAACCTGAATGTGCAATGTCACGCAGTGATTCCTGCGGACGCCTCTGCTGCCAACATTCGTCGCGTGTTTGACAATGCCGACAACGTATGGGCATCCTTGATGCTGAGCAAGCTCGACGAATCCAACCAACCTTGGGCTTTGTTGCAGTTCTTGACTGACAAATCGTTGAGCGTGTCAGTGGCCAGCCACGGCGACCGCACGGTTGACTTGGTGCAAGACGTGTCCTTGGCAGGTTTGGTGCAATGCGCCCTCGACAACTTGCCATTGCCAGAAACCGAAGAACAAGTGCAACAAAGCGCACGTGATGCAGCGGTGAACGAATTGGCTGCTTCCAAACTGGCGCAAATCGCTTCCAAATTTAAAACCGAAACCACAGGCTTGACCCATGAGTAATCCACGCAGAACAGAAGTCATCGGCATTGCCAGCGGCAAGGGTGGCGTCGGTAAAACCACCACTTCCATCAACCTGGCGGTGGCGCTGACCCAGCTGGGCCACAGCGTCATGTTGTTTGACGCCGACCTCGGTTTGGCCAACGCACAAATTGCACTCGGCGCACGCGCTGAATACAACTTGGGCCACTTCTTGGCAGGTCAAAAAACCTTGCAAGAAATTCTCATCACCACCCGCCAAGGCGTGAAACTCATTCCTGGTGCCTCGGGCATGCAAGAGTTGGCAGGCCTGAGTGACATTCAAGCGGCCAGCATCGTGCAGTCGTTTGGCGTGTTGGCAGACGATGTCGACTATTTGATCGTCGACGTAGCAGCCGGTATTTCGCCCTCGGTCTTGTCGTTCTTGGCGGCATGTCAACGTCGCTTCATCGTGGTCAAGGATGACCCGTCTTCGATTGCGGATGCCTACGGCACCATCAAGATCTTGAGCAAAGAGATGGGCTTGGACGAGATTTACCTCTTACCCAACATGGTCCGAAGCCAATCCGAAGGCTGGAAACTGTATAAAAAGCTCAACGACGTCTGTGTGCGTTTCTTGGGCGAGTCGGTGCACTACCTCACCTCGATCGAAGAAGACGAGATGGTGTTGCGCGCACTCAAAAAATACCAGTCGGTGATGGAACTCGCCCCTGGCACAGCCGCCGCTCGTGATTACATGCGCTTAGCCGAGGCATGTACCCACTTGCGTCCGATTGATCACCCCTCCGGTGGTCTGCAATTCTTCATGGAGCGACTGATGCAAAACAGTTCGTCTGACACATGAGAACACTGTCCCCCGTACAAATGTACGAGTCCTGCAAGCCCAAAGGCGAGGACTTGGTCATGGCCCATTTGGGTTTGGTCAAGCGCGTGGCCTTGCACTTGAAGGCGCGTATTCCTGCCTTCATGGAGCTCGATGAATTGATCCAAGTGGGCATGATTGGCCTGCTCGAAGCCTCACGTGCTTTTGATCCTGTCAAAGGCATC
>CANFKQ010000092.1 GCA_947447405.1 Comamonadaceae bacterium | reverse complement strand
GTGAACGGCGACAAGCTGTTCATGTCGCCCGAGGTGAGCATGCAAATTCAAACCACGCTCAACAGCGACATCGTGATGCAGCTCGACGAATGCACGCCTTACGAAACCAAAGGCCACCTCACCACCGAAGCTGAAGCACGCAAGTCAATGGAAATGAGCCGGCGCTGGGCCGTGCGCAGTAAGGATGAATTCGCGCGCTTAGAAAACCCCAACGCCCTGTTTGGCATCGTGCAAGGCGGCATGTTCACCAACCTGCGCCAAGAGTCGCTCGATGCACTGGTGGACATGAACTTCCCCGGCTACGCCGTGGGCGGTGTGAGCGTGGGCGAGCCCAAAGACGAAATGCTAGAGATCATGGCGCACACGCCGCATCGCTTGCCAGAAGACAAGCCGCGCTACCTGATGGGCGTGGGCACCCCCGAAGACTTAGTGCAGGGCGTGGCTGACGGCGTGGACATGTTTGACTGCGTCATGCCCACACGCAATGCGCGCAACGGCACGCTGTTCACCCGTTTTGGCGATTTGAAAATTCGCAACGCACGCCACAAGGCAGACCACGGCCCGCTAGACAGCACATGCACTTGCTACACCTGCGCAGGCCACACGCGCCCCGACGGCACAACGAGCGGCGGCTTCAGCCGTGCGTATTTGCACCACTTGGACCGCTGTGGCGAAATGCTCGGCCCCATGCTGACCACCGTGCACAACCTGCACTACTACTTGAACCTCATGCGAGAAGTGCGCGAGGCTTTAGAGGCTGGCCAGTTCAGCGCATTCCGGGCCAAATTCAAAGAAGACCGCGCACGCGGGGTGTAACACCTCATCCGTGTGGAAACCCACATGGAAAAAGTGTGGGTAGGGGTGTAAATTTCTTAGGTTAAAACTTGGAAATTACACATGTCCACTAAAAAACCTATTTACAAATCGCTTTACGCCCAAGTGCTGTTCGCCGTGGTCGTGGGCGTTTTGCTCGGTCACTTCTACCCACAAGTCGGCACAGACATGAAGCCCTTGGGCGACGGCTTCATCAAACTCATCAAGATGATCATTGCGCCCATCATCTTCTGTACCGTGGTGGTGGGTATCGCCGGCATGGAAGACATGAAGAAGGTCGGCAAGACCGGCGGCTTGGCACTGCTGTACTTTGAAGTGGTCAGCACCTTGGCACTGATCATTGGCTTGGTCATCGTCAACTTTGTGCAACCCGGCACAGGCATGAATGTAGATGCAGCGACCCTTGACACCAAGAGCATCGCAGCCTACACGGCTCCCGGCAAGATGCAAACCACGGTGGACTTTTTGATGAACATCATCCCGTCTTCAGTGGTGGATGCGTTTGCGAAAGGCGAAATCTTGCAAGTGCTGTTGTTCTCGGTGTTGTTTGGCTTTGCACTGCACAAGTTCGGCGGCCGCGGCACGCTGGTGTTTGACTTCATCGAAAAGATGTCGCACGTGTTGTTTGACATCGTGGGCATCATCATGAAAGTAGCGCCCATCGGCGCATTTGGCGCGATGGCGTTCACCATTGGCAAATACGGCGTGGCCTCGTTGTTCTCGCTGGGCAAGTTGATGGGTACCTTCTATTTGACTTGCTTGATTTTTGTATTCGTGGTGTTGGGGCTAATCAGCAAGTTGCACGGCTTCAGCATTTGGAAGTTTGTGAAGTACATCAAAGAAGAGTTGCTCATCGTGTTGGGCACTTCGTCTTCTGAATCTGTCTTGCCACGCATGATGGAAAAGCTGGAAAAAGCCGGCGCACGCAAATCTGTCGTGGGCTTGGTCATTCCGACCGGTTACTCGTTCAACTTGGACGGCACCTCCATCTACCTCACCATGGCAGCTGTGTTCATTGCGCAAGCCACAGACACTCCGATGACCTTGGTGCAACAGCTCACATTGCTGGCCGTGTTGTTACTCACCTCAAAAGGTGCCGCAGGTATCACCGGCAGTGGCTTCATTGTGTTAGCTGCTACGTTGTCGGCTGTAGGCGGCGTGCCAGTCGCTGGCTTGGCGCTCATCTTGGGCATTGACCGCTTCATGTCTGAAGCTCGCGCACTCACCAACTTGGTGGGCAACGGCGTGGCCACCTTGGTGGTGGCCAAGTGGACAGGCGACTTGGACATGCAGCAACTTGACGCAGCCTTGAACCCCGAAAAATAAGCCGCACGCGCTCTGCGCTGCAAAGCCTGAGTCACCGCAAGGGGCTCAGGCTTTTTTGTGGCCGCTTGAGCTTTAAGACTCGGTGGTGAACACGGTCAAAACGCCGGTATAGCCATGCAACTCTTGGTGCGCAATTTCGCCACCGGCAAAGAAGCCAACCAAAGGCACATCGCCCAAAGCACGACGCACGATGTGCATCTCGGCGCTCTCCCCTCCAAAGTGCGGACCACCTCGCCCAGCGCAGCTCACGTAAATAGCACCAGCCATGCGACGTGCAGGGTGCGGATGGATGTTGGTGTCTGCACTCAAAGCGCCAGCCAAATCAGCCGTCATTTCTTCGGGCTCTAAGGCCTCGCGAATTTCAGCGCAAATGCGCGTCAGGTCTGCACGCGCTGCCGCTGCATTACGCTCGCAAAACGTGAGGCGCATGCCCACATCCACGGGCTGCGCCACGGCCACGGCTTCGCGTGCGGGGTCGATGCCGATGATGTGGCGCACCAGTACCGCATCGTCAAACTCGCCTGTGCGTTTGATGGTGAGGTCATGCTCGGCAGATAAGCCCACCAAAGTGGCACGCACTTTGGCAATTGCGGGTTGTTTGTCGGCAAGGCTGATTTTCAAATCACGCGTCAGCACATGAAGCGCAGGTTCGTCATCCAAGGTCAGCACCACGTTGTTGTCAGCGCTGGTGATGGTGTGCGCCTTGGCCACTGGCAAACAGCCTTGCGTGACGCGCGACACCATGGCCACCTCAGCATCAAACGCCACGCCGCTAAGACCGCCATGAAACACGCCGGTGGATTTGCCTTGGCCCGCCATGTTGCCGTCACCACTTTGTGCAAACTGAACCACATCTGTTCGACTGGCAGACAAGCCACCAAACACATAGCCACTGGCAGTCCGCTGCGCGAGCTCGGCAATCAGCTCGGGCACATCGGGCGTGTGTGCATCGGCATGCAACAGCGCCGTGTGCGGCACAAAACTGCTGCCGCGTTTAGCGCCCACGCCCGCTTGCGCCAAGGGGGCGACACCACTGAACACGCGGTAGTGCTCGGGCGCAATGTCACACAACATCACGCTCAGCGCGGGCTCGTCAAAGTACTCCACGTTGTTGGCCGCAATACCCACGCCCACGGTACCAGCCCAGTCCGTCACCTCGGGCAGCTCAGCACTCAGGTGCGACAAGATGTCTTGCGCGTGCGTGGCGTAGTGGTCCGTGATGTAGAGCAGACCAAGGTGCGGGGCCTCCGCGTACTCAGGCAAGGCCATGTGTGCGCGCAACTGCGCCAGCACCAAGCCTGCAGCCATTTCCCATTGCGGATGGGTGGCGTGGCCGTAGGGGAAGAGTTTCATCGCTTGGATTTGACGGTGGTTTTAGCGGCTGCAGTTTTACGCGCAGGTGTTTTGCGTGCGGCAGTCTTGCTGGGTGCTGGCTTGCGCGCGGCAGATTTGGGTGCTGCTTTAGGTGTCGCTTTAGCCGTTGCTTTTTTTGCAGCAGGCTTGGCGAAACCCGTAGCGGCATGCGCTTGCGCACGATGCGCCATGTCGTTCATGGCGTGCGTGGCAATGTGCTGAAACTGGTCTGTCAACGCGCCCCACCAGTGTGATGGGTCAACGCCACCCGCAACCGCTTTTTTGCTGCGTGCTTGGCGTGGCTTGGCTTCGGGGGCTTCTGGCTCGACGTGCACCGCAGGCTCAGGCTCAGGCTCTGCCGTTGCTGGGGTGGCTTGTGTGAACGAATACTTGGGTTTCGCAGGCTCTGCCGCTGGTGCCTCTTGTGGCTTGGCTTTCAGTGAATCAGCCAAGTCGTTGAAGCTCATGTTCATGCCCTTCAAGGTGTTGAGGGTCATGCACTGCACCTCTAAGGCTTGAATGGTGGCACCGACGGCTTTGCTGTTTTGTTCCAACCAAAACTGAACTGTCTTGAGTTCTTGAATGCGTTTCTCAAGCTCTTCTGGGTCCAATGTGGGCGCAACCCAGCCAGGCGCGGCAGATGATGTGGCACCACCTCCGGGCGTGAGGTTCTTTAAAAAATCAAAGCCCGGAACGAACTTGGTGAAATCAAAGCCGGCTGAGTGGGTCATGTCTGTCTCCTGTGTGTGTAAGACGCATTAAACCAAAACCCAGCCCTCACGGGGCTGACGGCTCAATGCTTGTGGTCGCCGTGGTTGTGTTCACCATGGTTGTGTTCACCATGGTTGTGTTCACCATGGTTGTGCGTGCCGTGGTCGTGGCTTTGCATCATGGGGGGCTGCATGCCCACCAACACCTTCAGCTCCACGTTGGACTTCACGCCTTTGGCGTCTTGCAGCGTGAGGGTCAGAGGCACTGTGGTGTCTTTGGCCAACGGGGCTTTCAAGTCCATCAACATCACGTGGTAGCTGCCGGGCTTGAGCTCGACCGCTTTGCCTGCGGGCAAGTCAAGGCCATTGGGCAAAGCGGCCATTTTCATCACGTCTTTTTCCATTTTCATTTCGTGAATCTCGGCCACGCCGGCTACGGGGCTACTGACGCCGACCAACTTGGCGTTGTCTTTGGCGGTGATCTTCATGAATGCGCCCGTGGCCTTTTGACCTTGCACCGTGGCACGTGCCCATGCGTCGGTGACCGTGACGTTTTGCGCGAATGTGCTGACGGCGCAAACAGCGGTAAGTGCGGCGGCGATGAGGTGTTTAGAAAATTTCATAAAAACTCCTTGATGGATTAATGGTGATGTTCGTGTGTGGGTGCAGGCTGCACATCTAACAAGGCGGCAGGCAACTTCATACCGCGTGTCGATGTGCCGTTGACGGGAATATCTGACCAATCATTTTGACCGGTCTCACATGTTTGCAAAACCTTGACCCACAAAGGACCTGCTTTGTCTGGCAAGCGACCCATGAAAGCAAACTCATCAAACTGATCGTCAGGCAAAGCGTTCTCTTTGCTGGCCGCAGTCCAACGCAGTTCCACCACATCATCGGTCACGGTTTTGCCATGGCTGTTGTAGGGCTGCGCGAGTTTGGCTTTGCGCGTAGTGATGGTCCAACCTGTTTTCGGCTGAGGCTTGGCGCCTTGAAAGCCTGAGGGCACTTGCACGATGAGGCTGGTGGTGGACGAACCATTGCAGCCATGGCCCACGCGCAAAGTGGCTTTGTGATAAGTACCAGCAATGGCTTGGGGCTCAGAGAACACAACATGCGCTTGCACAGATTGAATACTGGCCATGAGTCCAAAACTGATGCCCAGTATGCGAAACACATTTTTCATAACTTCATCTTTCATTCGTTCAAGGTCTCTGATTACTTCAAGTCGTAGCGAAGCTCGCCAAAGAATGTTCGCATGGGGTATAGGTGGTAGTTCCAGTATTTGTAGTTGTTCAAATTGTCGATGCCGCCTGCCACCGTCCATTGCTTGTCGACTTGATAGACCGCTCGCACATCAGCCACAAAGAACTTACTCACGCCGGTGTAAGAAAAGCCGTTGGTGTCCGCATTGTTCAAACTGCCAAACTGATGACCGCTGTAGCGGGCACCAAGCGAAGTGCTCAGCTTGTCATTCCAACGGTAATTGGCCAACACGTTGCCGCGCCATGCGGGCACACGAGGCTGGTATTTGTTAACAGTGTCGCCCGCACTTGCGACATAGCCATCATTTTCTTTGATGCGCGAATCGACATAGGTCACGCCGCCCGACATATCCAAACCCCGCGTGATGACGTCACTCCCAAAGTAAGCGACTTCTAAGCCCGTGCTCTGCGTTCGTTTGATGTTTTGCACAAAGGTGCGACTGGTCCCATCTGAAAACGCGTTAGTTTGCGAATAGATAGCGTCGCGCGTATTTTCAAAAAATCCAGTCACTCGCAACACACCATTGCCTAAATCTTTTTCAGCCGTCAACTCACTTGTCCATGAGCGCTCTGGGCGCAAATTTGGGTCATTCAAGAACGTGGTGGTCGAGCCTGACAGCGAGGTGTTGCCATACATCTCTTGCGCAGTTGGCATTCGCAAAGATCTAGCCGTCGAGGCTTTCAACAACAGATCGGGCGCCCATTGGTGCGAGATCGCGGCCTTGGGAGAGACATGCATTTCTTGGCGTGCAGCAAAGCTGTTGGTGTTAGACGCTGTGGTGGCCACATAGCCATTGCTGGCTTTCCAGTCCTCAGCCCTCACACCCAGCACGGTTTTCCAGAGTGGGGCGAAGCGCCACGCATCTTGGAAGTACATGCTTTGCATCTCTGTTTTACCCCCCGCCTTGCTGGCCAGACTTGCAGGTGCTGCCGCCTGCCAGTCTGTGTTTGTATTTTCGGTCATGGTCTTGAGCGTGTAATGGTCTTGCTGGTAACCAAAATCAAGGATGTGTGCGCCCTTCGCGCCCTCTGGGCGCCAAGTGCCTTTGAGCGCCAAGTTGTTCCAGCCCGTGCCATTTTGATCGGTGATTTTTCCAACCGTTGAATATGTAGTGGGGCTGCTCAAGGTTCCGGAGGCTCGGTTCACATCCGTTTGATAGTCATACAGACTGGCCTTCAACTCCCAATCAAAAATCCCTTGCGTGTGGGTCTTCAGCGAGAGCCCATGCATGACATGGGTCAACGCTTCTTGCGAGGCTGTGAAGGCGGGCACGGCATAGTTGCTGACGCCATTATTGACGTTGCCGCTGAACACCGCCGCACCCGTTGACGCGTTGCGGAGATAGGTGGATGGGCTGCCATCGCTCTGGTTTTGCCAGTAACCCAGCGTGTATGACGCGCGCAACGTGGGAGAAAAGTCATAAGCCAGCTTGAGCTTGGCATGGTCTTGCACGGTGTGGTACTGGGTCGTGGTGCCCAACACATCAGAGGGCGTACCTGTGGTGCTCAAAGCACTGACCACCCCGTTCACGCGTGTGCCTGTCAAAGCGCCGCCTGTCGGCGCTGCGCGAACAAACACCATCGGCTGACCGCTGCTATCGAGTCGACTTACGTTGAACCAATACGACCAATCGCTGACCTTGCTGCCTAAACTCGCACTGGCGTTGGCACCACCGAAATGTGTGTCGGTGTTGTAGCTGTCGAAGCGTTGATTGAAGGCACTGATTTTCATGTGCGCTTCAAACGATGTGGGCATGCGCGTGACGTAATCGATCACTGCACCGACCGAGTTGCCGGGATAAGCCGCCGAAAACGGCCCATACATCACATCGACACGCTCAATTTCTTCAGGCGCGACCAAGCCCCAGCGTGGCGCGTTGGTGGCTAAGTTGCCTAAGTAGTTGGATAACAAAATGCCATCGGCGTACACCGCGCTGCGTGCTGGATTGTTTGCACCCGAAGCGCGACTGGCCAGCACGGCATGGTTGTAGTCGCCGATGTAGCGCTTGCGGACCGACAAACTCGGCAAATATTTCAGCGCGTCCTCACTGTCAGTGGCATTGATGGTTTCAGCCATTTGCTTCGCTGTGACCGACTCCATCGTTGTCGGGATTTGCGTCGGCAATGACGACGGCTGGCCGGACGTAATCACAATCACACCCAACTCTTTGGTCTGAGTCATGTCTTGCGCAAAGGCTTGCCCTGAGAAAGCAAGCGCAATGACGACGGACAATGGTGTTAAAAAAAATTCACGGTGTCCCATTTTTACTTCCAAAAATCTCGATGGGTTGCGTACGCGCATAGGCGACACAAAGCCGACCAACTAGGCGGCAGCACACGGCTACACGCCCGCTTTAAAGATCAGAGGAAATGTGCAGGTGGCCCGCGCGATGGCAGCGGGGGCGCAGTGATAGCCGCGATGTGCGCTGCAGCGATGGGCTGCATAGCATGGGCCAAGGGGGAGGGTTGCGTCAACGTGGTGTTGAGCGGTGAAGGTGGCGCACTGATGGAGGCGCACAACGGGCAGTCCAACGTATGGCTAGAAGCAGTCACATCGTCGTCGCCTTGCACCACCAACTTCATACTGCCCGTGCTGGTACAGACCAAGTCCATCCCGTGCGGGTTGACCACCGGTGATGCAATGGCCACGCCCACAGACAACGCAAACCACACCAGTACGAAACGGGTGAGGTAGAGGGCGTGACGCAGGTGTTGCATGTTTGGAATTATGTATGAGCCTCTGAAACCATTCGAAACGTCTGCCCCTTCTAGGTGAAAACGAGGATTCTTTGACATCCATCAATGATGAGCGAGCAAGATGGGCGCAACATGAAACCCAACCCAACAAGGAACCCCAATGGACGCACAACACGCCACCGCCTTCAAGGAAAAGCTTGAACACCAACGCGCCGAGTTGTTAGCGCAGATTGCACAGCAACGCGGCGGCAAAGCCAGCCGCGCCGATGTGGCCGCCGAGCACTTTGCACACAACGAAGACTCTGACGCCCAGGTCAATACGGCACGCGACATTGAGTTCGCCATCAACGAACACGAAACTGCCGAGCTGGCAGCCATTGACAAAGCCTTGGCCCGACTCAGTGCCGGCACCTATGGCCACTGCACCGACTGTGACGCCACGATTCCAGAAGCACGATTGAACGCAGCGCCCGAAGCAGCCCGCTGCATTGACTGCCAAGAAAAAACTGAACACAACCACCACTAATAGAGAAAGAAAAACATGACCACTTTTCACGCCGTTGTTTGGATGGACCACCAAGAAGCCCACGTGTTGATGTTTGACCGCGAGCACGTAGAGAGCCAACGCATCAAATCACGCACACATCACAAACACCAAGGCAAGCCCCATGACACTGCGCACTTGTATGCCGACATTGCCAAAGCCCTAGAAGGTACGCATGAAGTGCTGGTCACTGGCCCCGGTGGCGCACGCGACGAGTTTCGTGACTGGTGCGAACAACACCACGCCCATGTGAACGTGGTGAACAGCGTGGCCAGCGACCACCCCACCGACGCACAAGTGGTGGCCATGGCCCGTGAATACTTCAAAAAGTTTGACAACATGGGTACAGACCCAGCACTCGTTAAATAAAGCCATGCGGCTTTAGCTGCCGCAAACAACAAAGCCCGCTCATGTCATGTGCGCGGGCTTTGTCTTTGGAGTCGCAACAGTTAAGCGTTGATCGGCGCCAGCTCTTGCGCAATCGCTCCAAATACGCTTTGGCCATCTTTGCCTTTGACTTCAATGCGCACGGTGTCGGCAAATTTCATGTATTCGGTAGCCGCTTTGCCATCGAGCGCGGTTTCCATGGCGCGTTTTTCGGCGATGCAGCTGTAGCCTTTGGGCCATTCGGTTTTGCCGTTTTTCTCGAAACCCGCATTGCTCACTGTCCCGCTGTTGACCACCGTGCCTGCACGCAGCGCGCGCGTTTTGCAGGCATGCGCCACAAGTTGGCCAAAGTGATGCGTCATGTCAGTGCCGGCATCGCACATGCCCACCTTACGACCGTTCCATGCCACTTGCACGGTCAGGTGCATGCAGCCGTTGCTCCATGCATCGCCCAGCTCGTCGAGCGTCACCGCCACAGGGCTGAATGATGCAGCGGGCTGGCTTTGCACGCTGGGTGTGACGTTGCGTAGCGTGATGGCGTTGGACAGCATCACCAAGCGAATACTTTCAAGTGCGTCGTCAGCCGATGCACCCATGGCCACATCGCCCGTCATGACGGCAATTTCTGCCGAAAAGTCCACGCCTAAGTTTTCATTGGCACACAACACAGGGTCGTGTCCGCCCAGCAATGCGTCGCTGGCGGCTTGGTCCACAG
>CANFKQ010000091.1 GCA_947447405.1 Comamonadaceae bacterium | reverse complement strand
CCCATCGCGGCCACACTGGCTGGCAACTCGCCCGCTTGCATGCTATTCAATCTAGCCAAGGCGTTGATCATGGGCTGCTTGTTGCCCAAGAGCTGGGCAGAGCCTTCGTCGGCGCGGAATTCGCGGTAGCGGCTGAACCACGCCACGATCATGCTTGCCACAAAGCCCAACAAGATATCCAACACAAAGCTGGTGATGTAAAAGCCCATGCCTGGACCGCTGGATTCTTCATCTTTGCTGCGCAACATGCTGTCGACAAAGTAACCGATGACGCGGCTCAAGAACACCACAAAGGTGTTGAGCACGCCTTGGATCAGCGTGAGCGTGACCATGTCGCCATTGGCCACGTGGGCAATCTCGTGGCCCAACACAGCTTCAATTTCTTCTTTGGTCATGCCTTGCAGCAAGCCCGTGGACACCGCCACCAAGGCTGAGTTTTTAAATGCGCCAGTCGCAAACGCATTGGGCTCGCCTTCGTAGATGGCCACTTCGGGCATGGTGATGCCAGCGCGTTCAGACAAGCGCTGCACCACGCTGACCAACCATGCTTCGTCTTGATTACTTGGCTGATTGATGACATGTGCCCCCGTGCTCCACTTGGCCATAGGCTTGCTCATCAAGAGCGAAATGATGGCGCCACCAAAACCCATGATGAGCGAGAAGCCCAGCAAAGCCGACAAGTTCAAGCCGTTGGCGGTGAGGTAGCGATTGACGCCAAGCAAACTGGCGACGACCCCCAGCACCACCATGACGGCGAGGTTGGTGAGGACGAACAGAAGAATGCGTTTCATGGTTTCCTTTTCAGCGGGTCATACACAGGACCGCTGCTTCGAATGGTAGGGGTGAATTCTTGCAAATCAATGCAAGGGCTTCAAAAAGCCACACGAAAACTAGGCAAAGCCGCACGGCTTTGACACCACTTCGCGCTTGGGGCGAAACACGTTTGTGTCTTCGTAATAAGCACGCTCGGCATTGGCTGACCACCAGCGAGGCACACCGAGCACGGGCAATGGCTCGTAGGGTTTGGTGGCGAGTTTGGCCGGTTGCAGGTCTTGCACCAACCACGCATCAAGTGCAGCTTCGTCATGCGGATTGACATCGCTGTCCACGCGATACACATGACCCGTGATGGACTTGTAGGGCGTGACAAGCTTTTCAAGCAATGCGTGGCCAAACAACACAATGTGTACCTGCTTCCATTGCTCACGCAGGTCGACAAACAGCCTCAGCCAATCACGCGCTTGCAATGCAGTCCACACCTCGTCGGGCGCGTGCATGAGCACGACGTTTTCGTCAAACAGCGTGAGCGCATCGCGCACAGGGCCTCGAGTGGCACGAACGCCTTGGGTTTCAATTTCCGCGGCTTGCAGCTGGTTCAAACGGCGTTTAGCCAGTGGGAAGCGTTGCCAACACAAGCCGTTGAAGAAATCGTGCAAGCCATCGCGCGTGGGGACTTGGGCGGTTTTGAAGATGAAGTCTTCGTAAGCCCGGCCTTCGGGCAAGGCTGACTGGGGGACGAACTTTACTTCGTTGGCATCGCCAAGTGCGAGGCCATCACGGGTCGTGTTAAGCGCACCAGCAACGCTATGCTGTTGCAGCGCTAAGTGTGCAGTGGGCTCACCGAGTTCACGCCATGGCGCGAACCACGGTTGGGACCAATCTATCTCGGCTAAAACAGCGCCAGCAAAGCCTTCTGTGATTGGATTTAAACCACGCGCCAAGGCAAGGTCTCGCCAGAGCGTAGAGGTTTCAAATCGGCTTCTCCAAATGCAAAGCTCTCAGGGGGCGTCCAGCTCTCTTTACGCAAAGTGAGCGTGCCTGTGTTGCGTGGCAAGCCGTAGAAATCTGCGCCGTAGAAGCTGGCGAAACCTTCGAGCTTGTCGAGTGCGCCCGCGCTGTCAAACGCTTCGGCGTACATGGGCATAGCCGCGTGTGCGGTGTAGCAACCTGCGCATCCGGTGGCGTGCTCTTTGAGCTGTGCAGGATGTGGTGCGCTGTCGGTGCCCAAGAAAAATTTAGGCGAACCACTGGTGGCCGCCTTCACCAAAGCTTGACGATGTGTCTCGCGTTTCAAAACAGGCAAGCAGTAGTAATGCGGGCGAATGCCGCCAGTGAAGATGGCATTGCGGTTGTACAGCAAGTGATGCGCAGTAATGGTGGCCCCCGTGTATGTGTCGCTCGAGGCCACGTATTGCGCGGCTTCGGCGGTGGTGATGTGCTCAAACACGATTTTTAACTCGGGGAAATTTTTGCGCAGCGGAATGAGCTGTGTGTCAATGAACACGGCTTCGCGGTCAAACAGGTCAATGTCAGGGCTGGTCACTTCGCCGTGTACCAATAACAACATGCCAGCCTTTTGCATGGCTTCGAGTGTTTTGTAGGTTTTGCGCATGTCGGTCACACCGGCATCGCTGTTAGTGGTGGCACCGGCTGGGTAGAGCTTGGCGGCAACCACGCCTGCGTCTTTGGCGCGAGCGATTTCGTCGGCGGGCAGGTTGTCGGTGAGGTACAGCGTCATCAATGGCTCAAAGCGCACGCCTTGGGGGACAGCCGCCAAGATGCGTTGTTTGTACGCCAGGGCTTGCGCCGCCGTGGTAACGGGTGGCCTGAGGTTAGGCATGATGATGGCGCGACCAAATTCAGCAGCGGTGTGGGGCACCACGGTGTTGAGTGCAGCGCCATCGCGCACATGCAGGTGCCAGTCGTCGGGTTTTGTGATGGTGATTTCTTGCGTCATGTTAGTTATTGTCTTCTGTTTTGTTTGCTGTTTTCTGGGCTCGCTGTGGGCGAAGGCAGTGGGCAGGTTCCTCATGCTGGAGTACCAGAAATCGTCACCTGCCCACGATCTCCACCCACAGACTGCGGCTGACAGAAGTTAGATTGGGACGTTGGTATGCCAGCAAAACATTTGCAAAGGGAGCGACTTCACGCCTAAAGCTAGCGCCAACCAAGGCACATACGCTCGCCTGAAATATTTCAACCTGAAACAGTTGTGCGGCTAGGGTGCGGCGGCTGACGATTTCTGGTACTCCAGCATGAGGAAGCCGTGCCCTAGCCGCACGACCCTCTCCGGCGTGAAGCAGAAGATCAGTGCGCCAAGATCTTGTTCAAGAACTCTTTGGTCCGTGGTTGACGATTTTCTGGATGGTTGAAGAACTCGTCTTTCGAACAATCTTCCAACACCTTGCCGCCCACATCCATGAAGATCACGCGGCTGCCCACTTTGCGCGCAAAGCCCATCTCGTGCGTCACACACATCATGGTCATGCCCTCGTTGGCCAAGTCCACCATCACGTCCAACACCTCGCCCACCATCTCGGGGTCGAGCGCAGACGTGGGTTCGTCAAACAACATCACGATGGGGTCCATGCTGAGTGCACGAGCGATGGCCACGCGTTGTTGTTGGCCGCCTGAAAGCTGGCCTGGAAACTTGTCTTTGTGCGCCATCAGACCCACGCGTTCTAGGTATTTCAAACCATGCGCGTGCGCTTCTTCTTCGCTGCGGCCCAAGACCTTTTGCTGGGCAATGGTCAAGTTCTCAGTCACGGACAAGTGGGGAAACAGCTCGAAGTGCTGAAACACCATGCCCACACGGCTGCGCAGTTTGGGCAGGTTGGTGTCTTTGCCATGCACGGCGACACCGTCTACAAAAATCTCACCTTCTTGGAAAGGCTCCAAGGCGTTGATGGTTTTGATGAGGGTAGATTTGCCCGAGCCCGATGGGCCACAGACCACGACTACTTCACCCTTTTGGATGCTGGTCGAACAGTTGTTCAGCACTTGAACGGGGCCGTACCACTTAGAAACATTTTTTAATTCAATCACGATGAACTCCAGCTCGAATTTTGAACGCGCATTCTTCGCGACGCTTAACGAATGATGGCAATGCGCACTTGTAAGCGACGCACGAGGGCCGAGAGGCCAAAACAAATCACGAAATACACCAAAGCGGCCAAGATGTACACCTCTTCCACACGGCCATAAATCTTGCCTGCGGTGACAAAGCCCTTGAGCAAGTCATACGCGCCAATGGCGTAGACCAGCGACGTATCTTGGAACAAGATGATGGTTTGCGTCAGCAACACAGGGATCATGTTGCGAAAGGCTTGCGGCAACACAATGAGGCGCATGTTCTGGCTGTAGCTCATGCCTAAGGCTTGACCCGCCATCACCTGACCACGTGGGATGGACTGAATACCCGCACGCATGATTTCGCTGAAATACGCGGCTTCAAACGCCACAAAGGTAATCGTGGCGGACAACTCGGCACCGATGGAGCGGCCAATCAAAAACGGAATCAGCAAGAAGAACCACAGAATCACCATCACCAAGGGAATAGAGCGCATGCCGTTCACATAAATGACGGCGGGCAGTTCTAGTAGCTTGTTGCCCGACAAGCGCATGAGCGCCAAGATCGTGCCAAACACAATGCCGCCCACGGTGGCGACGATGGTCAACTCAAGGCTAAACAACATCCCCTTCAACACAAACTTGTTGAAGATGTCCCATTCGACAAAAGAAAAATCAAGTGCGCTCATGCTCAGTGCCCCCCGCCCACATTCCCTGCGACCACGAGGCCTGGGATTTGCATGCGGCGTTCCACGAAGGCCATCACACGGTTCACTGCAAAAGCAGACACGGTGTACAACGCCGTGACAGCCAAATACACCTCAATGCCGCGCGAGGTTTCTTCTTGCACTTGCATGGCGTACATGGTGAGTTCGGCAATCGACACGGCAAAGGCCACCGATGAGTTTTTGAGCAAGTTCATCGACTCGCTGGTGAGAGGCGGCCAAATGGTGCGAAACGCAATGGGCAACAGCACATAGCGGTAGGTTTGCCAAGTGGTAAAGCCCATGGCCATGGCCGCATAACGCTGACCACGTGGCATGGCTTGAATACCTGCGCGCAGCATCTCCGCCACGCGTGAGGAAGTGAAAAAGCCTAAGCCCAACACCACCAAGACAAACCCTGGCACTTGTTGCATGGCCGGAAAGACCTTGGGCAACACGAAGTACCAGAGAAAAATTTGGACCAACACGGGGATGTTGCGAAACAGCTCCACCCACACATTGGCGAATCGGGTCAACCACACATGCATGCGGTTGTCTGGTGGCAAGGTGCGAAGGACGCCAATGACGCACCCCGACACCATCGCCACCACCCAGGCACTGCCCGCGACAGACAGCGTCCAGCCCCAGGCCTCAAACATCCACTCGAGGTAGGTTCTTCCGCCCCCGTCGTCTTCTAGAAAAACTTGCCAATCGAGTGCCATGTGTGTTGTCTTTTAAAAATTACTTCTTAGCGTAGGCTTCGACAGGCTTGTCGTTCAAGTTTTTCCAAGCGTCCTTGTTGGCATCGCTGGCAGGCATGCCGAGCTTGATGTTCTTTGGAGGAATGGCTTGTGTGAACCACTTGTCGTACAGCTTGGCGAGTTCGCCAGACTTGGCCAAACCGGCAATGGTGTCATCAGCCAATTTTTTGAAAGCTGGGTCATCCTTGCGGAACATGATGGCGATGGGTTCGACATTCAACACTTCGCCCACGATTTTGAAATCGGCTGGGGCTTTGGAGTTGGCAATGTTGCCCGCCAAGATTTGGCCGTCCATCACGAACGCATCAGCACGGCCAGACTCGAGCAGAAGGAAGCTGTCTGCGTGGTCTTTGCCAAACACTTCTTTGAAGTCAACGCCTGTGGCGCGCTCGTTCTTGCGCAAGAGTTGCACAGACGTGGTGCCGGTGGTGGTTGCCACGTTCTTGCCGTTCAACTGAGCAATGGTGGTGATGCCAGAGTTAGCACGCACTGCAATGCGCACTTCTTCTACATAAGTGGTGAACGCGAAAGCCACTTGCTTTTGGCGCGCTTCGTTGTTGGTGGTAGAGCCGCACTCGATGTCCACTGTGCCGTTCTCAACCAAAGGAATGCGGTTTTGTGAGGTCACGGGTGTGTACTTCACTTCCAACTTCTTGCCAGCTGCCTTTTCGAGGTTAGCAATGATGCGTTGGCAAATCTCAACGTGGTAGCCCACATACTTGCCGTCACCCAAGGTGTAAGACAAAGCGCCCGAAGAGTCGCGCACACCCATGGTGACGCTGCCAGAGGCTTTGACTTTAGCGAGGGTGTCATTGGCTTGCGCAAAGACGGTGCCAGCCAACAAGGTGGCAACGGCCAAGGTAACGAACTGCTTTTTCATGTGAAGCTCCAGTTTTGGATTAGGGAAATAACCTTTTTTATTCTATTCAATGGTTACACATAAATTCTGAAGCATTCTCTCAACCCCGCAGAGCTACCCGCCTCAGTACGCCTTACTTAATAACCTTCATAAATCATAGGGAATTCTTGACGTTACAAAACTTGAGGTTAATAATATTTCTTCAATGAACCAACGTTTCACCAAAGAAACATCCTCATTGACTACAGGAGTTCCGTATGAATCGTGCAGAGTCCCATCCAACAGCCATTGAATTCATCGATGTCGACAAGAGCTTCGGCATGCCTGGCACCCCTTCTTGGGTATTGGCTGCACGCAAAGTGACTTTTTCTATAGCACCGGGTGAGGTAGTCTCCATCATCGGTCCATCAGGCTGTGGCAAAAGCACCTTACTGAACATGGGGGCAGGATTGGCGAAGCCCAGTGCTGGCATAGTCAAAGTAGCGGGTGAAGTTGTCAATGGCCCAAATAAGCATGTGGCATTCATGCTGCAAAAAGACTTGCTCATGCCTTGGCGCACGATTGCACAAAACATTGAGTTTGGTTTGGAGTTACGTGGCGTCGCTGCATTGCAACGCCATGAGGTGTCTGCAAAATTAATAGAACAATGTCATCTCACAGGGTTTGGCCAGCACTACCCTCACCAGCTCTCAGGAGGCATGCGTCAGCGCGCAGCCATGGCGCGCACATTGGCCGTCGATCCATTGGTCTTGTTAATGGATGAGCCGTTCTCTGCGTTAGACGCTCAAACCAAAATGATCTTGCAACAAGACTTGGCACGCACCGTCTCACAACAAGGCAAGACCGTGCTGTTCATCACACACGACTTAGCAGAAGCAGTTGCTTTGTCAGATCGCATCTTGGTCATGAGTGAGCGTCCTGGCACCATTGTCGAGCAAATCAAAGTGGACATTCCAGGGCGTGAGAACCCCATGCAACGGCGTAAAGACGACCGCGTCGGACATTACGTTGCCATGCTGATGGATTTACTCAAACTCGATGCCAACACCGAAGTTCATTAACCCTTTTCTTTAACGCTTCTTCCCCAACCCTTAGGAGTTTTTGCATGAGCCGTACCGTCACTACCTTGAAGAGTCGTCGCTTTGCCCTAGCCTTGGTGGCATCTGCCGCTATGGCTTTGCCAATGATGGCCAAAGCCCAAGCCATGCAAGAAATCACCTATCTCTTACCTGCGCCCAGTACATTGCCTGCATTTGGACCTTGGATGATTGCGCAAGCCAAAGGCTACTACGCAGCAGAAGGTTTGGATGTGAAATTCGTCACCGGTCGAGGTGGTGTCGATGTGGCTAAGCAAGTCGGCGCAGGCAATGCCGTCATTGGTGGCGCCATTGGTGACACGCCCATCATCGCCCGTGCCCAAGGCATTCCAGTTAAAGCCGTAGCGGTATTAGGAGCAGGTTCACTGACCCAATTGGTCACGCACAAAGACGCACGCATTGAGAGCCCACGCGAGCTCAAGGGAAAAACAGTGACTGTGCTGGCTTATACCGACACAACTTACTACGCTTTGCTCGGCATGCTGAGCAAAGTGGGATTGACTAAGAACGATGTAGACATCCAAGCTGCGGGCCCAGCGGGTGTTTGGCAACAATTCACAGCCAAAAAATCCGTAGGCATGGCTGGCGTGCCTGACTGGACAGTCAGCGCTATGGACGCGGGTGCAGACGTTGATATCTTGCCGGCAGATGTGTATTTCAAAAGCATGGCCCAAGCCATTTTGGCCTCTGACGAAACAATTCAAAAGAACCCGCAACTGATCGAAAAACTCGTGCGTGCAACGGTCAAAGGCATGAAAGACATCATGGCCGACCCCAAGGCGGCCACCTCCGTTTATGTGGCCCATGTACCTGCACACAAAGGTAAAGATGCGTCCATTCTCAAAGCCTTTGAGATGTACAACAAATATGTTTACGCAGCACAAAAAGTTCCGGGCCAAATGGATGAAGTGCGACTGGGTGAGTTGCAAAAGTTTTATGTTGATAACGGCGTTGTTCCTAAATCAGTGCCGCTGAAAGACCTCTACACCAACCAGTTTGTTTCTGGAAAGTAAGCATTCATGAGTGCCCAACGCGACCGCTTTGTGACGACCAGCCTCAGCTTGGCTGTTTTGGTCCTATTTCTAACAGCTTGGGAGTGGGGCCCAAGCTGGTTGGGAATTCCTGAATTTGTACTGCCGCGCTTCAGCGCCGTGTGCACAGAAGCTGCACGCATTTGGCGTACTGAAGCGCTACTCTGGCACGCCGGCATTACAGCGGCCGAAGTATTGATTGGCTTTGTGCTTGGCTCACTCATGGGTGCATTGATCGGGTACGCACTTGGCCTGTCACCACGTGTAGAAGCCGTGTTGTCACCATACCTGCTTGCTTTACAAATTGCACCCAAAGTCGCATTTGCACCTCTGTTTGTGATGTGGCTGGGTTACACCATGTATCCAAAAATTTTGGTTGCGATATTGATCGTATTTTTTCCTGTGCTGATCAACGTCTTGTCAGCCATGCGCGCCATGGACTACGACATGATCAACTTAGCGCGTTCATTTTCGGCCACGCGTCTACAAGTGTTTCGCATGGTTGAGTACCCCACCACCATGCCCGCCTTGTTTTCCGGGTTACGAATTGCCAGCACATTGGCAGTGATCGGCGTGGTCGTCGGCGAACTGGTGGGTGGCAATATGGGCCTGGGTTATCTGTTGGTCTTCTTTGAAGGACAGGGCAACACTGCGGGTGTATTTGTCATCATTGGTGCCTTAACTGTCATTGGCATCGTGGCTTACAACGGGGTAGTGATGACGGAGCGCCGTGTACTGCATTACTTATCCAGCGCCGAAAGACGTGCTGCATGATGAACGTTAATTCTGAAATTTTGCTCCACGGCCGTCGCATCTTGGTGACTGGCGGGGCACGAGGTTTGGGCGAAGCCTTTGCCCGAGCACTCGTGCAAGCGGGCGCACGCGTAGTGATCAGCGATGTCCTGCATGAGCGCGGCCAAGCCTTGGCAACAGAGCTGCATGAGACCGCCTACTACGTTCCCATGGATATGTCTGACCCAGCTGCGATCAAGGCAGGCGTCACCGCCGCTGCAGCCCACTGGGGTGGTTTGGAGGGCCTAGTCAACAACGCAGCCATCACCAACTCAGGGGGTAAAGACATGGATGAGTTGACTGTCGACACGTGGGATCAATTGATGGCTGTCAACGTGCGTGGGCCTTGGTTGGCCACTGTGGCAGCAACGCCGCATCTAACCGCAAGCGGTAGTGGTCGCGTGGTGAACCTTGCATCTGACACGGCCTTGTGGGGTGCGCCGCGTCTGATGGCTTACGTTTCCAGCAAAGGAGCAGTGATGGCGATGACGCGCTCGATGGCGCGTGAACTCGGGCCACAAGGCATCACGGTCAATGCCGTTGCGCCAGGCCTGACCTTGGTCGAAGCCACAGAATATGTACCTGAAGCACGTCACCAGTACTACCGCCAAGGTCGTGCCATCGAGCGGGCTCAAATGCCCGACGACGTCACAGCCACCGTGTTGTTTTTGTTATCCCGTAGCAGCGGCTATGTGACGGGGCAAGTCCTGCCCGTCAATGGCGGCTTTGTGATGAATTAACCCTGTTT
>CANFKQ010000090.1 GCA_947447405.1 Comamonadaceae bacterium | reverse complement strand
TCGAAGCTTGGCGCTGTACCAGTTCAACACTTGCCCGTTTTGCATCAAGGTGCGCCAAGAAATGCGCCGCTTGTCGCTGCCGATTGAAAAGCGCGATGCACAGCACAACGCGGCCAACCGTGAAGAACTGCTGCAAGGCAGCGGGGTCACCAAAGTGCCTTGCCTGAAGATCACAGAATCGGACGGACAAGTTCGTTGGCTCAAAGACTCGAACGCCATCGTTGCTCATTTGCGCGAGCAGTTTGGTACGCCAGCGGCTTGAGCCCTCAAGCCGTCCCTGACTTTGGCGCATCTCAAGAAAAGGCGTTAGCTCATTCAGAAGCTTTACCATGCGCGCTATGTCAGACATACATCGTCTTACCCGAAAACAATTGCTAACCCTGGTCATTTTGACTTTGGTATGGGGCATGAACTGGCCGATTTTGAAAATCGGGGTCACAGGCTATCCAGCCATTACCTTTCGCAGCATATCCATGTGGATCGGTTGGCCCCTGTTAGGCCTCGTGCTGCTGTACATGAAAGTCCCTTTCAAAGTACCTCGCAAAGAATGGAAAGAGTTGGTGCTTTTAGCCACCAGCAATATGTTTGTTTGGCATGTGTTGATCATTTTGGCGGTGCAAGATCTGTCTAGCGGGCGCGCGGCAATTTTGGGTTACACCATGCCTATTTTTTCTGCGGTGATTGGCGTTTTGTTTTTTAGATCGCCATTGCGCCCTCGCGCATGGATAGGCGTGGCATTGGCAGCCATCGCAGCCATGCTGTTGTTATGGCATGAGTTGCTTCAACTGTCTGGGAAGCCCTTGGGTGTTTTGATTGCACTCACTGCTGCAGCCTCGTGGGCGCTAGGGACGCAACAAATTCGTCACACAAAGATGACCGCACCTACGCTAACGATTGTGTTTTGGATGACTGGCATGACTGCCGTTGTGATGGGCCTATTGGCAATGCTGTTTGAAATGGATCGCTGGACGCAGCCAACCGCAATCACATGGGGCTCGATCATTTACAACGCGCTTGGCGTCTTTGTATTTGCGCAAGCGGCTTGGTTGAGTTTGGCACGCAGCCTGCCCCCACTTGCATCCAGTTTGAGTGTGATGTTCATTCCCATCGTGGGCGTCTTCACTGGGGCGTGGTGGTTGAGCGAGGTGCTGCACTGGCAAGACTGGTTGGCGGTGCTCCTGGTGGTAGCGGCCATCGCTTCAGTTTTATGGCCAACATACAACCCGCTGTCACAGCATGACTAAGCTCCTCACCTTTTGAGTCGACGCAAAGCACCCCACAGATCATTCAAGGATGACGCGGTCGGCAAAGCGGCGCAAGCAGCAGTCACCGCTGTCGCCGCCTGCAAGGAATAGCCTGCGGCTTGGATCACACGCATCGCTTTCGCAGCAACCTCTGCTTCAGGCATCGGATTTTCTGGATCCCCAGGGGCGTCTGCCACTTGGGTGCACAACACCTCGCCGTTACGCAGCCACACGCGAACCTCAGCACCATAGTGCGCTGGATAAGCCCGTGTCCAGCGCGGTATGGCATTGACATGCATGCAAGCGCGTAAACGCGTCAAATTCAGTTGTGTCCACGATTCTGGCTGTGTATCTGCCAACCCAAAATCCCCTCGCGCCAACCCCACCGCTACACCATGCTGCAAGCTGAACCGCGCCTGTTGGCGAGAACTTGGATGCGGTTGATCAGCAAATTCGACGGCTGTTTGGTAAGTGTTGATGTCGATGCGGGTGATTTGCCTCACATCTGAAACTTTTCCATGCAAGCGCACAGCACATGCAATGGCTGGGTGAACATGGCGGCAAGCAGGCCAGGGTTTGAAACTGACTTCTTGTATCAACCACGGTGCATTTGGCTCAGGGTTAAGTACAGACTTTGCACGCTGTGACTTTGGCAGACTGCCTGTGGCCGCCAACCAACCGTGCGTCCCCTCCAAAATCAAACGAGGCCCCATCAAGCCAGCGGCAGCGAAATCAGCGGCCATCACACCAGATTGCGCACTGCGCCCTGCCGCCAGTTGCTTAGAAAAACCCGGTTCTAAACGACATTGCCACACACCGCTGGCTTGCATGCCTGCTTGCGCCAAAGCATGCATGGCCTGCGTGGCATTGAGCTGCAACAAACTTGCACTGGCGGTCGCCGCACCGAACACACCACATGTGGCGGTGCTATACCAGTGCCGGTAATGCGCGGGCCCCGCCAACAAGCCAACACGAATCGCCACTTCATAGCCACGCACAACCGCATTGAGCAATGCATGTGGGGTGGCTTGTTCACGCTGCGCCATTGCCAATGCTGCCGCCATGATGGTGTCGCCCGGATGCACCACCGCAGCGCGATGCAAGTCATCCAACTCATCCACGTTGCCCAAAGCTCCGTTGACCAATGCGGCAGCTTCGGCATGCAGTTGCAAGCCACCCACCGTCCAACTCGGCCCCACCGCCGCCTGAGCAGCCCAATGGTTCAATGCTTCGCCAGCTGGCGAAGCATGCCCCAACAACACGCATCCAAGCCAGTCCAACAAATGCAATGCGGCGCGGTGACGATCGACATCGGTGATAGGGCGACCCTGCAGGGCCAGCAATTGCTCGGTCCAAGAAGGCCTGTTGATGGCAGGCTGGCCAAGCCTTTGCATGGCTCAGTGCCCTTTGAAAATCGGTGGTCGTTTTTCGTTAAACGCAGCGACCCCTTCGCGACGGTCATCGGTGTCGACCAGCCGGTTGTAGGCCTCGACTTCAAACCGATACGCCGTGCGTAATTCCATTTGTCCACCGTAACGGATCGACTTCTTGATTTGCCGCACAGACAACGGGGCATTGGTAGCGATGCGCTGCGCCGTCTCCAGTGCCAGCGTCAACACGGCGTCTGGCGCAGTGACTTGATTAACCAGCCCCCATTCCAATGCCTGCACAGCGCTGAAAGGGCGCCCTGTCAACGCCAACTCTTTGGCTCGTCGCTCACCTAAAGCGCGAGGCAGGTTCTGCGTGCCTCCCATGCCGGGCATGATGCCCAAAGTGACTTCAGGCAGTGCGAAACGTGCGTCTTGACTGGCATATAAAAAATCACAGCACAGCGCCATTTCCAAACCACCGCCATAGGCATGACCATTGATGGCGCCAATGACGGGCAATGGCAAATCAATTTGTGCCCAATACAAGCGCTCAAAAATCTCATGCTGGTATTGCCACGCTTGCGGCGTCATGCCGTTGCGCTCTTTCAAATCGCCGCCGCCGCAAAATATTTTCGAACCCGCCCCGGTCAAGACGACGCAACGCAGATCACCAAGCTGATCGGTCAGACGCAACCACAGATCCAGCAAATCGACGCCCATCTGCGTGTTCAACGCATTGCCTACATCTGGGCGATTGAGGCACACCTGCAGGACATGGTCTGACACGTATGTGCATTCGAGCGTTGTGTAATGAGGAAATCGATCTTGGGCCATAGCGTGAACTCAATAAGACTTTGGCATACCCAACACATGCTCACCCACGTAGGACAAGATCAAGTTGGTAGAAATCGGCGCCACTTGGTACAAGCGCGTCTCGCGGAATTTGCGCTCAATGTCGTACTCCGCAGCAAAGCCAAAGCCGCCGTGGGTTTGCAGACACACGTTGGCGGCTTCCCATGACGCATCAGCTGCGAGCAGCTTAGACATGTTGGCCTCAGCGCCACACGGCAAACCCGCGTCGAACAAACGCGCGGCCTCGTAACGCATCAAGCTTGCGGCTTCCACATTTACATGGGCCTTGGCAATCGGGAACTGAATGCCTTGGTTGTGGGCAATGGCACGGCCAAACACCACGCGCTCTTTTGCATACTGCGTGGCGCGGTCCACAAACCAATAGCCATCGCCCACGCACTCGGCGGCAATCAAGATGCGCTCGGCATTCAAGCCATCCATGATGTATTTAAGTCCAAGGCCTTCTTCGCCAATGCAATTTTCCACGGGGATGCGCAGGTTGTCGATGAAGATTTCATTGGTCTCATGGTTGACCATGTTGCGAATCGGTTTCACCGTGATGGTTTTACCGACTTCTTCACGCAAGTCCACCAAGAACACTGACAAACCTTCTGACTTTTTCTTCACTTCAGACAAGGGGGTGGTGCGCGCTAACAGCAACATGTAGTCGGAGTGTTGCAAACGAGAGGTCCACACCTTTTGACCATTGACCACATAGTGATCGCCTTGACGCACGGCCACAGTTTTGAGTTGGGTGGTATCTGAACCCGTGGTCGGTTCCGTCACTGCCATCGACTGCATGCGTAATTCACCCGAGGCGATCTTAGGCAGCAGCATTTCTTTTTGAGCTTTCGACCCGTGTCGCACCACACAGCCCATCACATACATCTGGCCGTGGCACGCCCCTGAGTTGCCGCCCGCACGGTTGATCTCTTCCATGATCACGCTGGCCTCGGTCAGGCTCAGGTTAGAGCCGCCGTACTCCTCTGGAATCAAGGCAGACAGCCAACCCGCCTCGGTCAAAGCGGTGACGAATTTTTCGGGGAAGGCGCGGGCATCGTCCACCTCTTGCCAGTAGCGCGAGTCAAACGCTGACACCACTTGACGCACGCCTTCGCGCAGTTCAGGAAAATCTTGTCGGCTCATGGTTATTTGCTCGGTGTCGTAAACATTTGGCCGCCATCCACATTGATGACGCTGCCACTCAGGTAGCCGCACAAAGGCGAGGCGCAGAACAAGGCCAGCTTGGCCATCTCATCGGGTTCGGCCAAACGGCCAAACGGCAAGCCCATGGTCAGCTCGTGCCAACGTGCGGGGTCGCCCAGTTTGGTGGTGGCTTGCTGTTGCAACATGCCTTGCATGCGGTCACTGCGGGTGGGCGAAGGGTTGATACCAAACACGCGAACACCTTGACGCACGGTACCGCCACCCAGACCTTGTGTAAACGCAATGAGCGCTGCATTGGCGGCTGAACCGCAGATGTACTCATAGCGCGGCGCGGCACCGGCCATACCAATGATGTTGGCAATGACGCCTTTGCCTCTTTTTTCCATGCTGGGCAAATACGCACGCGTGAGATTGATGTAGCTGTAAAGCTTGAGCTCCCACGCCTGACGCCAACGCTCTTCGGTGATGTCGTGGATGCTCCCTCCAGGAATGGCCCCTGCGTTATTCACCAACACATCGATGTCGCCGACCTGTTGGCACAGCTTGTCGGCTGAGCCAGGCAGGCTCAAATCGGCTTCGAATACTTCGGGGATGATGTGGTGCGCCGCCTCGATGGCTTGCACCGCATGGGCTAAGTTGGCTCGGTCACGCGACACCAAAACAGGCCTAGCCCCTTCGGCCGCAAACGCTTGTGCAATGGCTAAGCCAATGCCTTTGGAGCCACCGGTGATGAGAACACGTTGTCCATTCAGTTCTAAGTTCATAGATACATTCTGTGAGGTTAGGGTCAGTTAGAAGGAGCCGGCACTTGGTTGCTATACCACTGGGCGATTTGTTCGCCCGTGACAAAACAGACCTCAGGGGTAGCCATCAACAAGTCGAGCATTCTTTCGAAGCTCTCAAAACGGTGCGGCACGCCGATCAGGTGTGGGTGCAAACCCAACGCCAAAACGCGCGGCTGGGTCAAGCATTCGCGCTTGAACAAACTCAAGGTGTTGGACAAGCGCTGAAACATTTCGTTCGAGGCGTGTTTTTCAATCGCGTAGATGATGGAGTCGTTGACTTCTAGGTTGTAGGGCAGCGCCATGAGCGGACCGTTCTTGGTCTGCATCCAGTGCGGCACATCGTCCACCACCCAATCGAACACGTACTCAATGCCCTGCTTGGTCAAGATGTCGGGGGTGTCGTGTGACTCGCGCAAGCCTGGGCTCAACCACCCCTTAGGGCGCTTGCCCGTGAACGACTCGATCATGTCAAGGCTGGTGGCAATCAGCGCCTCTTCCCCGTCGGCATGGTTGAGCGCCTTTTGATGCACGCCGTGACCAATGAACTCCCATCCCGCCTCGTGCATGGCCTCTGCTGCGCGCGGGTAAGCGTGAATCACACCGGCGTTGAAGCTGGTGGACGCAGGCAAGCCACGACTGTGGATGGCTTGGATGATGCGTGGCAAACCCGCCCGCATGCCGTAGTCGACCCAGCTGAAGTTAGGCACATCAGGCACGGTCTCTTTGCCATGTGGCGGCGTGATGATGGTGCGCGGCATACTGGCATCGAACTGCCAGTGCTCCACATTGACCACCAAATGAACCAAGATCGCGCCTTCTTTGGGCGCCACCAGTTGGGGGCCTTCGTTAGAAAAGCGGTAAGGAATGCGAGGATTAGCCATGAGTGTGTCGGATGAGGTTGAGAATATCGAGTTTCATAGCGCTGAAAGCCTCGCTCGCTGTGTCAGCCACCGTGCGCGGACGCGCTAAGGGCACATTGATTTTGGATTGAATGCGGCCAGGTCGTGCAGACATGACATATATGGTGCTCGCCAAGAAAATAGCCTCATCAATGTCATGCGTGACAAAAATGATGGTCGGTTTGAGCTTTTGCCAAACCGACAACAACAGCTCTTGCATGGTCAGTCGTGTTTGTGCATCCAACGCACCAAATGGCTCGTCCATCAAAAGCACCTTTGAGCCCAAAGTCAATATGCGCGCAATGCCCACACGTTGACGCATGCCACCCGACAGCTGCACAGGCAAGTGATTTTTGAAATCATGCAAGCCGACGATGTTGAGCATTTCATGGGCACGTTCTTCATACTCAGCCCTAGGCAAACCTTGCATTTGTGGACCAAAAATGACGTTTTCCCAAACGGTCAACCAAGGAAACAAGGCGGCCTCTTGAAACACTACGCCACGGTCAGGTCCTGGCGCATGAACCGCTTGTTGATTGACATGCAGCCCACCCGAACTCGGCATCTCGAAACCGGCGACCAAGTTAAGCAGCGTGGATTTGCCACAGCCAGAAGGCCCAAGCAACGCCACAAACTCACCCGGCGGCACTTCGAGGTCAATGTGGTCAAGCGCCTTAACAGGCGGTTGACCAGGATAAATCTTGCAAAGATCTTGAATAGTGATATTGGACATAAGAATTTCAGTGACTTTGCAAAATACGCCAGACCAAAATCTTGCGTTCGATGAACACGATGATGCGATCGCTGATGTAACCCATGGCACCAATCGACACCATGTCGGCCAGCACGATGTCCATGCGACCTACGTAGTAGGCATCCCACAGCACATAGCCCAGCCCCGATTTGACGGCGACCATCTCTGAGACGATCACGGCAGTCCACGAAATGCCTAAGCCAATACGCAACCCCGTGAACACGGATGGCATCGCCGCTGGCAACACCACACGGTAAAGGAGTTGTGCACGACTGGCACCCATCATCAAAGCAGCACGCACCAAATTGCGATCGACATCGCGTGCGCCCTGTGTGGCATTGACCACAATGGCATAAAAACCGCCAAGGAAGATCAAAAATATCGATCCAACATCTCGGATACCAAACACCGCAATCGAGAATGGCAGCCATGCCGTGATAGGAATGGGACGAAGGCTTTGAATCAAAGGATCAAGCATTTGTGAAATGAACTTGCTCCACCCAATCAACAACCCGAGCGGCACGCCAATCAATGCGGCTAACACAAAGCCTTGCGCTACGCGCATGGAGGAGTACTCCACGTTGGACAACCAAGTGCCAAGGTATGGATTAAGACCCAGACCTGCCTGTCCAAAGATCCATCCGTGCCAACCCTCAACCACCTTCAATGGCGTGGGCAGTATGCCGGCCATGCCGGGCATATTGCCCATCACCTGCCACAGCACGACAACGGCGGTGGGCACCACCAGTCCGAGCAGCAGTTGCTTGAAATGAGCCGTCGTCTTCATGGTGTGTCCTTGCACTTACTTCTTGATCTCTTTGGCCATGCTGTCGTCATACAGCTCCGCCGCTTCTTTGGTCACGTCCTTTTGCACGATGCCCTGTTTGAATGCCGCTTCAGCCAATCGACCCACTTGCTCTTTATTGAGCACACCACCGAGCTTGATGATCTTGGCAGACTCTTTGGTCACGCTCAGAGGCAAACCTGTGTACTTGGCATAGGCATCTGCAAATTGGTCGTTATTTTTTGCCAATTGCTCTTCCACTTTGAGGTAAGCCCACAAGAAGCGACGCACCAGTTCTTTCTTGGTCGCCATGGCTTCACCTGAAGCAGCCAACATGCCCAACTCTGCGCCCACGGAATGGGACTGGCTGTAGTCGAGCTTGGTCGCGAAATACGCATCGCCTTCTGCAACGGCTTGCGATTCAAAGGGCTCCCACAAAACCATGGCATCAATGTCGCCACGCTTCATGGCTTGCACAAATGCGGTACCACCACCTTGCACGTTCACGGGTGAGAACGAGGTGTAAGGGATGTTTTTCTCGATCAAGGTCATGGCCCATTGAAACCACACGGCCGACCCTGGTGCAATCGCAATTTTCTTGCCATTGATGTCACCCCAATCGTCGATCTTCACGCCTTTGCGCACCACTAAAAATTTATTGGAACTGCCCACGCCAGTCAGTCCAATCAAGTTCTTGCTGCCTTGCGCGGCTACGATGGCTAAGTCGCCAGGGCCCACGGCAGACACGTCTACCGAGCCCGATAGCAATGCGGTGCGTGCATCTGCGTAGCGCACAAATTCGGCGCGCTTGACCTCAATGTTGAGCTTTTTGAGTTCTTCTTCCAACATCAACATGGGTGCTAAGTGGCCCACTTTGACAAAGCCCACACTGAGGACTTCTTTTTGTTTCATCGGTGCGGGGGAGGGCCCCACAGCCAAAGCAACGGTGGCGGTCAATGACAGCGCAATCGTGAGCAGGGTTCTTAAAGATTTCATCTTCTTCTCCATGGGGTGGTTGATTCAACGGCCGGTGAACTGCGGTAGCCGCTTCTGTGCAAAAGCCAGTCGGCCCTCGGCATAGTCGCTGCTTTTGAAACACGCATCTACGGCCTGATCAATGCGTGTAATTTGGGAGGTATCGCCGACTGCGATGCAACGCATCGCTTGCTTGGCGGCTTGAACTGTGAGGGGGGCGTTTTGCGCAATTTGCAAAGCCACATCGGCGCAATGTGCAAACACATCGTTGTGAACTGAATTAACGATGCCGATATGTGCAGCATCAGCTGCGGGATACACACTGGCCGTATAGAAAGCCTCTGCCGCCGCCATGGGGCCAAGATTTTGAACAATGCTTTTCATTCCCTTGTAGCCATAGCCCAAACCCAAACGTGCGGCTGGCATGCGAAACTTAGATGAGGGACTGGCATAACGTAAATCGCAGCTCAGCGCCAAGCCCAAACCGCCGCCATAGCAAATGCCGCTGATGGCGGCAATCACCGGCACACGGCATCGAACAATGGCATCTTGCGCTTGCGCTACGGATTGGTTGTAGTGCGCCACCGATGCCTCTGAATTTCTCTGAGTTTCAAACTCGCTGATATTGGCACCCGACACAAACGCACGTTCACCCGCTCCGCGCAGAATCACGGCACGCACATTAGGATCCTTTTCGATACCGTCAAATGCCTGTTCGAGCGCAATCCACATTGACAAGCTCATGGCGTTGTAACGCGCTGCATCATCAATCGTGACCAGCGTCACATGCGCGTCGTGTGTGATGTGAATAGCACCCATGTTTAGACCACCTCTTGTTTGTGAAATTGCTGAATCTCTTCATCCGAGTACCCCGCCTCGCGCAGCACTTCATCGGTGTGCTCGCCCCATCCTGGTGCGGGCGCCACAACTTGGGACGGTGTACGCTCTAAAACCACTGGCTGAGTGATGTACGCAATTTCTTTGCCAAAGTTCGTCATGAGGGACTGGGTGACCTTCAAAT
>CANFKQ010000089.1 GCA_947447405.1 Comamonadaceae bacterium | reverse complement strand
TTTTCTGGTTGAGCAAGATGATGCCGACGTTGGGTCTAAACCCTTCTCGGTCAAGCATAATCGAACCTCAAATTTTTAAACTGAGTCGATTATGCACAGAGCTGCAGCACTTCACTCAGAATTTGCCCTAATTTCCTTACTAAATTAACGATTCGGTTGCACGCATGAAAGCCTCCCAGTTTCTCATTTCCACCCTCAAAGATGCTCCAGCCGACGCTGAAGTGATCAGCCATAAATTGATGATGCGCGCGGGCTTGATCAAAAAGCTCGGTGCTGGCATTTACAACTACATGCCTATGGGCTTGCGCGTGATCCGTAAGGTCGAGGCCATCGTGCGCGAAGAGATGAACAAAGCAGGTGCGATTGAACTCAGCATGCCCGTGGTGCAGCCCGCTGAGTTGTGGCAAGAGACGGGCCGCTTCGACAAGATGGGCCCTGAACTGCTGCGCATCAAAGACCGCCACGGCCGCGACTTTGTGGTGCAACCCACCAGCGAAGAAGTGGTGACCGACATTGCTCGCCAAGAAATCCGCAGCTACAAGCAGCTGCCTAAAAACTTCTATCAAATCCAAACCAAATTTCGCGACGAGCGTCGCCCACGTTTTGGTTTGATGCGCGGCCGCGAATTCATCATGAAAGACGCATACAGCTTCGACCGTGACCAAGTCAGCGCCAAGCAAAGCTACCAAGTCATGGCAGGTGCATACCGCAATATTTTTGACCGCTTCGGTTTGACCTACCGCGCTGTGGCTGCTGACAGTGGCGCGATTGGAGGCGACTTGAGCGAAGAGTTCCAAGTGATTGCCGCCACAGGCGAAGACGCCATCGTCTATTGCCCGACCAGCAACTACGCTGCCAACATGGAGAAAGCTGAGGCCTTGGCCCCTGCGCAAACGCGTGGTGCAGCGGCGCAGGCCCTCACCAAAACCGCTACCCCTGGCAAAAGTACCTGCGAAGACGTGGCTGCATTATTGAACGTGCCGTTGAGCACCACCGTTAAGTCATTGGTGTTGGCCACGGACATGCTCAACGACAAAGGCGAAGTCGTCAAATCACAAGTGTGGCTCTTGCTCTTGCGCGGTGACCACGACATGAACGAAGTCAAAGTGGGCAAGCTGACCGGCTTTGAAGGCGGTTTCCGCTTTGCCACCACTGCTGAAATTGAAGAGCACTTCGGCTGCAAGCCTGGCTACCTTGGTCCTGTGAATTTGAAGCACCCACTCAAGATCGTGGCCGACCGCGATGTGGCTGTGATGGCTGACTGGATTTGCGGTGCCAACGAAGTCGATTTCCACATGACTGGCGTCAACTTTGGCCGCGATGTGGCTGAGCCCGATTTGGTGGCTGATATCCGCAACGTGGTGGCAGGTGACGCTTCGCCTGACGGCCAAGGCGTGCTCGCCATTGAGCGCGGTATTGAAGTGGGCCATGTGTTCTACCTCGGCACCAAATACAGCCAAGCTATGAACGCCACCTTCTTAGACGTGAACGGCAAACCGCAATTCATGGAAATGGGTTGTTACGGTATTGGTGTGACCCGCTTGCCCGCAGCAGCCATTGAGCAAAACCACGACGAGCGTGGCATCATTTGGCCAGACGCGATTGCCCCGTTCACCGCCGTGATTTGCCCTGTGAACATGGACCGCAGCGAAGACGTGAAAGCTGCTGCTTTCAAACTCTACGAGGAGTTGTCAACCTTGGGCGTCGATGTCATCTTGGACGACCGTGGCGAGCGCCCCGGCGCGATGTTTGCCGACTGGGAACTGATTGGTGTCCCACACCGTGTGACCATTGGTGACAAGGGCCTGAAAGACGGTATGGTTGAGTACCAACACCGTCGCGACACCGAATCTACCAAAGTGGCGATTGCCGATGTGCTAGCGCATGTGAAGGTCAAGCTCGGTTTGTGATGCTGCTGCTGCGGCGCGCTGCTGTCCTAGGGCTTAGCCTTGTGTGTGCCTTCGTGGCGCACGCAGGCAACCAGCGCGAAGAACCCTTGATCGATTCGGTCCGTACCGTGCTCAGTGCAGCGGTGCACCAGTCAGGTCCACCTACTTTGGTTCACGCTGATGTGAAGGCGGCCAACGTATTTCAGCAATGGCTCACCCAAACTGAGGCACGTCTAGACAAACAACTACAACGCCGCAAAGTCAATCCAGCAACGGCAAACGGCACACCCGATGTGCTGACACATGAGTTGGCCAGTTCACATTTACGTCGTGACTTTTTGCAAACCGTTTGGTACGAAAGCCAGCGATCAGGCTTGGATCCCTCTTTAGTGTTGGGTCTCATTCAAGTGGAAAGTGGCTTTCGTAAATTCGCCATCAGCAGCGCAGGGGCGCGTGGTTTCATGCAAGTCATGCCATTTTGGACGCGCGTGCTGGCTGAGGGCGACGTCAGTGTATTGTTCCAAGCGCAAACCAATTTGCGTTTTGGTTGCGTCATCTTGCGCCACTACCTCGATATAGAAAATGGCGACATGGTCATGGCGCTGGGCCGTTACAACGGTAGCCGTGGGCAAACACCATACCCAAATGCGGTGCTGGCTGCACAGCGCCAATGGCAATAAAAAAGCCCGCTGTGTGTGAAGCGGGCTTCAAGAGGACGTTGAATCCAAATGCGATTAGCCGTTGATGACTTTTTGCAACTCACCTGACTCATACATCTCCATCATGATGTCTGAGCCACCGATGAACTCGCCCTTGATGTACAGCTGTGGGATGGTGGGCCAGTTACTGTATTCCTTGATGCCTTGACGAATTTCTGCGTCGTCCAGCACGTTCACGGTTTTGATGGCTTTGGGTTCCACGCCGCAAGCTTTGAGCACTTGCACCGCACGGCCCGAAAAACCACACATGGGGAAGCTTGCGCTGCCTTTCATGAACAGCAACACGTCGCTGCCTTTCACGAGTTCATCAATGCGTTGTTGTGCGTCGCTCATGGGTTCTCTCCAAATAAAAGTTAATTATTTCACTGTTGGCCATTGTCCACCCGTGCAGCGCAAGATGCCCGCAAGGTCAGGACGGCTTTGTACATTCACAAACCCTTGGTTGCCCAGCAGGGTTTGCACGGCATGGGCTTGGTCATAGCCGTGCTCTAGCAGCAGCCAGCCGTTGAGTTTGAGGTGTTGTGTGGCTTCATGCACGATGACGCGAATGTCGTTTAAGCCGTCAGTCCCAGAAACCAGTGCCGACAAGGGTTCGTGCTTCAAAACCGTCAAGTGCCCGTCATCGTTAGCCACGTAAGGTGGATTGGACACGATGGCGTCAAAGGTTATGCCATTCAAGGAGGCTAGCCACGAACCGCAGTGGAAGTCCACATTGAGCGCCAAGCGTTCGGCGTTGGCGCTTGCCACAGCCAAGGCATCGGCACTGGCGTCTACGGCGCATACCTGTGCATCGGGGCGCGTGTGTTTGAGTGCCAAGGCAATCGCGCCGCTGCCTGTGCCAAGGTCCACCACATTGGGGTTTGGCGTATCTGCAAGACATGACAAAACCCACTCCACCAAGGTTTCGGTATCGGCGCGTGGGTCGAGCACGCGGTGGTCTACGAGTAGCGTCAAACCAAAAAACTCTTTTTGACCAGTGATGTAGGCCACGGGCTCGGTGTTCAAACGACGTTGCGCATAGGAAACGAAGGTGGCGTGTACAGCGGCGCTTATAGGGTCGTCGCCATGTGCCAGCAGCCAAGCGCGGTCGTGCGGTGCTCGACCTAAAGCGTGTAGCAACAGCACTTGCGCGTCTAGGCGTGGCAGGCCTAAAGTTTGGGCCCAGGCTGCAGCTTGCGCGACAGTCTGCATGACTTGTGCTTCCGATATATTCGAATCCATTGTCGACACGACAGGCAAACCACTGGGTTGCATCACGTTCATGTATTACCTTCCAGCGCAGCCAGTTGCTCGGCCTCGTGTGCATGCTTCAAGGCTTGCATCGCCTCACCCAGATCACCTTCCATGATGAAGTTGAGTTTGTACAGAGTCAGATTGATGCGGTGATCGCTCCAGCGCCCTTGCGGGAAGTTATAGGTGCGAATGCGGTCGCTGCGGTCACCACTGCCAATCAGGCCTTTGCGCATGGCCGCGTCTTTGGCAGCACGCTCTGAGCGGTCTTTTTCTTGAATGCGAGCCGTCAACACCTTCAAGGCTTGTGCTTTGTTGCTGTGCTGGCTGCGGCCATCTTGGCATTCCGCCACGATGCCCGTGGGCAAGTGGGTGATGCGCACGGCAGAGTCGGTTTTGTTGATGTGCTGGCCACCTGCACCGCTGGCGCGGTAGGTGTCGATGCGTAAATCAGACGGGTTGATTTTGATGGCCTCGGCTTCGTCTGGCTCAGGCAGCACCGCTACCGTGCATGCGCTGGTGTGGATGCGGCCTTGGGTTTCGGTGGCCGGTACGCGCTGCACGCGGTGGCCGCCGGACTCAAATTTGAGCCAGCCATACACCCCGTCGCCGGTTGAGCCGCCATCCATGCGCACCACCACTTCTTTGTAGCCACCCAGCTCGCTTTGTGATTCGCTCACGATTTCCGTGCGCCAACCTTGGCGCTCTGCATAGCGCATGTACATGCGCAGCAAATCGGCAGCAAACAGGGCGGATTCGTCGCCGCCCGTGCCTGCGCGAATTTCGATGAAGGCTGGCCGCGCATCGTCTGGGTCCTTGGGTAGCAGCATGCGTTGGAGCTCGGCTTCGAGTTGCTTTAACTCTGTTTGTGCGCTGGCAATTTCTTCTTCGGCCATGGCACGCATGTCGGCGTCATCGCTGCCGTCTTGCAGCATCTGTTGTGCGTCTTGCAAATCTGCTTCGCGTTGTTGGTAGCGTGCGTAGCGGCCCGCAGTGGCGGTCACATCGGTGTGTTCGCGTGACAGCGCCAAGAACTGCGTCATGTCTTTCATGATGTCTTCGCGAGACAGTAAGAAATCGAGTTCGGCCAAGCGTTGCGCGTGGCGCTCAAGTTGAGCGCGCAAAAAAATTTTCATGGCGCAGCCCTAAAGGTTGAAAGGGGAAATGTGGCTGTCAGCCACAACGGTCTGAGGTTGGCGCAGGGCGAGCAGCCCGTATGCGCGTTGGCTCCACTTTGCTGCGCTCAGAATGTCGCTCACCGCGCACACGGGCTGCTCGCCTTGAGCGGCTTCGTTTGAGCGGTTGGTTGCATGTGTGTTCAGCATGGCTCGCTTCTTCATTTGCCGCGCAAAAAGAAATGCTCAATCGAGTTGCGTGCGCGCTCGCGCGACTCAGCGTCACCCGCATGCAACTCGGCCATCGCACCGTGCAGCATTTTTTGGGTCAGGCTGCGTGACAGGGCGTCTAGCACAGCATCGACATCGTCGCCTTTGGCAATCGCTTTGCGGGCTCGAGCAACTTCTGCGCTGCGCCAGTCTTCGGCTTGGGCGTTGAGTTGCTGAATCAGAGGTACGTTGCTGCGCTGTTCCATCCAGTGCTCGAAGCTTTGGACGCCTGCGTCGATGATGGCTTCAGCTTGCGCCACAGCCGCTTGGCGGTTGGCCTGGCCTGTTTGCACCACATCAGACAAATCGTCCACGGTATATAGGTACACGTCTTCGAGCGACTTCACTTCTGGCTCGATATCGCGTGGCACAGCCAAGTCGATCATGAACATGGGGCGGTGCTTGCGTTGCTTGAGTGCGCGCTCGACTGCGCCCAAACCAATCAAGGGCAGGGTACTGGCAGTACAGCTGATGACCACATCAAACTCATGCAAGCGTTGTGGCAAGTCGGCCAAGCGCATGACTTCGCCGCTAAATTGGGTGGCCAGTTTTTCGCCGCGCTCTAGGGTGCGGTTGGCAATGGCCATGGATTTTGGGTTCTTGGCTGCGAAGTGCGTAGCGCACAGCTCAATCATTTCACCTGCACCGACAAACAGGACACGGATTTCGCTCAGGTCTTCAAACAGCTGACTGGCCAAGCGTACGGCTGCAGCCGCCATGCTGATGGAATGCGCACCAATTTCGGTCGAGCTGCGCACTTCTTTGGCCACAGCAAAAGAGCGTTGGAAAAGTTGGTTGAGCGTGGTGCCCAGTGCGCCCGCCTCAGAGGCCGCACGCACCGCGTCTTTCATTTGGCCCAAAATTTGGGGCTCGCCCAACACCATTGAGTCCAAACCACTGGCCACGCGAAAGGCGTGACGGGCCGCATCAGCTTCGAGCAAGGCGTAAGTGTGGCCTTTCAGGTCATCTGCAGTCACGCCGCCCGACTTGGCCAACCAAGCCAAGGTCTGCTGCATTTGGGCCTCGCTGGCTGCGCAGTAGATCTCGGTGCGGTTGCAGGTGGATAGGATGGCCACTTCGCTGTCAGGCGCAAAAGAATGGCGCAGGGCCGCGATGGTCAGACCCATTTGGTCGACCGTAAAAGTAAAACGGCCCCGCAAATCAAGCGGGGCTGTCGTGTGATTGAGGCCTAAAGCCCAGACTGCCATAACCTAGATTATAAAATTTACTCACATGGGTCCTTTAGAACAAATCCTTCACACTTTTAACTTCATTGCGCCAGCGTGGGGCGTGGCACTGTTTTGCGTGCTTGTGACCCGTCTGACTGCCCGTTGGTGGCTGCCCATGGCCAGTTGGAGTTTGCTGAAACAAACCGTGGTGAGCGGTGTTTTAGGTACAGCCGTCCTTGCTGGCGGCTTGGTTTTGTGGGGTGTTGACGGAAAAATGGCCACGTATTCGGCCTTGGTCATCGCTTGCGGTACTGCCCAATGGTTAATGTGTAAGGGCTGGCGCAGTTAAGTGCTGAGCCGTCTAGACATCTAGGCAAACAGGCGGTGGTGACGAGTCAAAGGGAAGTGAGCGTACCCGAGGCGAGCGAAGCAACACCTCGCAAGACGGTGAGCAGGCCGTGTACGCGGTGAGCGACATTCTGAGCGCAGCGAAGAGGAGCCAACGCGCATACGGCCTGCTCACCGTCCAGAAGTAGCCCCAACCCAGACGAGCCCAAAGCAATACCCCTAAAAACCAACACCAGACACCCCCAAACCCAGTAAGTGCTCTCAGCACCAAAAGCCAAGCCCCCAAACCCCCTGCAGTAAAATTGGTCTCTTAATTCGCGCCCCCAATGCGCCTTCGCGCGCACATCACACCATGAATGCTCCCACCTCGCTGAACCACTTGCTCGCCACGGCTGAAGAAAGCCCGCGACTGCGCGAAATTCCCTACAACTACACCTCGTTTTCTGACCGAGAAATTGTGTTGCGTTTGCTCGGTGCCGACGCATGGGAATTGCTGCTGCGTTTGCGCCAAGAGCGCCGCACTGGCCGCTCGGCCCGCATGTTGTACGAAGTGTTGGGCGACATCTGGGTGGTCCAACGCAACCCCTATTTGCAAGACGACTTGCTCGACAACCCAAAGCGCCGCCTGCAGTTGGTGGAAGCTTTGCATCACCGCCTCGGTGAAGTTGAGCAACGCCGCACACCTGACGTGGACGCCGAGCGTGATGTCATGGTGGGCCAACTGCTGCAAGCCGCCAGCCGCGCGATTGAAACTTTCAACAGCCAATTCGAAGCGATTGCCGCTCTGCGCAAAAAAGCAGCGCGCATGCTCAAAAAGCACACCGCCCACGACAACATCAAGTTTGACGGCCTCTCACGTGTAAGCCACGTGACTGACGCCACTGACTGGCGCGTGGAATACCCCTTCGTTGTGCTGACCCCAGACACCGAAGAAGAAATGGCCGGTTTGGTCAAAGGTTGTATCGACCTTGGCCTCACCATCGTTCCTCGTGGCGGCGGCACAGGCTACACCGGCGGCGCAATTCCGCTCACGTGGAAGAGCGCGGTCATCAACACCGAAAAGCTCGAGGCCATGACCGAAGTCGAGATGGTCGACTTGCCAGGCATCGCGCACAAAGTGCCCACGATTTACACCGAAGCTGGTGTGGTCACCCAGCGTGTGGCTGATGCAGCTGAGCGCGGTGGTTTTGTGTTTGCGGTGGATCCCACCTCTGCCGAAGCCTCATGCATTGGCGGCAACATAGCCATGAATGCGGGCGGTAAAAAAGCTGTGTTGTGGGGCACCGCTCTCGACAACTTAGCCAGCTGGCGCATGGTCACACCTGATGCTGAGTGGCTCGACGTTATTCGCGTGGACCACAACCTTGGCAAGATTCACGATGCTGAAATGGCCAGCTTCGAGCTGAGGTACTACCAAGCCGACGGTAAAACCTTCATTCGCCAAGAGCGTCTCGACATTCCCGGCAAGTCCTTCCGCAAAGAAGGCTTAGGCAAAGATGTGACCGACAAGTTCCTCAGTGGTTTGCCCGGTGTACAAAAAGAAGGCTGTGATGGTTTGATCACCAGCGCGCGCTGGATCGTGCATCGCATGCCTGCGCACACACGCACCGTATGTATGGAGTTCTTCGGCAACGCCAAAGACGCGGTGCCTAGCATCGTGGAAATCAAAGATTACATGTTTGCTGAGCAAAAGCGCAGTGGCGTGTTGTTGGCCGGCCTTGAGCATTTGGACGACCGCTACTTGCGCGCCGTGGGTTATGCCACCAAGAGCAAACGCGGCGGCTTGCCCAAGATGCTGCTGATTGGCGACATCGCCGGTGATGATGCTGACGAAGTGGCACGTGTGACCTCTGAAGTCTCACGCATGGCCAACACCCGCAGCGGCGAGTGCTTTGTGGCTGTCAGCCCTGAGGCGCGTAAAAAGTTTTGGCTCGACCGCAAGCGCACTGCTGCCATTAGCCGTCACACCAACGCGTTCAAGGTCAACGAAGATGTGGTGATTCCTTTGCCACGCATGGCCGAGTACACCGATGGCATCGAGCGCATCAACATCGAGTTGAGCTTGCGCAACAAGCTGGAGCTGTGCGACGCTTTGGAAGACTTCTTTGCCAAAGGCAATTTGCCCTTGGGCAAGTCAGACGATGCGGCAGAGATTCCCGCCCCTGAGCTGTTGGAAGACCGCGTGCAACAAGCGCGCTCGCTGATTGGCGAAGTGCGTGGCTTGTGGCAGCAGTGGCTCAACGAGTGCGATGCGCTGTTCCCACAGTTGCAAGACCACACCCTGCGAGCCAGCTGGAAAACACAAATTCGTGCGGTGTTGCAAAACATCTTCACGGGCGCGCAACTCGCACCCATCTTGGACGAGTGCAATGCCATTCACCAGCGTGTACTCAAAGGTCGCGTGTGGGTAGCCCTGCACATGCATGCCGGTGACGGCAACGTGCACACCAACATCCCCGTCAACAGCGACAACTACGCCATGCTGCAAACGGCCCACGAAGCGGTGGCCCGCATCATGGTGCTGGCGCGTTCGCTCAATGGTGTGATTTCGGGTGAGCACGGCATTGGCATCACCAAGCTCGAATTCTTGACCGATGACGAGCTCAAACCGTTCGCCGACTACAAAGCCAAGGTGGACCCAGAAGGCCGCTTTAACAAAGGCAAATTGCTGCGTAACCAAGATGTGGACACATCGCTGCGCCACGCTGATTTGAGCCAAGCCTACACCCCCAGCTTTGGTTTGATGGGCCATGAATCGCTCATCATGCAGCAGTCCGACATTGGCGCGATTGCGGCCAGCGTGAAAGACTGTTTGCGTTGCGGCAAGTGCAAGCCCGTGTGTTCGACTCATGTGCCACGCGCCAATTTGCTCTACAGCCCACGCAACAAAATTTTGGCCACCTCGCTGCTGGTCGAGGCCTTCTTGTACGAAGAGCAAACCCGCCGTGGTGTGTCCATCAAGCATTGGCAAGAGTTTGAAGACGTGGCCGACCATTGCACGGTTTGCCACAAGTGCTTGTCACCTTGCCCCGTCAAGATTGATTTTGGTGATGTGTCCATGAATATGCGCAACTTGTTGCGCAAGATGGGCCAAAAGAGCTTCCGTCCTGGCAACGCGGCGGCGATGTTCATGCTCAACGCCACCAACCCCGAAACCATCAAGCTCGCGCGTAGCGCGATGGTGGGCGTGGGCATGAAGCTGCAACGCTTCGCGCACGACGCCCTACAAGTGGTGGCCCGCAAACAAACCAAGGCACCTCCCGCCTCAGTGGGCACCGCCCCCATCAAAGAGCAGGTGATTCACTTCATCAACAAAAAGATGCCGGGCAACTTGCCCAAGAAAACAGCGCGTGCTTTGTTGGACATCGAAGACAAAGACTACGTGCCGATCATCCGTGACCCCAAGACCACCACCTCTGAAACAGAAGCGGTGTTCTACTTCCCAGGTTGCGGCTCTGA
>CANFKQ010000088.1 GCA_947447405.1 Comamonadaceae bacterium | reverse complement strand
CACGACGTGGATCGGTGTTGATTTGGCTGTCGATCAGCTGCTCGACCGTAGAGGTGCCATCGCCGGTGATGAAAGCGGTTTCGCCGCGGGTGGCCGCCACCACGCGGTCGCCCACCACCAAGACGCGGTGCTCGTCGCCACGCACGTAGCGCTCAATCAACACTTCACTGCCTTCTTTTTCAGCAGCCGTCCATGCGGTGCGCACGCCTTCTTCGGTGTTCACGTCGAGGGACACGCCCCAGCCACGGTTGCCGTCGAGGGGTTTGACCACTACGGGCAAGCCGATGTCTTGTGCGGCTTCCCACGCTTCGTCAGCGGTTTTGACAATTTGGCCTTCGGGCACAGGGATGCCGCATTGCGTGAGCAAGCGCTTGGTCAAGTCTTTGTCGCTAGAGATGCTTTCAGCAATGGCGCTGGTGCGGTCGGTCTCGGCCGTCCAAATGCGGCGCTGCTTAGAGCCGTAGCCCAGTTGCACCAAATTGCCTTCGGTCAGGCGAATAAAAGGGGTTTTGCGCTCAACCGCAGCATCGACGATGCATGCGGTGCTCGGGCCCAGGCAGCGCAAATCGGCAATCTTTTTTAAACGGTCCACGGTGGCCGTGATATCAAAAGGCTTGTTGTTGGCCGCAGCCATCACCAGTTCGCGTGCCGCCAAGAAGCTTTCGCGGCCCAGTTCTTCGTGCTCGGTGCGAAATACCACTTTGTAAATGCCGCGCTTGCTGATTTCGCGGGCCTTGCCAAACTCAGCGCGGGCACCGGCCAACAGCTGCAACTCGATGGAGACGTGCTCCATGATGTGGCCCATCCAAGTGCCTCCCACCAAGCGTGTGAGGAAGCCACCGCGATGGCCCACACCGCAGTGGTGCTCGACCAAGCCGGGCAACCAACCGTTGATGCGGTCGTTGAAGCCGTCGATTTTGTTAGAGGGGTGGTCTTCCATTTCGCCCAAGTCGATGAGCGCTTCAATGATGGGGCGGTAAGTCCAGATATTGGGCCCACGCAAGTAGTTCATGCGCAGGATTTGGATGTCTTTGAAGGCCATAAATTAGCGGAGGTTTTGAGCGGAGGTTGGCTTGGCTGAAGCAGGGTGAAGAGCCGAGGTCACCACAGCGACCTCCGAGGCTGCGGCGATACAATCATTTGCATACGTGCTGGGGTTCAACAAAGTCCTGGCTCCTGCTTTTTATTTTTATCGCCGTCCATCGATTGACATCGATTGAAGCAGCAAAATTCCAATAATGAATTCTTCTTTATCGGCTTCCACCAAAGTTGTTTTGCCCGAGGGCTGGCAATCTTCAGCGTTTGCACAACTGTCACCTCAAGAAAACGTTCTAGCTTGGCTAGAGGTTGACCTGAACGCCCAATTGCATTTTTCGCTAGGGCTACTCATTGTGACAGACCAAAGGGTGCTTTTTGCTGCCGAAGAGGCCGGTTCAGCCCCCTCTTGGAGCAGCTGGACCTTGGCAGTCGGCATGAAGCTGACGCACACCGATCACGCGGGTGTTGGCACCTTGAGCTTGGTCGATGCCACGCACCTGATGGCCAGCTGGCGTTTCACCTTGACGCACAACGTCACGGCCATGCGTTTGCAAGAAAAGTTTGCCGAACGCTTAGAGGTGTTGACACATGGCAAGTCGCTGGCTTCTGCGGCCCAAGCCCGCTGCCCACAGTGCAAATTGCAGCTCGAAAATGTGGGCGACGAATGCCCCGTGTGCAGCCGCGAACAGCACGCACCCATGTCGACTTGGGGCCTGTTTCGCTTGTGGCGCTTTGCCAAGCCTTACCAATGGCGCTTGTTGGCGGGTTTTTTGTTGACGCTGGCTTCCACGGCCGCTACTTTGGTGCCGCCTTATCTGACCATGCCGCTGATGGACGATGTGTTGATTCCATTCCAAAACGGCAAGGACATTGACCACGATTTGGTTTACATGTACCTGGGAGGCTTGCTGGGTGCGGCCTTGCTAGCTTGGGGCTTGGGCTGGCTCAAAACCTACATCTTGGCCTTGGTGTCTGAGCGAATTGGCGCTGATTTGCGCACCACGGCCTATGAGCATTTGATGCGCTTGTCCCTCGAATACTTTGGCGGTCGCCGCACGGGCGACTTGATGAACCGCATTGGCGCTGAGACCGACCGCATTTGCGTGTTTTTGTCATTGCATTTGCTGGACTTCGCAACCGATGTGCTCATGATTGTCATGACTGCCTCGATTTTGATCAGCATTGATCCCAAGCTGGCTGCAGCCACCTTGCTACCGCTGCCGTTCATTGTGTGGTTGATTCACACGGTCCGCGATAAGCTGCGCACCGGGTTTGAGAAGATTGACCGCGTGTGGTCAGAACTCACCAACGTGCTGGCCGACACCATTCCTGGCATCCGTGTGGTCAAGGCGTTCGCCCAAGAGACACGCGAAGCCAACCGTTTCCGCGACGCCAACAAACACAACTTGGCGGTGAACGATCGCATCAACTTTGTGTGGTCCTTGTTCTCGCCTACGGTCACCCTGATGACAGAGGTCGGTTTGCTGGTGGTGTGGGGTTTCGGTATTTACTTGGTGTCGCACAACCAAATTTCTGTGGGTGTGCTGGCTGCGTTCTTAGCCTACATTGGTCGCTTCTACACGCGCCTTGATTCGATGAGTCGCATCGTCTCGCACACACAGAAAGCAGCGGCAGGTGCCAAGCGTATTTTTGAAATTTTGGACCATGTATCCAGTGTGCCTGAAACAACGAATCCGCAAAAATTGCCAGTGCCTCTGCAGGGCAACATCGAAATCCAAGATGCGGGTTTTCGCTATGGTAACCGTGCAGTGATTCGCGGAATGAACCTTAGCATCCGCCCTGGTGAAATGATTGGTTTGGTTGGTCAAAGCGGCTCGGGCAAGAGCACTTTGGTCAATTTGATTTGCCGCTTCTACGATTTGAGCGAAGGCTCGATCAAGCTCGATGGCATCGACATTCGTAACATCGCCTTGTCAGATTTTCGCAGCCACATTGGCATGGTGCTGCAAGAGCCGTTCTTGTTCTTCGGCACGATTGCTGACAACATTGCCTACGGCAAGCCCGATGCCACGCGTGAAGAAATCGTGTCGGCTGCGCGTGCTGCCCACGCCCATGAATTCATCTTGCGCTTGCCACAAGGTTATGACTCTTTGGTGGGCGAGCGTGGTCAAGGCTTGTCGGGTGGTGAGCGTCAACGCATCTCCATCGCACGTGCTTTGCTGATCAATCCACGCATCCTCATCTTGGACGAGGCGACTGCTTCGGTGGACACAGAGACCGAGCAAGAAATTCAAAAAGCGTTGGACAACCTCGTGCAAGGTCGCACCACGATTGCCATTGCCCACCGTTTGTCTACGCTCAACAAAGCCGATCGTTTGGTGGTGATGGAGCAAGGCGTGGTGGTGGAAGAAGGCGACCACGACACGCTCATGGCGCGTCAAGGCGCGTACTACCGCCTGTATGAAGCTCAAGCAAAAAATGCAGAAGACGCCGTGGCGCGTGCTTCGACCAAGGAGTCTGTATGAGTGACGCATTGACCTTAGCTTTCACCTTGGCCTTCGATCCCTTTGGGAAATTGGTCGTCAACTTGGCGGATGGCACGCAACACGTGGGTGCAGTCGTGGCGCGTGCGTTTCCAATTGCGATGCCTGACCAATGCATTTCGGTTCTGAGTTCAGAAGGCAAAGAGCTGGCTTGGGTTGAAAATCTCAACGACCTCCCCGCGAGGGAGCGCGATATCGTGGCCCAAGTGCTGCAAGGCCGCGAGTTCATGCCCGAGATTTTGCGTTTGGACGGTGTGAATAGTTTTTCCACACCCAGTGTGTGGCGTGTTCAAACCAGCCGTGGCCCCGCGCAGTTGGTGCTCAAAGGTGAGGAAGACATTCGTCGCTTGAGCGCCAGTCGGCTCATCGTGGCCGATGCCCATGGCGTGCAGTTTTTGATTCGCGACTTGCCTTCGTTAGACCGTCACACCCGCAAGCTGCTTGATCGCTTTTTGTAAAGCGACGCGATTGTTATCAGCGGCCCTCGCAAGTCGCGAAGAAATCTAGCTCCCGCTGGTAAGCGTTGGTTTTGACCGCCATCAAACCCAACACCGAATGGAACAAGTTGTCATGCGACAGAGGTTTGTCGCGTTGGCTTTGCAAGCAGCGCGTGCTGACTCGGCTGAGTTGTTCAAAACCTGGTGATAGCCAAGTGATCATAGGTACTGTCTTTTGCTCTGTCGGAGCCATGCTGTAGGGCAGGCCATGCAAGTACAGATTGTTTTCACCCAAAGATTCACCGTGGTCTGCCACGTACAGCATCGCAGGCGTGCTGGTTTTTTCTTGCGTCTTGAGCCAAGCAATCACGCGTGATAAGAAGTAATCGGTGAACACAATTGTGTTGTCGTAAGCATTGACCACTTGTGTACGGTCGCATTGAGAGAGTGATGTGTCGGTGCACTCAGGCTTGAAGATTTTGAACTCTGGGGGCGTGCGTTTGAAGTAGGCGGGACCGTGGCTACCCATTTGGTGCATCACCAGCACTGTGCCGCGTGCGCGGCGTTCATCGGAGAGTTTGGCCAATTCAGCGTCGATGCGCGTGAGCATCACCGTGTCCCTGCATTCATCGCCTTCGCACTGTCCAGCCACGTTCAGCTTGGAGGTGTTGGTGTTGGGAACGCGATCGCACTGGTCTTTGCAGCCCGATTGATTGTCCATCCAAAGCACCGCGTAGCCTGCGTGTTGCAGCACATCGAGCATGTTTTCAAATTCATTGCTGCGTTTGGCAAAGCCCACACGTCCTAAATGCGAGAACATGCAAGGCACAGACTCGGCAGTGCTCGTCCCACATGACGCCACATGTGGAAAGCTGGTGATATTTTCCTTTGCCAGCAAGGGATTGGTCAGGCGTTCATAGCCATTGAGTGAAAAGCTTTGACTACGGGCGGTCTCGCCCAATACAAAGACCAACAAAGGCGGACGCTGCAACACTTGCCCTGGGCGAATGGCAATGCGCGCATCTAACCCCAAAGCCTGCATAGGCCCTCTAGGCTGCTCAGATGGGATGACCGTCAAATCCAGTAAGGCATACACGCTATTGAGAGGGTTAATTTGGTAGCGCATCTGCGTATGGTTACGCATGAGTGAGGCGAAATCTTGGAAGACCAGTTGCAGTGTGCCAACGGCCACGATCAAAGCGACCACACCAACCCCTAGGTTGCGAAGCAGTTGCCGACCGAAAGGCTCTGATTTCATAGGTTGGCGCCAAAGCCAGAGCATGGGTAAGCCTGCCAAGCCAATCACGGTGGCGAGTAAACGCCAGCTCAGTTGGTCGCGTGCTTCGCGCGTGTCGGTCTGAAACACATTCACCACCATTGGGGTGTCCACCACAATGCCATACATCGACATGTAGTGAGTGGCAAATGCAGCAAGCAGCAGCAGCAGTGTGATGGCGGGTTTGAGGGTGAAGCGCCATGCCAGCAGTGAAAGCAAGGCGGCAATCACGCAGGCAATGATGAGTGCAAATGCCGCGCCAAACATGAAGCTGTGCCAGCCTGTGAGATCTGGCACTGCCACGAGGTTGCGCCAAAGAGTCAAATTGCCCAACACAGCAAGCCAGACGCTGGCAAGCGCCACCAAAACTAGTGCTGAATGCTCTTGGCGAGCGGGTTTCTTTAAGAACATGATGCGCATAAATCGTCGCAGATGAGTGGAAGCTGGCGATGTTGTTTCAGGTTGGCCAAGTGCTGCCATGTTCTGGCACCACAGCACGCAGTTTCAGGTCTCGCTCAATGCGCTGGCGCAGAGCGTCTGAGGCCTCAGGTTCTCCGTGCACCACATACACCTGATCGGGTTGTGATTTCATTTGACGCAGCCAGTCCACGAGTTGTGAGGCATCTGCGTGTGCTGACGACGATTGCAGTTGCACGACTTCGGCATTCACGGCCACGTCTTGTGCGTGAATGCGTACCACGCCACCGCCGCTGGCCAGCGTGGCCCCGCGGGTGCCGGGGGCCTGATAGCCCGTGAGGATGATCATGTTGCGGTGGTCGGGCAGGTAGTGTGCCAAGTGGTGCAGCACGCGGCCACCCGTGGCCATACCGCTGGCAGACAAAATCACCATCGGGCCATGTCGTTTCGCCAACGTTTTGGATTGCTCGGGTGTTTCCACCATGGTGGCGACGTGTTTCAGAGCATTGAGGGCTTTGGCATCTAAGCGATGTGCGTCGGGGTGGCGTGGCAAAAGTTCTGTGGTGTGAACCGCCATGGGGCTGTCTAAGAAGATGGGCAAACCATGTGGAATGTCACCGCGTTCTTTGAGCAGTGAAATGGCATACAGCAAAGCCTGCGCACGCCCCACGGCAAACACGGGTACCACTGCGACACCACCTCGCGCCGCTAAACGTTTGAGGGCAGGGGCGAGTTCTGCCAACACGTCTTCTTTGGGGTGCTCGCGGTTGCCGTAGGTGGATTCAATCAACACGGTGTCAGCCTCGGGAGGGGCGTCCGGTGCCTTCATGACGAGGTCATCCGGTCGACCCACATCGCCGCTGAACAAAATTCGGCGTCCAGCCACTTCCAACAAAATGCTGGCCGCGCCCAAGATGTGACCCGCGTGCGAGAACGTTGCCTTCCAGCCAGGCAGGGGTGAGAAGCTGATGCCCTCGCGTTCTGGTTTGAGCAATTGCAAAGACAACAGCGCATCGTGCTTGCCATACAGCGGCTCAGCGGGCTCGTGCTTGGTGTAGCCGTGGCGGTTCAAAAATGCAGCATCTTCTTCTTGGATGTGTCCGCTGTCTGGCAGCAAGATCGCGCACAAATCGCAGGTGGCGGGCGTGGCATGCACGTGACCACGAAACCCTTGTCGGTAGAGCAAAGGCAGGTAACCGCTGTGGTCTAAGTGTGCATGAGTCAGCAGCACCGCATCCACGTCAGTAGCCGCAATGGGCATGGGGTTCCAGTTGCGCAAGCGCAATTGTTTGAAACCCTGAAACAGGCCACAGTCGACGAGCAGTTTTTTGCCATCGTGCTGAACCAAGTACTTTGAACCAGTGACAGTACCGGTTCCGCCCAAAAATGTGATGTTGACGCTCATAGGCGAAGTATCCCCTCTTTATGTGAAGACACTTCGCGGATGCTTAGTTGAAAAAGCGCTTGAGCTTATCAGCCCACCCACCCTCAGCAGGTGAGTGCTTGGCACCGCCTTTTTTCAAGGACTCGTCCAGCTCTTTGAGCAGCTTGCGTTGGTGCTCGGTCAGCTTGACCGGTGTCTCCACTGAAATATGGCAATACAAATCGCCAGGGAAACTAGAGCGAATGCCCTTCAGGCCTTTGCCACGCAAACGGAACTGCTTGTCACTTTGTGTGCCTTCGGGAATGTCAATCGCAGCTTCACCGGCCAGTGTAGGAACGCGAATTTCGCCACCCAAGGCTGCTGTGGTGATGCTGATCGGCACCGAGCAATGCAGGTCGTCGCCATCGCGTTCAAAGATGTCGTGCTTCTTGACGCGAATCTCGATGAACAAATCGCCAGGAGGACCGCCGTTGGTGCCAGGTTCGCCGTTGCCGGTGCTGCGAATGCGCATGCCGTCGTCGATGCCCGCTGGGATTTTGACTTCAAGTGTTTTTTGCTTCTTGATCTTGCCTTGGCCATTGCAGCTGGTGCATGGATCCGGAATGATCTTGCCTGAGCCGCGACAGTGTGGACAGGTCTGCTGCACACTGAAAAAGCCTTGGCGCATTTGCACCTGACCGCTACCGTGGCAGGTGGTACAGGTTTTGACCGAGGTACCGGGTTTTGCGCCTGTGCCATCGCAGGTCTCACACGCGTCCCAACCTGGAATTTTGAGCTGTGCATCTTTGCCGTTGGCCGCTTCTTCAAGCGTGATTTCCATGGCGTAGCTGAGGTCATTGCCACGGTAAACCTGACGGCCGCTGGGGCCGCGACGTTGCTGACCAAAGATGTCACCAAAGATGTCGCCAAAGGCTTCTCCAAAACCTGCACCACCAAAGCCACCGGGGCCACCAGGGCCGCCGCGCATATTGGGGTCGACGCCGGCGTGGCCGTACTGGTCGTAGGCCGCACGTTTTTCGGGGTCCGACAACATTTCGTAGGCCTCTTTGACCTCTTTGAACTGTGCTTCAGCTTCCTTGGCTTTGTCGCCTTGGTTGCGGTCGGGGTGGTGCTTCATCGCGAGTTTGCGATAAGCCTTTTTGATCTCGTCATCGCTCGCGCCTTTGGCGACGCCGAGGACTTCATAAAAATCGCGTTTGGACATGGTGTGGGCGGTGCGTGTTTTGTGGGGCTTGGTTACGACTTCGCCGCGTGTTCACCTTTTCAGGCGAAACGCGGCGAGGTCAGCTCAGAAAGAAAAGGGCTTAGCCTTTTTTGACTTCTTTCACTTCAGCGTCGACCACGTTGTCGTCGGCTGGTTTGGCTTCAGGGCCTGCAGCTGCACCACCGGCGGCTTGTGCTGCTTGCATGTCTGCGTAGACTTTTTCGCCCAGCTTTTGTGAGGCGGTCATCAAGGTTTCGGTCTTGGCATCGATGTCGGCTTTGTCTTCGCCTTTCAATGCTTCTTCCACTTCTTTGATGGCGGCTTCGATGGTTTCTTTTTCAGCAGCGTCGAGCTTGTCGCCATGCTCGACCAAGCTCTTCTTCACGCTGTGAACAGCAGCGTCAGCTTGGTTGCGAGACTGCACGATCTCCAACTTCTTCTTGTCTTCGACGGCGTTCAACTCGGCGTCTTTCACCATTTGTTGAATTTCATCTTCGCTCAAACCAGAGTTGGCCTTGATCGTGATTTTGTTTTCTTTACCCGTGGCTTTGTCCTTAGCGCCCACGTGCAAGATGCCGTTGGCGTCAATGTCAAACGACACTTCAATTTGTGGTGTGCCACGTGCAGCGGGTGCGATGCCTTCGAGGTTGAACTCACCCAAACCTTTGTTGAACGATGCCATCTCGCGTTCACCTTGGAAGACCTTGATGGTCACGGCAGGTTGGTTGTCATCGGCGGTGGAGAAGGTTTGTGCAAACTTGGTTGGGATGGTCGTGTTCTTGGCAATCATCTTGGTCATCACGCCGCCCATGGTTTCGATGCCCAAAGACAAAGGTGTTACGTCGAGCAACAACACGTCAGTGCGGTCACCAGACAACACTTGACCTTGAATCGCAGCGCCCACGGCCACGGCCTCGTCAGGGTTCACGTCGCGACGTGGCTCTTGACCGAAGAACTCTTTGACTTTTTCTTGCACCTTGGGCATACGGCTCATACCGCCGACCAAGATCACGTCATCGATGTCGCTCACAGACACGCCGGCATCTTTGATGGCGGTGCGGCAAGGGGCGATGGTGCGCTCAACCAGCTCTTCCACCAGTTGTTCCAACTTGGCGCGGTTGAGCTTGATGTTCAAGTGCTTGGGGCCAGAAGCGTCAGCCGTGATGTAGGGCAAGTTGATGTCGGTCGATGTGGCCGATGACAACTCGATCTTGGCTTTTTCAGCGGCTTCTTTCAGGCGCTGCAAGGCCAACACGTCTTTGGACAAATCAACGCCGGATTCTTTCTTGAACTCGGTGATGATGAAATCGATGATGCGTTGGTCAAAGTCTTCGCCGCCCAAGAAGGTGTCGCCGTTGGTGGACAACACTTCAAATTGCTTCTCGCCGTCGACGTCGGCGATTTCGATGATGGACACGTCAAACGTACCGCCACCCAAGTCATATACCGCAATCTTGCGGTCGCCTTTTTCGGTCTTGTCCAAACCGAAGGCCAAGGCCGCAGCGGTTGGTTCGTTGATGATGCGCTTGACATCTAAGCCTGCGATGCGGCCTGCATCTTTTGTGGCTTGGCGTTGTGCGTCGTTGAAGTAAGCAGGTACCGTGATGACGGCTTCGGTTACTTCTTCGCCGAGATAGTCTTCGGCGGTTTTCTTCATTTTGCGCAGAATTTCAGCGCTGATTTGAGGAGGCGCCAACTTGTTGCCGCGCACTTCCACCCATGCGTCGCCGTTGTCGGCTTTGGCAATGGTGTAGGGCATCAAGTCGATGTCTTTTTGAACTTCTTTTTCCGCAAACTTGCGACCGATCAAACGCTTGACCGCGTACAGCGTGTTGCGTGGGTTGGTCACCGCTTGACGCTTGGCGGATGCGCCCACCAAGATTTCGCCGTCTTCTTGATACGCAATGATCGACGGGGTGGTGCGAGCGCCTTCGGCGTTCTCGATCACTTTGGTCGTGTTGCCTTCCAT
>CANFKQ010000087.1 GCA_947447405.1 Comamonadaceae bacterium | reverse complement strand
CGACACAGCCTACCGCTTGGCCTGCGAGGGCACGGGCCTGTTGTGGCAGGGTGATTTTCACAACGCACGCCAACTGCTGCAAGCCTTGGCTCGCCGCACCGAGCGCAAGCCCAAGAAAAGCAAAAAACCAGAAGCTGAAGCCTCCCCCGTCCAAGCATTCAATGCACACCGCCAAGCGCTGGGCCAACGCGCCCGCATCTTGGCCATGGTCGTGGTGCCCATGGCAGGCGACTACAACATTCCCCTGCGCCGTGCACCCGACCTCAAACTGGCCTGCACCGAAGCGTGGGGCCCTGCGAGCGGCGAAGCCTGCATGGTGTCGCTGCGCGAATTGCTGGGTGTGGTGGGCGCGCATGAGTGGCGCAAAAACGGCGTCGAGATAGCAGCATTGGGCGATGCACCCCACAACCGCATTCACCCGCACTACGGCGTTTTTTCGCCCGTACGTGGCGAGTATGTCGACCTCGTGGCTAGCGCCCCCATCCCAAATAAAACATTGGCTTTTGACATTGGCGTTGGCACCGGCGTGTTGTCCGCTGTGCTGGCCAAGCGCGGCGTGCAACGCATTGTTGCCACAGACCAAGACCCACGAGCCCTCGCCTGCGCTCGCGAGAACCTGAAACGCTTGCAACGCATCGACAAAGTTGATTTGGTGCAAACCGATTTATTCCCCGAGGGACAAGCGCCACTGATTGTGTGCAACCCACCGTGGGTACCCGCACGCCCCAGCTCCCCCATCGAACATGCGGTGTACGACGAAGGCAGCCGCATGCTGCGGGGCTTTCTAGGCGGCTTGCGTGCGCATTTGACACCTAATGGCGAGGGCTGGCTCATCCTGTCGGACTTGGCCGAACATTTGGGACTGCGTAGCCGCGACGAGCTACTGGGCTGGATCAGCGAAGCAGGCTTGCAAGTGTTGGGCCGCACCGACATCAAACCGCGTCACGGCAAAGCCACGGATGAAACCGATCCCCTGCACGCAGCGCGCACGAAAGAAGTTACTTCTTTGTGGCGCCTAGCAACTGCTGCTTGAGCCAAGACAACCAGCCAATTGACTGAGCGTTGCTAGGCTGCTGAGCGCTCGCGAGTTGCGCGACTGGCTCTGGCTGCGTGACCCCATCAACGGGCTGTGTAACCTGCTGCACTTCAGGTTGCGCGACAGACAACTCAATGTGCGGCTTCATAAGCTGTTCCACAGGAAGCTGCGTTGGCGCCATCACTTCCAACGACTTCATCACCTCAACCGGCTCATCGGTCACCACTGTGGGTTCCTTCCAAACAGTTGCGTTTTCTAACACCATGTTCATTTGCTCATACGCTTTGGGTGGCTCGGTTTTGGCGGTTGACGCCGCAGGCAAATCCAAACACTTCAACACAAACTTGTTCACCGTCGCATTGAACAGCACAGGGTGCGCTGCACCCGCTACCTCTAGTACTTTGGCTTTGGGGAATTCGCGTTGAAAGTCTTGCACCTGCTGCGCTGTGCACACGCCCGAATCGCTACCGTGCATCAAACGCAACGGACCTGTGAAGTGGCTCAACAAGTGGCCAAACTTCATGCCCTTCCAGTCTTTGCGGTACGACAAGTCAAAGTGTGAAGGCGACTGCACCGCCAAGACCGCGCCCAAGCTCACGTTGAACTTGTCTGCCATCTCTTCGGGTGTGGGCAAGCGACCGGACTTTTTCAAGCCATCGTACAAACCGTAGATCGACATCCACGGCAAATCCAAACCAATGTCGTTTAAAAATAAACCACTCACATGGTTGCGCAAATCAGAGGCCAAGTACATGCCCAAGATACCCCCCATGCTGGTGCCCAACACTTCAATGCACGGCACGGGCTGACCTTCGGGCATCAGCTCGGCACGCATGAAATGCTCAATGTCATCTAAATACACCTGCATGGTGTAGCCCTTGTCACCGAGCAAAGGGCTAGAGTCGCCGCGCCCACACAAATCAAGGCTCACCACGCGCAGGCCGTGCACCCCCTCCGCATCTTGCAGCAACGCGTCAAACGTGGCGCGGGTTTCTAACAAGCCCGGTAAACACAGCAACACATGCGGGCTATTGGTAGCACCCACAGCGCTGTAAGCCAAGTGGCGGTGTGCTTTGGGAAGCTGAAATTGGAGAGCGGGAAATTGAGAGATGGTCATAACTATGAAGCATCCTAGTTGATAGATCAGAAATCACTGAAACCGCTTCGGCATGACAATCTTGCGCATCGCGTTCACCACGATGACACCATGACAACGACCTCCACATTGCTAAAAATCGAAGCCCTCTCCCACGGACCCATTCACAACCTATCCTTCACTTGGACCGCAGGCGTGAATTGGATTTGCGGCGATGAAGGCACAGGAAAAACCACCTTGCTGCGTTTGCTGGCAGGCGATGTGCAGACCACGGAGGGCAGTATCACCACACCCATAGGCGGTGTATTTTGGGTAAACCTGCAAGACGCCGCGCACGACAACATCACCGTGCAAGCATGCTGGGATGGGCTGCGTTCAAGCCACCCACATTGGAATGACGAAGTGTTGAACGATTTGGCCGAAGCGCTGGGCATGAACCCACACCGTGAGAAACAACTACACATTCTGTCCACAGGCAGCCGTCGTAAAGTAATGGTGGTTGCCGCTTTGGCGTCGGGCGCTGCGGTGACCTTGTTAGACCAACCGTTTGCCGCGCTCGACTTGGTATCAATTCGTATCATCCAGGAGTTTTTGCACGAAGCGACCGATCACCCTAGCCGCGCCTGGCTGGTGGCTGACTATGAAGTGCCTGCAAGTTTTCAGTCCACGCGCGTGCTTCAGCTGACTTAAAACCGGTCCGCGTTCATCACCTTGGCCCAAGCGGCCACAAAGTCACGGACGAATTTTTCGCGGTTGTCGTCTTGCGCATACACCTCAGCGTAGGCCCGCAAGATAGCGTTGGAACCAAACACCAAATCCACGCGTGAGGCCGTCCACTTGGGCTTGCCGGTTTTGCGGTCGTAGACGTTGTACGAGTTTTTACCGGTGGGCTTCCACTGGTAGGCCATGTCGGTGAGGTGCACAAAGAAGTCGTTGCTCAGCACGCCCACGCGATCGGTGAACACCCCGCACTTCGACATGCCGTGGTTGGTGTCCAGCACACGCATACCGCCCACCAAGGCTGTCATTTCAGGGGCCGTGAGGCCCATGAGTTGCGCGCGGTCCAGCAACAGTTCTTCTGGGCTGACGGCGTAGCGTTTGTCCACCCAGTTGCGAAAACCGTCGTGAACGGGTTCGAGCACGGCAAACGATTCGACATCGGTCATTGCAACGGTGGCGTCGCCACGGCCAGGTTTGAACGGCACGGGGATGTCATAGCCTGCGGCCTTGACGGCTTGCGACACACCCACGTTGCCAGCCAACACAATCACGTCGGCCACGCTGGCTCCTGTTTGCGTAGCAATATCTTCCAACACCTTGAGCACTTTGGCCAGACGCTCTGGTTCGTTGCCTACCCAGTCTTTTTGTGGAGCCAAACGAATGCGCGCACCATTAGCGCCGCCGCGTTTGTCGGAGTGGCGAAAGGTGCGGGCGCTGTCCCATGCAGTGGCCACCAGGTCACTCACGCTTAAACCGCTGACCGTAATTTTGGCGGTGACCGCAGCTACGTCGTAATCGGCTTTTCCTGCGGGCACGGGGTCTTGCCAGATGAGATCTTCTTGCGGGACTTCAGGCCCGATGTAGCGGGCCTTGGGGCCTAGGTCGCGATGGGTCAGCTTGAACCACGCGCGTGCAAAGACTTGAGAAAAGTAATTGGGGTCTTTGGCAAAACGCTCCAAGATCACGCGATACGCGGGGTCCATCTTCAGCGCCATGTCAGCATCGGTCATCATGGGTTGCACGCGAATGGAGGGGTCTTCCACATCCACCGGCATGTCTTCGGGTTTGATGTTGACGGCTTTCCATTGCGAGGCACCTGCGGGGCTGTGTGTGAGTTCCCACTCGTAGTCAAGGAGCATGTGGAAATACCCGTGGTCCCACTGCGTGGGGTGTGTGGTCCATGCTCCTTCGAGGCCACTAGACACGGCATCGCGGCCCACTGCGTGGGTGGTGTGGTTGATCCAGCCCAAACCTTGTTCGGCTACATCAGCGGCTTCGGGTACAGGCCCAAGGTTTTGTGCGTTGCCGTTGCCGTGTGCTTTGCCCACGGTGTGACCGCCCGCAGTAAGCGCCACTGTTTCTTCGTCGTTCATGGCCATGCGCTTGAACGTGAGGCGCACGTCTTGCGCGGTTTTCAAAGGGTCTGACTTGCCGTTGACGCCTTCGGGGTTCACATAAATCAAACCCATTTGTACAGCGGCCAAGGGGTTTTCGAGGGACTCGCGGCTGTCGCTGTTATAGCGCGCGGCGCCCAGCCACTCTTTTTCAGAACCCCAGTTGATATCTTGTTCGGGGTGCCAAATGTCTTCACGGCCAAAGGCGAAACCAAAGGTCTTGAGGCCCATCGATTCGTAGGCCACATTACCCGCGAGCACGATGAGGTCGGCCCAGCTGAGCCGATTGCCATATTTTTTCTTGATGGGCCACAGCAAGCGACGGGCTTTGTCGAGGTTGACGTTGTCGGGCCACGAGTTGAGTGGCGCAAAGCGCTGGTTGCCCGTGCCCGCACCGCCACGGCCATCGGCAATGCGGTAAGAGCCAGCGGCGTGCCAGGCCATGCGAATCATCAAACCGCCGTAGTGGCCCCAGTCAGCGGGCCACCAGTCTTGGCTGTCGGTCATGAGCGTGGTGAGGTCTTTTTTGAGCGCTGGCACATCAAGCTTTTTAACTTCTTGGCGGTAGTCAAAGCTCGCGTCCATCGGGTTGGTCTTGCTGTCGTGCTGATGCAAGATGTCCAAATTCAGCGCGTTGGGCCACCACGCCATAGGGGTGTTGGCCACTTGAGTATTGGCGCCGTGCATGACAGGGCATTGCCTTGACATTGGAGTTGGGGCTGGGTTTTGCGTGTTGCTCATATCCCTGATCCTTCGTGGCGCTGTTGAATAAAAGGCCAGTGTAGGAAGAAGCATCAAGCCTTGGGCGATATTTGTCCACGAATGAAAATTGAGTTCATTGCGTTCGGCAGCACACAGACAAACGCCACCCGAAGGTGGCGTTTGGTAAACAAGTAACTACAGAAAATTAAGCAGTTTTTGGCGCATCCAAATTGCGCAAGCGAATGTGCAATTCACGCAATTGCTTTTCGTCCACTGGGCTAGGTGCTTGGGTCAGCAAACACTGAGCGCGTTGTGTCTTGGGGAAAGCAATCACGTCGCGGATAGATTCAGCGCCGGTCATCAACGTGACGATGCGGTCCAAACCGAAGGCCAAGCCGCCGTGTGGAGGTGCGCCGTATTGCAGCGCGTCGAGCAAGAAGCCGAACTTGAGTTGGGCTTCTTCGGGTGTGATCTTCAACGCGTCAAACACTTTTTGTTGCACATCAGCGCGGTGGATACGCACCGAACCTCCGCCCATTTCCCAGCCGTTCAGCACCATATCGTAACCCTTAGAGATGCATTTCTCTGGCGCGGTGACCATCCAGTCTTCGTGACCATCTTTAGGTGCGGTGAAGGGATGGTGCACGGCGGTGTAGCGCTGGCTTTCGTCGTCAAACTCGAACATCGGAAAGTCGACCACCCACATAGGTGCCCAACGGTTTTCGAACAAACCGTTCTTCTTGCCGAACTCGCTGTGGCCAATCTTGATGCGCAAAGCACCGATGGCGTCGTTGACAATTTTTGCCTTATCAGCGCCAAAGAAAATCAGGTCGCCATCTTGTGCACCAGTCCGCTCCAACACCGCGGCCAAAGCTGCGTCGTGGATATTTTTCACGATGGGGGACTGCAAGCCGTCACGGCCCTTGGCCAATTCGTTGACGCGGATGTAGGCCAAGCCCTTCGCACCGTAAATCTTGACAAACTCGGTGTAGGCGTCAATCTCGCCACGGCTGATACCGCCGCCTTCAACCGAGCCATTCGGCACGCGCAGGGCCACCACGCGACCGCCCTTCATGTTGGCTGCGCCTGAGAACACTTTGAAATCCACATCACCCATGACGTCAGTCAGTTCGGTGAACTGCAATTTCACGCGCAGGTCTGGCTTGTCAGAGCCATAGATGTGCATGGCATCTTGGTACGTCATGACAGGGAACTCGCCGAGGTCCACGCCGATGGTGTTGGTGAACACGCGCTTGATCATGCCTTGGAACATGTCGCGGATCTCTTCCTCGCTCAAGAACGAGGTTTCAATATCAATCTGGGTGAATTCAGGTTGACGATCCGCACGCAAGTCTTCGTCTCGGAAGCACTTGGTGATTTGGTAGTAACGGTCATAGCCCGCCACCATCAACAGCTGTTTGAACAACTGAGGCGACTGAGGCAACGCAAAGAAGTGACCGTCGTGCACGCGGCTAGGCACGAGGTAGTCTCGCGCGCCTTCGGGCGTGCTCTTGGTGAGCATAGGCGTTTCGATATCCACGAAGCCGTTTTCATCGAGGTACTTGCGTACTTCCATCGACACTTTGTAGCGAAGCATCAAGTTGTTTTGCATGTACGGGCGACGCAGATCGAGTACGCGGTGTGTGAGACGCGTGGTCTCAGACAAGTTGTCGTCGTCGATTTGGAATGGCGGTGTGACCGACTCGTTCAACACAATGAGCTCGTGGCACAGCACTTCAATCTTGCCGCTCTTCAAACCTTCGTTGGTCGTGCCTTCGGGGCGGGCGCGCACCAAACCTTTGACTTGGATGCAAAACTCATTGCGCACGTTCTCGGCCACGTTGAACATCTCAGCGCGGTCTGGGTCGCACACGACTTGCACGTAGCCTTCGCGGTCACGCAAGTCAATAAAGATGACGCCGCCGTGGTCACGACGACGGTTGACCCAGCCGCACAGACTCACGGTTTGGCCATTAAGAGCTTCGGTCACGAGACCGCAATAGTGGGAACGCATTGCCATTTTTATATTCTCTTTTCGTTGAGTGCTGGGGCGCTAGGAGACACAGCGCCCATGGAGATGACATACGTCAGCGCTTCGTCGACGCTCAAATCGAGCTCGATGACATCGCTGCGTGGCACCAGCAAGAAAAATCCGCTGGTGGGGTTGGGGGTAGTGGGCACATACACGCTCAAGTGTTCACCCTTCAATTTGCTGGCCACTTCGCCCACAGGTGTGCCGGTTTGAAAGGCGATGGTCCACATGCCTGCATGTGGGTATTGCACCAACAAGGCTTGGCGAAACGCATTGCCGTTGCTGGAAAACAAGGTGTCAGACACCTTCTTCACGCTGGCGTAAATTGACTTGACGATGGGGATGTTGGTGAACAATTTGTCCCACTGACGGACCAGCCATTTGCCCAACACATTGGAGGCCAAAGCGCCGGTGGTCAACAACACAAACAACACCAAGACCACGCCCAAGCCCGTCATGTTGCGCATGTTGGTGACCGTGTCTTGCGACACCAAAGGACGGAACTTAGACAAGGTGTCGATGAAGATACCGTCCATCACACCCACGAGCCAAGTCAGCACCCAGACCGTGATGGCCAAAGGTGTCCAGACCAAGAGGCCAGCGAGCAGGTATTTTTTAATCGGCATTGAAAGCTTTGTGGTTTTGAAAATCAGTGGCAGGCGCAGCCTGTGGCACAGCCACCAGATGCGGCGGGCGTGGCAGCACTGCCAGAGGCGTTGTCGGTACTGCTGCTTGAACTGCTGCTGGCAGCGGCGTTGTCGCTGGCCGTAGCTGCGCCAGCCGTGCTTGCTGTCGCAGCAGGGGCAGAGGTCCCCCCCGAGCCGCCCTTGAAATCGGTGGCGTACCAACCCGAGCCTTTGAGCTGAAAGCCCGCAGCAGTGAGTTGTTTGGAAAACGTGGGTTTGCCGCACTCAGGACAGTCGGTGAGTGGGGCATCTGCAATTTTTTGCAAGACGTCCTTGGCATGGCCGCAGGACCCGCATTTATAGGCGTAAATTGGCATGGCTAGGAGGGTTCGGTAAAACCCTGAATTATAGGCGTGCGCTACCTATTTCAAGGCCAACCCCGCCCTTGTCGCCTATGCTGCGACTGCGCTTGCCAAGCTTGCGCACAGAGCCATAAGCCAGTGTCGACTAACTTAGCTGGGGGCACCCACCAGTTTGTGATGACTGGCGTGGGCATTGCGAATGGCCTGTGGCCCCAAAGAGCCAAGCACCATGCCTGTCAAACTGGCCAACACGCCTGCCAACTGGGCCGGAAACTCATCACCCGCAGGCGTGGCCAAGAACAAGCTCCAGGTTAACAAACCCATCACCAAGGCAAAAATCGCCCCCTGTGTGGTGGCACGTTTCCAGTACAGGCCAAAGGTGAGCGGTACAAACGCGCCCACCAGCGGCACCTGATACGCACCCGACACCATTTCGTAAATCGACGTGCCCTGCATGCGAATGGCGTAGCACAACACGAGCATGCTGAACACCAGTACTGTCACGCGCATGGCGCGCAGTTCTTGTTGGTCGCTTTGATGGGGGTGAAATTGACGCCAAATGTTTTCAGTAAACGTCACGCTAGGCGCCAGCAAAGTGGCAGACGCACAAGACTTGATAGCCGATAGCAAAGCGCCAAAAAATAGCACTTGCATGACAAACGGCATTTGCGTCATCACCAAGGTGGGCAGCACTTTTTGTGGGTCATCGGCAATCAAGGTCGCAGCTTGCTCGGGCATGATGAGCATGGCGCTGACCACCAAAAACATGGGTACAAACGCAAACAAGATGTAGCAAACGCCACCAATCACGGGGCCATGTGTGGCGGCCTTGATGCTATTCGCTGACATGACGCGCTGAAACACGTCTTGCTGCGGAATTGAACCCAGCATGATGGTGATGGCCGAGGCGAAGAAGAACAACACGTCTTTGGTGTTGGGCTCGGGCCAAAACTTAAACATGTCTTGGCTAAGGGCCAATTCAATGACCTTATCCGCACCACCGGCCTGCCCTGCGGCAAACACGGCCAAGATGGAAAGGCCTACCACCAAGATGATCATCTGAATGAAGTCGGTGATCGCCACCGACCACATGCCACCAAACAAGGTATAGGCCAGGATCGACACCACACCGATGACCATGCCCAACTCCATGCTGACCACACCATCAGACAAGAGGTTGAACACGAGCCCCAAAGCCGTGACTTGCGCAGACACCCAGCCAAGATAGCTGACCATGATGATGAGCGAACACACCACTTCCACCACACGGCCATAGCGCTCACGAAAATAGTCACTGATGGTGAGCAGCGTCATTCGGTAGAGCTTGCCCGCGAAGAATAAACCCACAAAGATGAGGCAAAAGCCTGCGCCGAATGGGTCTTCCACCACGCCGTGCAAACCGCCGTTCACAAACTTGGCCGGAATTCCCAACACCGTCTCAGAACCAAACCACGTTGCAAACGTCGTGGTGATGATCATGGCCATAGGCAGGTGGCGACCCGCAATGGCAAAGTCAGCTGAGTTTTGCACGCGCTTAGCCGCCATCAAACCAATGGCGATGGTGACTAGCAAATAGACGATGACGAGTGTGAACAGCACGGGTCAACTCCGGAATGTATGTTTAATAAAAATGGTGCAAACGCACAAAAATTTGCATGGCAACCATGCCGAGCACAAAGCCCCCTCCCAGCCACGCAATGCCTTGCAGCAGACGGTTGGTACGGCGCTGCTCTTGAATGAGCAATTGCAACTGCGCGTTGTCATTGTTTTGGCGGTGCTGCAAAAAGTCATGCACCAAACGCGGCAACTCGGGCAAGAGCTTGGCGTAGCGCGGCGCTTCAGCCACCAATTGCTTCCACAGCTTTTTAGGGCCGACTTGGTCGAGCATCCACGTTTCCAAAAAGGGTTTGGCGGTGCTCCACAAATCCAAATTGGGGTCGAGCTGGCGCCCTAAGCCTTCGATGTTGAGCAGTGTTTTTTGCAACAGCACCAGTTGCGGCTGAATCTCGACATTGAAGCGGCGCGAGGTTTGGAACAAACGCATGAGCACCAGCCCCAAAGAAATCTCTTTCAACGGACGATCAAAGTACGGCTCGCACACAGCGCGAATGGCGGACTCGAGTTCATCCACACGCGTGTCAGAGGGCACCCAACCCGACTCGATGTGCAGCTCGGCCACACGCTTGTAATCACGACGGAAGAAGGCGGTGAAGTTTTGCGCCAAATACTCTTTGTCGGTTTCCGTGAGCGTGCCCACGATGCCAAAGTCCAACGAGATGTAGCGGCCAAAGGTGGCGGGTTCTAAGCTGACCTGGATGTTGCCGGGGTGCATATCGGCATGGAAAAAACCAT
>CANFKQ010000086.1 GCA_947447405.1 Comamonadaceae bacterium | reverse complement strand
CTCAAGTTACTCTGCGGAAAAGGTGTCATTCAAGCGGTGCCTGCTTTCCCGTCGCTGAAGGCTCAGTTGACTTCTCGTGGCGCATTCACATTGACGGAGTACAAAACGATTCTGCGCAAATCAAAGGATTTGCGAGATGTCATATTTTCGAGTTGGGGCGCGCGCAACAAACCTTGGATTAAGAGCGAATATCACCAGATGCCGCATGAGATGAACTGGCTAATTCGCTTTATGGTTTATACCTTTGTCAGGCCTGGTGATATTCGGCAAATTAAAAACAAGCACGTTGAAATTATTCGAGGTGCATATCACTACCTCAGACTTAACCTGCCAGAGGTGAAACGGCACAAAGCTGCGACCGTTAGTTTGCCACCCGCTGTTCAGATTTTTGAGCAAGTGCTGGCGTATCAGACATCGCGTGGCTATGGCAAGCCAGATGACTATGTCTTTTTCCCCGAGGAGCAAAACAGACGCTTAGTGCTTGACATTGCAGGTTGGGCGTTCAACTGGATTTTGAAGGACCTTGGCATCAAAGCGGGGCCTCATGGCACTGATCGAAGTTTGTACAGCTTGAGGCATACAGCCATCACGTTTCGTTTGATTTATGGCGGCAACATTGATCTGTTGACGCTGGCACGCAATGCCAGAACCTCCGTCGAGATGATTGACAAGTTTTATGCCAGTACGCTGTCTGCGGAAATGAACATCGCTTTGCTGCATAGCAAGCGGCGCTAGCATGACTTGTTGTCGTTGCGTTTGTTTACAGCGGTTCGTCCTGCGCGAGATTGCTCAAAATGGTGAGCAACACGCGGCGTGTGGTTTGAATGTCTGATGCACGAAGACCTTGAATGCTGGTTTGATTGGTTTGCTCAGCAAGAGGCACCAATTTTTTCTTCAGCGCTCTGCCCAAAGGTGTGAGGTAGACATACATGTTCTTTTTGTTGTCGTGCAATTGGCGACGTTCGATGTAGCCCAAGGCTTCCATGTTCTTCATGGCGGTGAAGGTGGTGGGCTCCATCACCCCCGCGCGGTCGCTGAGCTCACGTTGGGTCAGGCCATCGTTCTCCCAAAGGATGCGCAGAAACGTCCAGTGTCCAAACGGCACACCATGATCGGCCAAGCGAAGTTGTAGCGCGCGCGTGTAAGCGCGGCCTGCATCGCGCACCAAATGGGCTAAGCGGTCGTTTGGGACGGCCTCTTGCCAGTGTCGCAAGATGTTGCGGGTTTCATCGGGTTTGATTTTTTTCATTCAGCACTCGGGTGACACTTGGTGTTTGGGAATTTGAATTTGACCGCTTTGCGCAGACGCCAAGATGGCCAAGCTCACGGCCGTGGTGGCACGTGCCCAAGCGCCGCTGTGCAGCACAGGCATGCCGTGCGCAATGGCGTTGTAAAACTCATCGATCACCTCGATGCGCGGCAGTACAGGTGGTTTTAGCGCTTCGAGCTTGACGTCCAGATGTCCATCTATCCAAACACCCTGTGGCGTGGGTCTTAAGTCGGCATGGTCGCAGCTGATGATGAGCGGGCCAAAGTGTTGGTGTTGCGCATGCGGCGGTAAGGCTGTGCTGCCTGACCACTGCGCTGCGCCGTAATTGCGTGCGGCTTTGAGTTGGGCTTCTTCGTTCGCTGTGCTGGCATGTGCCAAGCGTTGTCGAGCGCTGCCGTGGTCAGTCCAGTTCTTAGCTTGGCCGAGTTCACCTATGCCATCCATCCAGCGGTCGCTGTCGAAATGGCCATAGCCGTTGTAGCTGACGCTGGCAAAGGCGCCGTTTTCAAACCCGAGCAAGGCGCTGTACGCGCCCTCGGTGGGGCGTGAGGGGTCCCAAGCTCCCGTGTGTGCCATGACGCTGTTGACGTGCCCACCGCCCAGCAGACGGACGATGTCAATTTGATGTGCCGCTTGGCTAAATATCACGCCACCGCCCGCTTGTGTGTTGAGCTCTTCGGGGCGGCGCGGTCGATACAAAAAATCGGTGTAGTTAAGCGCGTGCATCATGCGCACTTGGCCGAATGCCCCACTTTGAATCAGTTGATGCGCTTTCAAAATAGGCGCGTTGAAGCTGTGGCTGTGGCCGACCATCAGCACAACGTTTGCCCGAGTGCAGGCTTCCATCATGCGCGTGCACTCATCCAGTGTGAGTGCCATGGGCTTTTCGACCATCACGTGTTTGCCATGTGCTGCAGCCATTTCTACTTGATCGGCGTGCAGTTGGTGGGGTGTGGCAATGTAGATGGCTTGCACTTTTTTGTTGGCGCAGAGGGCTTCAAAATTGGCATCGCAGGTGACACCAAAGTCGCGTTCAAACTGTGCACACGCCAAGGGCTGTGGGTCTGTGGCTGACACCAGTTGCAGGCGTGGGTCATTTGCCAAGGTGGGCAGCATCAAGGTGAATGCGCGCCCCAAGCCTGCAATGCCGAGCTGAAGTGGGGGTGCGCTCATAGATCCAGCACCAATTCATTCGATGCCGCACGCGAGACGCACACCATGATGTGCGACGCGCGTTCGTCGGGGCGCAGCACCATGTCACGGTGCTCCACCTCACCTGAAATCAAGGGGGTTCGGCAACAACCGCAAGAGCCGCTTTCGCAAGAGCTGGGTATCAAATGACCGCAGCCACGCAGTGCTTCCAAAATGCTCTGATGTGCGGGCACTGACACGCGCTTGCCAGACTTTTGCAACACCACGTCAAAGGCTTGGTTTTCAGCGAAGCCCGTCTGAGCCGCACCAAAGCTTTCGAAATGAATTCGCTCGGTAGGCCAGTGCCCCGTCATGTCGCGCACACTGTCCATCAAGCCTTGTGGGCCACAGCAGTACACATGGGCGCTGGTGGGGCGCTCGAAGATCGGCCACAGATCCAGCGCTTGCGCAGGGTCGCCATGGTCGTGGTGAATGTTGACTTGGCCCGCGAGCTCGGGTGCATTGAGTTCTTCGAGGAACGCGGTGCCTTCGGCGTTTTGCGTGCAGTAATACAGCTTGAAGTTTGTGCGTCCTTGGCTGAGCAGGTGGCGAATCATGCACAAAATGGGCGTGATGCCAATGCCGCCAGCCACAAAGATGTAGGCGGGAGCGGCTTCATTGAGTTCAAATAAATTGGCCCATGGCAGAGTGGGCAGCAAGTCGCCTACTTGCACCTCGTCCACCATGCTTTGCGAACCACCGCGGCTTTTTGCATCGCGCTTGACTGCAATTTGCCACGTCGTGTGCTGTTCAGGCGTTCCACACAAAGAATAGCTGCGCCGCGCACCACTTGGGGTTTGTACGGTGATGTGCGCCCCGGGCGTGAAGGGCGGCAGTGCTTGCCCTTGTGGGTCTGCCAGCTCAAACAAGGTGATGTCTTTGGCCAGCAGTTGTTTGCGCGTGACGCGCAGGGGTGTGAAAGAGTCGTTCATAAACAAGTTGTGCTTTGTGTGACAGCGATGACGTTGACACAGATCAAGAATTTGAATAATCTTAGTCATCTAATTATTTTTTTGCAAGATCAAAAAAGGAAATTTATGTTGACGACAGAAGAAAACGATTTGTTATGTCGCGTCGAGGGCAAGGCCCCGATGGGGCAACTCATGCGTCGTCATTGGCAAGCCATTTGTTTGCTCGAGGAGGTGAGTGAACCCGATGGCAAACCTATTCGGGCTCGTGTGCTGGGTGAAGACTTGGTGGTGTTTCGTGACACCGAAGGTCGTGTGGGGGTGATGGATGAATATTGCCCGCATCGCCGTGCCTCGTTGGTGTATGGCCGCAACGAAAACTGTGGCTTACGTTGTCTGTACCACGGCTGGAAGATGGACGTGGCAGGCAACGTGATCGAGATGAGTTCAGAACCTGTCGCCAGCGGCATGGCGGGCAAAGTCAAACACACGGCCTATCCAACGAAGGAGTGGGGCGGTTTTGTGTGGGCCTATATGGGGCCAGCAGACACGCTGACTGAATTCACGCCACCGCCTTGGGCGCCGACTGAAGATGTGCGTGTGTCGATTGCAAAGATCGTCATTCCATGCAATTGGGCGCAAATTTTGGAAGGTCAAATTGACTCTGCCCACAGTTCAAGCTTGCACTCCTCAGACATGGTGCCAGCGCGTGTGGATGGCGCCAAAGCCACCGATAAAAACTGGCTCCGTCCCTCGACCGACAAAGCGCCGCGCATGCAAACCCAACGTGATGCGTATGGGTTTAGATATGCGGCGATTCGCCGTCCGATTCACAACGCTGCGACCCACGATTACGTGCGCTCCACGGTGTTTGTTGCGCCTGCCTCGGCCTTGATCCCCCCCAACAATTTGTACAACGTGGCCAACATCAATACCGCGATAGATGACACGCACACGGCATTTCATTTCATTGCTTGGGGCGATGCAGCCACTACGCCAGAGACGGCCACATGGCGTCAATTCTTGTGCGCGCAAGTCGGTGTGGATGTGGATGCGCAGTTCAAGCCTGTGCGAACCTTAGACAACGACTTCATGCAAGACCGCCAAGCGATGAAGGCTGGCAATTTCACGGGCATTCCTGGCATACCGAACCAAGACATGGCGATGTGGGTCACCATGGGGCCGATTGCAGATCGCACACATGACAGGCTGGGGGCCAGTGATTTGGCCATTGTGGAGTTTCGTCGCCAGATGGTGGATGCCGTCCAAAGTTTTATCAAAGGAGAGCCGCCCATTGGGGTTGGCCCGCTTCGCATTCCGCAGACCATGTGTTCTTATCAAGCCGTGGTCCCCAAAGAGGTGGACTGGCGCGATTACCAAGCCCAACCCGTTTAAAAAATAATCAGGAGACAAACCATGAAATCAAACCATGTTCAGCGCCGCCGCGTGTTGCAATCCGCGGCGTTGATGGGGCTTGCTGCAAGTCTAGGTTCTGAGGCTTTTGCACAGGCCTATCCAACCCGTTCTATTAAATTCATCGTCCCCTATTCAGCGGGCGGCTTGCCAGATACGGTGGCGCGCATTTACGCACAACGGTTGGGAGACCGCTTAGGCCAGCCCGTGGTCGTGGACAACAAGCCTGGTGCCAATGGCGTGGTGGCAGCGCAGGCCATGGCGGCGTCACCCAAAGATGGCTACACATTCTTGGTGACGGATGGGTCGATGTTTTCCATCAACCCATCGTTGTACAAAACTATCAGCTATGACTACAAGCGTGACTTTGTGCCGGTGTCTTTGGCTGCACGCGCGCCCTTGTATTTGGCTGTGCATCCAAAAACGCCAGCTAACAACTTGCGTGAGTTGATTGCTTTGGCAAAGGCAAAGCCTGGCATGTTGACTTACGGTTCGTCAGGTATCGGCAGCACGCACCACTTGAGTATGGAAGCGTTTAAAGCTGCGCTATCTTTGGACATCACGCACATTCCATTCAAAGGCACGGGTCAATCGGTGCCTGCGTTGATTGGTGGTCAAGTGGACATGCTCTTCTCAGCTTTGCCATCGCTGTCGGGTTTTGTCAAAGCAGGTCAGGTGCGTTTGATTGCCAGCAATGCCGGCCGACGTTCTAGCCAAGAGCCCAACGTGCCGGCCTTGGCAGAGGTGATTCCTGGCTTTGATTTCGCACCCATCATCGGCGTGCTGGCATCGACAGGAACGCCACAAGCTGCAATGGACCGCATCACGGCGGAAATGACATGGGTGGCTAAGCAAGCTGAGACGATTCAAATTTTGAGCAATGCAGGCATCGAGGCTGTAGGCGGTAGTGCCAGCGACTATGCGCGCGCCATTGCCGATGAGAATGAGCGTTTGGGTAAGGCGGTTCAAACCGCCGGAATTAAACAACAGGAGTAATGTGTGAGTCGATTGAAACTGAGCTTTGCATGCTGGAACTATGACCGTACCCGCGCCTTGATGGATGGCACGGTACCTGTCGATGGCATTGACCTGAATTATTTGAACCTGCCTGTGGAAGAGACCTTCTTTCGCATGGCTCGCTTTCAAGAGTTTGATGTGGCTGAAATGTCGCTGTCTTCCTACTGCGTGACGCTCTCTAAGCCAGAGCGCCCCTTTGTGGCTTTGCCTATTTTTCCTTCGCGATTTTTCCGTCACTCGTGCATTTACGTGAATGCCAACAGTGGCATCCAAGAGCCCAAGGACTTGATTGGCAAACGCATTGCCAGTCCTGAATACCAAATGACTGCGCCGGTGTGGATTCGCGGCATCTTGTCCGACCACTATGGTGTACCTGTTGACGCGCAACCGTATTTGTTTGGTGGCGAAGAGGAGGCTGGGCGAATTGAAAAAATGAAGCTGCAGCTGCCCTCCAACATCCAAGTCAACCCCATCGGGCCGACACAAACTTTGTCAAAAATGCTGCACGACGGTGAGCTGGATGCGCTGTACACCGCGCGCATGCCGTCCAGCTTTTTAAAGGGCGATGGCAAGGTGAAGCGCTTGTTTGAAAACTATGTGGATGTCGAGCGCGCTTACTACCGGGAAACCGGAATTTTCCCCATCATGCACACCGTGGTGATTCGCCGTGAGGTGTACGAGGCCAACCGCTGGATTGCGCAGTCGTTGACGAAGGCTTTCATCGAAGCACAGCGTAAAACGTATGAAGACTTGTACGAAACAGCTGCGCTCAAGGCGATGTTGCCTTGGCTGACCGCGCATGTGGAAGATGCACGTCGTGAGTTTGGCGATGATTGGTGGTCTTATGGTTTGGAGAAAAATCGCAAGACGCTCGAGACGTTCACGCGCTACCACCACGAGCAAGGTTTGTCACCTCGCAAGTTGGACGTGTCAGAACTCTTCGCCCCTGAGTCGCTTGAGGCTTTCAAAATTTAAACCCTTTCAGTAGGAGTCTTTATGCACAAGTTTTCCCAAGGGATGGTGGTTGCTGCATTGGGTTTGTTTGGCGTGATCAGCAATGGTTTTGCGCAAAACTTTCCAAATAAACCCATTCAAATCATCGTGCCTGTGGCCGCAGGTGGTGGCACGGATCTGTTAGCCCGCACGCTGGGGCAAAAAGTCAGCGAGGTGCTGGGCCAGCCCGTGGTCATTGAAAACAAATTGGGTGCTGGTGGCAACATTGGCGTGGACATGGTGGTCAAAGCCAAGCCAGATGGCTACACCTTGCTTTTGTCGCCCGGCACCATTGCTACCAATGTCGCGGTGTATCGCAAGCTGCCCTATGACTTGCTGAAGGACTTGCAAACCATCACCTTGGTGGGCCAGACTGGCTCGGTACTTGTGGTGCATCCCTCGGTCAAGGCCAACACCTTGCGCGAGTTTGTGGATCTGGCCAAAGCCAGCCCTGGCGAGTTGAACTACGGCACGGCTGGCATGGGTAGCCCGCAACATTTGCATGCTGAGTTTTTTAACCAACTTGCAGGGACCAAGACCAACCACATTCCTTACAAGGGGCAATCACAGGCCATGACCGATTTGGTCGGTGGCCAGCTGGCCTACATGTTCAGTCCCGTACAAAACGCATTGCCATACATTCAGCAAGGGCGCATTCGGGCTATCACGATGGCAGCTTCGCAGCGCAACCCCAACTTGCCCAATGTGCCTTCGTTGGCTGAGGGGGGTTACAAGGGCGTTGACTTGGCCAATTGGTTTGCTGTGTATGCGCCCGCAGGCACTCCGCCAGCTGTTGTGAAAAAACTCAATGCGGCATTTGTGCAGGTGGGCAACACACCTGAAATGAAAGCCAAATTCGAAAAACTCGGATTTGAGCCGTTTTTTACGACCTCTGAAAACGGCACAGACTTCATGCGCTCCGAGTTGGTTCGCTGGGCACGTGTCGCCGCTTACGCTGGCATCAAAGCTGAATAACGAGAAAACGAGAACATCATGACCACACAACTGCGAGAAGATTTGGCATTGGCCAACAAGATTTTGGTGAACGAAGGCGTACTGGATGGTTTTGGCCATATCAGTGTGCGAAGCCCAAACAACCCAGATCGATTTTTCATCGCCCGCAGCATGGCGCCTGCATTGGTAGAAGCGCAAGACATTGTCGAAGTCGATTTAGATGGCCATGTGCATGACAGCCAAGGTCGACGTACTTATGTGGAGCGCTTCATTCACAGTGCAATTTACAAAGCGCGCCCTGATGTCATGTCGGTGGTGCACAGTCACTCACCCGCTGTCATTCCATTTGGTGTGACAGGTGCGCGTTTGCGCCCAATTTGTCACATGAGCGGCTTCCTTGGCGCTGTGACCCCTGTGTACGAAATTCGTCATAGCGCGGGCGAAAACACAGATTTGTTGATCAGTAACCAAGCCTTGGGTGAGTCGTTGGCCCAAGTGTTGGGGCAGTCCAACGTGGCTCTCATGCGTGGGCACGGCAGCGTGACGGTGGGCAATGAAATCAAACAGGCTGTGTTCCGTGCCATTTATACCGAAAGCAACGCACGCTTGCAGAGCGAAGCCTCGCGATTTGGGGAGATTAATTTCCTCACGGAAGCAGAAGCTAAAGCAACTTCAGACATGAATGATTTGCATCTCGACAGGCCTTGGGAAATGTGGAAACGCAATGCTTTGAAATAAGGACCACTGATTTTTTGAGTGCTTGAATTTCAATGGCCTAGCTTAAGGCTTGACAAGCAAAAATGTAGTCGCCATAATTTAGTCCTGATTCAAACTGGAAACATTGTTTTACTAAAGAAACAACAAGCGGACTGAATACGTATGCAACTACTAGGCATTGATGAAGTAACTTTTGGCGCCGGTGACTTGGAAAAATGTCGCCAATTTTTTCTTGACTGGGGCTTGTCTTTACATGCGGAGTCGGCGCAAGAACTGGTGTTTACTTCGCTCAATGGCTGCCGTGTGGTCGTTGCCCAATCCGATAAGCTTGGACTGCCTGCTGGCGTTGAAGCTGATCCCACGTTGCGTGAGGTGGTCTGGGGTGTGGCTAATGCAGCTGACCTAGACAGTGTTCGTGAACGCCTGAGCCAACAACCTGGCTATGTGGATCAAAGTGGACGTGTGGGTTGCACAGATCCGAATGGGTTGGCGCTTCGCGTGCAAGTGACACAAAAACACGCCATCACGGTTGAGTGTGCGCAAACCAATACTTGGAACGAGCGCACGCGTGTCAACCACGCAAGCCCGGCTTATGAGCGCGCTACCCCGATTGAAGTTGGGCATGTGGTATTTTTTGTCACCGATTTGGCTACCACCTCCAGGTTCTATCAAGAGAAGCTAGGTTTTGTAGTCTCTGATCGTTACCCCGGCCGTGGGCACTTTTTACGATGTGCGCCTGAAGGCGGCCACCATGATTTGTTCCTGCTTCAATTGCCGCAACCGCGCGCGGGTTTGAATCATGTCGCCTTCACTGTGCGAGATGTGCATGAGGTATTTGGCGGTGGTTTACATATGTCGCGCTGTGGCTGGGATACCGAATTGGGCCCCGGGCGTCACCCGATTTCATCGGCCATCTTTTGGTACTTTGTTAGCCCAGCAGGAGCCTTGGTCGAGTACTACACCGATGAGGACGAGTTGACAGACGCTTGGCAACCGCGTGAGTTCACGCCTGGCCCCACGATGTTTGCTGAATGGGCCATCAAAGGGGGGATTGATGGCAACACGCGTCGGCAAAAAGATGCAGAGGCGCCCAGTGGACGCTTCATGACTGATAAACCTCGTTGATTCTGTTTTTTAAATTCCCACTTTGTTTGGAGAGATGTGATGCGCACACTGCCCCCGTTGTCTAACGAAACCCACCAACACCGTTCTGCGCCGCCCACGGCTTATGAAAACTTGCTAGGCGACTCGCTAGAGCGAGCCTTTTCTCAAGGTATTCATGAACTCGAGGCATTGGTTGCTTATTTGAATACAGCAGGTCCATCGGGGCCCGATGCGCAGCCGTGGACAAATGCTTCGTTTGAACAAGAAATGGCCCGCTTGGGCGCGTAAATCAGGAGTCACACATGAATACCTCTGTCATGCATTTCCAAGCAGACCCCACCGAACCCGTCTTGGCTGAAGGTCTGAAGGACCTGTGGTACCCGGTCTGCCCTAGCAGCTTTGTCAAAGAGAGCCCTGTGTCGTTGCGTCGCCTTGGTTACAAGATCGTGCTGTGGCGCGACCAAGTCGGCAAGGTGCACGCGCTAGAAGATCACTGCCCCCACCGTGGTGCGCCTTTGTCGCTCGGGGTGATCTTGGGCGATCGCATTGCCTGCCCGTACCACGGCGTAGAAGTGCGCTGCGACGGCACCGTGACTCGTGTGCCTGGCAGCCCAGGTTGCAAACTGGAAGGTTCTCGCCAAACGCGCACATTTCATACGGCCGAATCTAACGGCGCGATCTTTTTGTTCAATGCACTCGACCCACAATTGGAAACGCCTCCACCGCTGCGTTTGCCTGAGCAGCTGAGCTCGCCCGAGTGGTCTACTTTTATTTGCTATACCGAATGGGCATGCGATTACCGCTATGTGATGGAAAACGTGATCGATCCGATGCACGGTGCTTATTTACACAAGCAGTCGCACACCATGGCCGATGGTGAATTGACTGCCGATTTTCAAATTCGTCCCACTGAGGAAGGCTTCTTCTTTGAAAAGAAAGGCCAACGCAATGTGAACTTCGACTGGACCGAGTGGATGGCCAACGATGCACACTGGATGCGTTTAGAAATTCCATACCCAAAAACCGGCGGACCTGGCGGCAGTTTCACCATCATTGGCAGCTATGTGCCAATCACGCGTGATGCCGCGGGGATTTTCTTCTGGCGTTGTCGCAAGGTGTCGGGCTGGCAGCGCACTGTGTGGCGCTTCTTGTATAAAAACCGTCTTGAGGCACGCCACTGGCAAGTGTTGGAGCAAGACCGCGT
>CANFKQ010000085.1 GCA_947447405.1 Comamonadaceae bacterium | reverse complement strand
TCAGCTCACGGCGTGCGGCGGCTTCGCCTTTGCCCATGAGTTGCGTGATCAAACCTTCGGTGGTTGCAAAGTCCAGCAAGCCCAGTTGTACGGGCATGAGGCGACGGGTGTCGGGGTTGAGGGTGGTGTCCCAAAGCTGCTCGGCACTCATTTCGCCCAAGCCTTTGAAGCGGCTAATGCTCCACTTGCCCTCGCCCACGCCGTCTTTGCGCAGCTTGTCGAGGATGGATGTGAGCTCGCCCTCGTCCAAGGCATATACCTTGGTGGCTGGCTTTTTGCCACGCGCCGGTGCATCCACACGGAACAGCGGTGGGCGCGCCACAAACACATGGCCTGCCTCGATGAGCTTAGGAAAATGACGAAAGAACAACGTGAGCAGCAACACTTGGATGTGCGAGCCGTCCACGTCAGCATCGGACAAGATGCACACCTTGCCGTAGCGCAGGCCGCTCATGTCGGGCGAGTCATTAGGTCCGTGTGGATCAACGCCCACAGCCACGGAAATGTCGTGAATTTCGTTGTTGGCAAACAAGCGGTCGCGCTCGACTTCCCATGTGTTGAGCACCTTGCCACGCAGCGGCAAGATGGCTTGGTTTTCTTTGTTTCGGCCCATCTTGGCGCTGCCGCCCGCAGAGTCGCCCTCGACCAAGAACACTTCGTTGTGTGCCGTGTCTTTGCTTTCGCAATCGGTCAGCTTGCCTGGCAACACAGCCACGCCCGAGCCTTTGCGCTTCTCTACTTTTTGGCCAGCTTTTTGGCGGCTTTGTGCGGCTTTGATGGCCAGCTCGGCCAGCTTTTTGCCGTACTCGACGTGTTGGTTGAGCCACAGCTCCATGGTGGGGCGCACATAGCTGGACACCAAACGCACGGCATCGCGTGAGTTAAGACGCTCTTTGATTTGGCCTTGAAACTGCGGGTCAAGTACCTTGGCGCTCAACACATAGCTGGCACGGGCAAACACGTCTTCGGGCATGAGCTTGACACCCTTGGGCAGCAAGGCGTGCAGCTCGATGAAGCTCTTGACCGCCGTAAACAAACCATCGCGCAAGCCGCTGTCGTGTGTGCCGCCCGCACTGGTGGGAATCAGGTTGACATAGCTCTCGCGTACGGGTGCGCCGTCTTCAGTGAAGGCCACGGCCCACGCTGCGCCCTCGCCTTCGGCAAAGCTGTCGTGGTTGCTGTCAGCATAGCCATCGCCTTCAAACAAAGGAATGACGGGTTCGCCGTGCAGGGTCTGCATCAAGTAATCACGCAGGCCACCTTTGTAGAGCCAGTTTTGCGTGTCTTTGGTTTTTTCGTTGACCAGCGTCACGCTCACGCCGGGCATGAGCACGGCTTTGCTGCGCAGCAAGTGCACCAGCTCGTTCATCGGCAAAGCCGAGGATTCAAAGTATTTGGCATCGGGCCATACGCGAACGGTGGTGCCCTGTTTGCGATCACCTGATTCTTGTTTACGGGTAGTGAGTTTTTCCACCACGTCGCCACCTGAGAACACCAAGCGGGCCACTTGGCCTTCACGGTAAGAGGTGGCTTCCATACGTTTTGCCAGCGCGTTGGTCACGCTTACGCCCACGCCGTGCAAACCGCCGGAGAAGCTGTAGGCGCCGCCCGAGCCTTTGTCAAATTTGCCGCCCGCGTGTAAGCGGGTGAACACCAGTTCAATGACGGGCGCTTTTTCTTCGGGGTGCAGGCCAAACGGAATGCCGCGGCCATCGTCCTCGATGCTGACCGAGCCATCGCTGTGCAGCGTGACGCCAATTTTTTTGCCGTGTCCAGCGAGGGCTTCGTCAGCCGCGTTGTCCAACACTTCTTGAATGATGTGCAACGGGTTGTCGGTGCGGGTGTACATGCCCGGACGCTGCTTAACGGGCTCGAGCCCCTTCAAGACGCGAATCGAGCCTTCCGAGTACTGGGGCGGTGTAGTGGGTTGCTTTGTAGCCATGGGGCAGAATTGTAGACAGATTCAAATGCAGCACTGTATAAAACTACAGACTTACCTTTTTTACAAACCCAATCGGCTGGGAGCCGCACATTTGCTGCGTGAAGCCAAGTTGGCAAAACGCTCGCGACAGCGGCGGTGCGCCACATTGGGTAAAGTCGACCACATGACCAACCAACACAAAACCCTGCCCATGTGGCAAGTGCTGGCCTGCGGGGCAGCCATCGTCACCATGTCTATGGGCGTGCGCCACGGCTTTGGCCTATGGCTTCAACCCATCACCCAGGCACAAGACTGGACCCGCGAAAACTTCGCCATGGCCATTGCCATTCAAAACCTGACTTGGGGTGTTGCAGGCATCTTCTCGGGCATGTTAGCGGACCGCTTTGGCGCGTTTCGCGTCATCGTGACTTGTGCGGTTTTTTACTCACTGGGCTTAGTGGGCATGGCGTATTCAGACACGCCAGCACTGTTCACCGCCACGGCCGGTGTGCTGATTGGCATTGCCCAAGCGGGCACGACTTACGCAGTGATATACGGCGTGATTGGCCGCAACGTGAGCGCGGCCAAGCGCTCGTGGGCGATGGGTGTTGCGGCTGCGGCAGGCTCGTTTGGTCAATTTCTGATGGTCCCAACCGAGGGCTACCTGATCAGCACTTTTGGTTGGCAAGAGGCCTTGGTGTGGCTGGCCCTATCGGCCATGCTCATCATTCCCCTCGCCTTCGGGTTGCGTGAACCCGGCTTTGCAGGTGGGGCCACGCCGCACCGCGACCAATCCATTCTGCATGCACTGCGTGAAGCCATGGCCTATCGCAGCTTTCAGCTATTGATGGCGGGCTACTTTGTGTGCGGCTTTCAGGTGGTGTTCATTGGCGTTCACATGCCCAGCTACCTCAAAGACCACGGCTTGTCCCCCGAAGTGGCCAGCATTGCCTTGGCGCTGATTGGCTTGTTCAACGTGTTTGGCACCTATATTTCCGGCAGTTTGGGCCAACGCATGGCTAAGCGCAACATTTTGTCCTTCATTTATTTTTCGCGCTCGGTGGCCATCGTATTGTTTTTGTTGGCCCCACTGACACCCATGAGCGTGTACATCTTCTCTGCGGTGATGGGCTTGTTGTGGCTCTCCACCGTACCGCCCACCAATGCGGTAGTGGCACAAATTTTTGGCGTGGCGCATTTGTCGATGCTGGGTGGCTTTGTGTTCTTCAGCCATCAAATCGGCAGCTTCATGGGCGTTTGGCTCGGCGGCTACTTGTATGACAAGACCGGCAGCTACGACATCGTTTGGTACATCTCGATTGCGCTGGGCGTGTTTGCTGCTTTGGTAAACCTTCCTGTGAAAGAAAACGCCATCGAGCGTGCGCCTGCCGCAGCGGCGGCTTGAGTTTTAAAATGAGTCTGCTCTCACACCCATGGATTCGCCAAGCCTTGATTGGTTCGGTATGTATCTTTGTGCTGTTGAGCGTGCTGTCCATGTATTTACAGCCAGAGTTTTTGCTAACTTTGGCAAATCAGGTGTGGGGATGTTTCTGAGATGAGCGCACTGCTTCATGGGCAAGAACCCACGTCTAACTGGGTGGCACGTTGGTCGCACCTGTTGCCGGCGGGTTGCAACGTGCTGGACTTGGCTTGCGGACATGGCCGCCACATGCGTCACTTTGCAGCGCTTGGCCACCCCGTCACCGGCGTGGACCGCAACCCAGATTCGATTGCCACCGTCAGCACCTTGGGTGAAACCATTTGTGCGGACATCGAAAACGGGCTATGGCCGCTCACAGGCCGCAGCTTTGGCGGTGTGGTCGTTACCAACTACCTGTGGCGCCCGCTATGGCCCTACATCTTGACCAGCCTCGCAGCACCCAACGGTGTGTTGATTTACGAAACCTTCTCGGCAGGCAACGAAAGCGTGGGCAAACCCTCACGCCCAGACTTTTTATTGCACCCCGCCGAGCTACTGGCCGTATGCCAAGACCTCCGCGTGGTGGCGTTTGAAGAAGGCTTTTTGGCTAACCCTGAGCGATTTGTGCAACGCATCGTGGCGGTGCGCGAGACAAGTACCGCACAAACACCCCCTCGTTACCCGCTTTATCGCTAAAAGCATCATTGGCAATCGCTAGAATGAACGCTTTTCCTTGACCGAACTCGCGGACATGACACCCATTACCGGCAGCATCGTGGCTTTGACCACCCCCATGCACACAGACGGCAGCGTCGACTACCCGACCCTGCGCAAACTGATTGATTGGCACATCGCCGAAGGCACCGATTGCATTGGCGTCGTGGGAACTACAGGCGAGTCTCCCACAGTCAATGTGGAAGAGCACTGCGAGATCATCCGCGTGTCAGTCGAACAAGCGGCAAAGCACACCGACCGTCACGTGCCCATCATGGCTGGCTGCGGCGCAAACTCAACCGCTGAAGCGATTGATCTGGCCAAATTCGCCAAGAAAGTTGGCGCGCATTGCCAACTGCAAGTGGTTCCCTACTACAACAAGCCCACCCAAGAAGGCCAATACCTGCACTTCAAAGCCATCGCCGAAGCGGTTGACTTGCCCGTGATTTTGTACAACGTACCCGGCCGATCAGTGGCCGACATGGCGCACGACACCGTGCTGCGTTTGGCACAAGTGCCAGGCATCGTGGGCATCAAAGAAGCCACAGGCAACATCGAACGCGCCGAGTGGCTGATTCGCGATGTGCCTAAGGGTTTTGCTGTGTACTCAGGAGACGACCCCACAGCCGTAGCCTTAATGCTGTGCGGTGGCCAAGGCAATATCAGCGTGACGGCCAACGTGGCCCCACGCTTGATGCACGAGTTGTGCATGGCTGCCATCGCTGGCGACGTCAAACGCGCCATGGAGATTCAATTCAAGTTGATGCCTGTTCACAAACACTTGTTTGTAGAAGCCAACCCCATCCCCGTAAAGTGGGCCATGCACCGCATGGGCCTCGCCGGCCCCACGCTGCGCTTGCCCATGACCGAACTCACCAAAGCCAACGAGTCTGTGGTGGAAGGTGCACTGCGCACTTCTGGTTTGATCTGATTGTTAAAAAGGCCTTGGCTGTGAACATTTCTTCTGCTTCGAATCGTGCAACGCTAGCGCTGACCCTCTTGGTTTTGCTCAGCGGCTGCGGCTCCATCATGGATGGCGACAAGGTCAATTACAAAACCGAAGGCGGTACCAAGGTTGTGCCACTCGACATCCCCCCAGATTTGACCCAACTCACGCGCGACACACGTTATGCCGTGCCTGGTGGCGCAGTGACCGCGAGCAGCATGGGAATACGTCCTGTCGCTCCTATTGCTGCCACAGCAGCCAAACAAGTCAATGATGTCCGCATTGAGCGGGATGGCAAACAACGCTGGTTGGTCGTCAACCGATCTGCAGATTCTGTGTGGCCCATTGTTCAAGGCTTTTGGAAAGAAAACGGCTTCGAATACGTGATCGAGCAACAACAGCTGGGCTTGCTTGAAACCGAATGGGCTGAAAACCGCGCCAAAATTCCACAAGACTTCATCCGTCGCAATTTAGGCAAAGTGCTGGATGGTCTTTATTCATCAGGTGAACGCGACAAGTTCCGCACCCGCATTGAACGCAACAACACCGGCGGTGTTGATATCTTCGTGACCCACCGTGGCATGAGCGAAGAATACAAAGACCAAACCAAATCAGGCACCATTTGGGTCCCACGAGCCAGTGATTCTGAATTAGAAGCTGAGTTCTTGAGCCGATTGATGGTCAAACTGGGTGTGTCGGCTGAGCAAGCCAAAGCGACTGCAGCTGCGCCTGAAGCGCCTGTCAACAAAACGTCCTTGATCACCAAAGGTGACGCCACCCTTTTGAACATCCCTGACTCGTTTGATGTGGCATGGCGACGTGTGGGCCTGGCGCTAGACCGCACAGGCTTCACGGTGGAAGATCGCGATCGTGCCCAAGGCGTTTATTTTGTGCGCTATGTGGACACAGCGACCAAAGAAGACAAAGGTTTCTTCAGCAGCATGTTCAGCAGCAAAAAAGATGTCGGCCCTGTGAAGTACCGGGTTGCAGTGCTCAAAACAGCCACGGCCACAGAGGTCACAGTGCAAGATGCAGCAGGTAAAACTGAAAACACGGCTGTGGCACAACGCATCTTGAAGCTCTTGGCTGACGACCTGCGCTGATTGGTGCAGGCCTTGCAGATGCAGCATGCTCCGCTTTAAAAGCCTGGGCAGTGGCAGCTCAGGCAACGCCACTTTGGTTGAAGCCCAAAGTGGCACACACACTTCTCGTTTACTGATCGACTGCGGCATTCGCCTTCGCGATCTTGAGGCTCGCCTGATAGAAGCTGGCACCTGTGCCGAAGACCTAGATGCCATTTTCATCACACACGAACATGGCGACCACATTGGTTGCGCGCGGAGCCTTATCAAACGTTATGCCACGCCTATTTGGATGAGTCAAGGTACTTGGCTGGCTGTGAATGACGACGCTTGGGCGCCACACCAACATCTGCTGAACATCGCGCGTGACGGTTGCGCGATTGAATTAGGGGTTTTGCAAGCATTACCTTTCACAGTGCCACACGATGCACGTGAACCCTTGCAGCTGCGCTGCAGTGACGGCCATCGGCATCTGGGCATTGCGACCGATCTTGGTCATGCCTCTTCCCATGTCGTGAACGCCCTAGAAGGCTGCCATGCTTTGCTTTTAGAAGCCAACCATGACCCAGACTTGTTACAAGCCTCCGCTTACCCGAGCTTTCTCAAACAACGCGTGGCAGGACCTTGGGGGCATTTAGCCAACCACGCTGCAGCCGACTTGCTGGCTCGTATCAAGCACGGACAACTGAGCTACGTATTGGCAGCGCACCTGAGTGAGCGCAACAACACGGCAGAGTTGGCCCGCACCAGTCTGAGTGAAGCCTTGGGCTGCACACCTTTGGACATTGACATTGCAGACCCTGTGTCTGGGTCGAAATGGGCACAGGTTTGATCAGCATTTTGTGAAGCGCCCATGAAAAAAGCCACCCGAGGGTGGCTTTTGAATTCAGTCCGAAAACTGATTACTTGCTGGCAGCGTCAGAAGCTGGAGCGGCGGCGTCAGAAGCCACAGCAGAAGCGGCTTCAACAGCAGCAGAAGCGGCAGGAGCGGCTTCAACAGCAGGAGCTTCTTTTTTGCCGCAAGCGACGAGAGCGGCAGCAGCCAACAAAGATGCCAACAGGATTGACTTGTTCATTTTGATATTCCTTAAAGGGGATGAAAACAATTTCCGGAAATTGCTGTGGCTTGCACCACAACCGAGCAGACGGGCTCGAGCCCCTCAACCCAGAATCTAATTATAGGGTAATTCCTATAAGCTTTTCAAGCGCCTTGTCAGTTAGGCGTCAAGGTGTGAAAGTGATACATTGGCATGGAGCCAGCCGTCGTCACACCACTCGGTTAGCAAACTTAAGGCCTCTGCGCTCGCATTTGCCAAATCTGCGCCCGATAAAACACGTGCATCCGCCAGCTGTCTCATCAAAGCAGCATCCTTGCCAGCAGCACGCCAGCTTTCACCATTGAGAAAGATGTGATGCGCGTCGTACATCATCTTGCTTCGTCGATCTAAGCGCACCGAAATGAGCTGATCTGGCACGTCGCCTATCTCAAACCACACATTAGCTTTGGGTTCAGTCAAATACTCCCCTAAAGCACGTTGCAGTGCTTTAGGGTCTTTTAGTGCTTTTTGCATTGCTAATTTCGCAAATTCAACTAATCCTTCTGGCATTGCTGCGGGCTTCGCAACCGCAGGTTGCGTGGCGTCTTTGTACAAATCGCAACCTGTGGCGTCTTCAGCGCCTTCGCTCAAACGTACCAATAACTCACGGGCCAAGTCGCCGGTTTGGGGTACACGGAAACCAATGGAGTAAGTCATGCACTCACCTTGTGCAACACCATCATGGGCATAGCGCGGTGGCAAGTACAACATGTCACCAGGGTTGAGCACCCAGTCGTGCTCGGGCTTGAAGTTGGCCAAGATTTTCAGCGGCATGTCAGGCACCAGAGACAAATCTTTTTGTCGGCCAATGCGCCAGCGGCGTTGGCCGTGGGCTTGGAGCAAAAATACGTCGTAACTATCAAAGTGCGGTCCCACGCCACCGCCTTCGGTGGCGTAGCTGATCATCACATCGTCCAGACGGGCGTCTGGGATGAAGCGAAATTGCTGCATCAAGGCGGCCACACGGTCGTCGTGCAAATCCACGCCTTGGACCAACAAGGTCCAGTCGCGCTCGGTGAGCTTAGGGATGGCGCGTCGCTTGAAGGGGCCGCGCTGCATTTGCCAGTCACGCTTGCCACCGTTGCTACCGATGACCAAGCGAGATTCGACCTCGTTGTGTTCGGCCAAATCAAACAGCTCAGGGCGGCTGAGCAAGGCTTTGAATTCGGGAATAGCTTGGCGCACCAGCAAAGGTTTGCGCTGCCAATAGGTGCTCATAAATTCGGCGGGGCTGATACCGCCAAGCAGGGTCAGGGGTTTGTTCACATGCATCGTGCGACAATTTTGCCTTATGGAAATTACACAAAACTGCGTGGTCGGCTTAACTTGGACCTTGAAAGACACTTTGGGCGAAGTGCTGGACGAATTAGACAGCCCTGTCGAGTTTTTGGTGGGTGGCGATGATTTGCTGGCCAAGATCGAAGAAGCCCTGCAAGGCCATAGCGTGGGCGACCACCTTGACTTGCAACTCGAACCCGAAGAAGCCTTTGGCGACTACGACGAAAACTTGGTGTTTCTAGAGGCGCGCTCACGCTTTCCCAAAGAACTGGAAGAAGGCCACACGGTCGAAGGTCACGCACTGCCCGCCGGCTGCAACTCAGATGCGCCACAAGACCTGCTTTACACCGTGACCGAACTCTACCCCGAGCATGTGGTGTTAGACGGCAACCATCCGCTGGCCGGTATCGCGATTCGCATTCACCTCGATGTGCAATCGGTGCGCGAAGCAATGCAAGAGGAACAAGAGCGCGGTACTTTGGGCACTGGCTTTTTCAAGATTGAAGCGCAAGCGCCAGGCAACGATTTGTTGCACTAAGCAAACATTTGTAGTCGCTCAAGCTCAAGCAATCGATTCGACTTCACCGCACAAAAAAGCAGCCCTAGGACTGCTTTTTACTTGGTGCATTAGCTTCGGATTTGAAGGCGTTTACTTTTTACCCGTCGAACCGTAGCCCCCCTCACCGCGCTCAGTCGGCGCAGCAAACTCGCTCACCACATTGAGTTGGGCTTGCACCACAGGCACGATGACCAACTGGGCCAAGCGCTCCATAGGCTCCAAGATGAAGGCTACGTCACTGCGGTTCCAAGCACTGATCATCAGCTGGCCTTGGTAGTCGCTGTCAATCAAGCCCACAAGGTTGCCCAACACAATACCGTGTTTGTGGCCCAGGCCCGAGCGCGGCAGAATGAGTGCGGCGTAACCGGGGTCAGCCAAGTGAATGGCAATACCCGTAGGTACCAGCTGCCACGCGTTGGGCTCAAGCGTGATGGAGGCATCCAAACACGCACGCAAATCTAGACCAGCACTACCAGGCGTGGCGTAATGTGGCAATTGGTCGACCATGCGGGGATCGAGAATTTTGACGTCGAGTTTCATTGTTTGATCAGATGAATTAATGGATGTTAAAAATTTAAATATGAATCTTGGCAGCACGCACGGAATTGAATCGGGCCCTTGATCTCAGACTTTTTCCAAGCGACGCGAAATCTCATCCACCAACTGGCGTGCCAAAGTGAGCTTGCTGGCACGCGGTAATTCTTGGCTACCTTGGGCATCAACCAAAAGCAAAGCGTTGTCGTCCAAGCCAAAAGTCGCAGGGCCAATGTTGCCTACCAACAGCGGCACGCCTTTGCGTTCGCGTTTGGCGGTGGCGTGCTTGAGTAAATCATGGCTCTCAGCAGCAAAACCAACGCAATACAAAGCACCGCTTTTGGCACGCGCTGACTGAGCTACACCCGCCAAGATGTCGGGGTTTTCTACGAAGTTGAGCTGCGGCAATTGACCCGAATCGTCCTTCTTGATTTTTTGTCCAGCGACATCCGCCACACGCCAATCGGCCACGGCCGCGGTTGCCACAAACACAGAGGCAGCACCCACATGTTTTGCCACGGCCGCTTGCATCTCCAAAGCCGAGCGCACATTCACACGTAGCACGCCACGGGGTGTAGGCAGATGAACAGGGCCAGCGACCAAAATCACTTCAGCACCCGCTTCACAGGCAGCGCGGGCAATCGAAAACCCCATCTTGCCGCTCGATAAATTGGTGATGCCGCGCACAGGGTCCATCGCCTCATACGTAGGGCCAGCCGTGACCAGCACATGTTGACCCGCCAAAACTTTGGGTTGGAAGAACGCAATCAGGCCTTCCAAAATTTCTTCGGGCTCCAACATGCGGCCATCACCGGTTTCGCCACAAGCTTGTTCGCCCTGACCCACGTCCAACACATATGCACCATCGGCGGTGAGCTGCGCCATGTTGCGCTGGGTGGCAGGGTGTTGCCACATTTCGCGGTTCATCGCGGGGGCCAAAATCAAAGGCACGCGGTCAATCGGGCGCGCCAAGCACATGAGGCTCAGCAAGTCGTCAGCGCGTCCGTGCAGCAGCTTGGCCATGAAGTCAGCACTTGCGGGGGCCACCACAATGGCGTCGGCCTCGCGGCTCAGGTTGATATGCGCCATGTTGTTGGGCTCACGGGCATCCCATTGCGACACGTACACCGTGCGATTCGACAAAGCTTGCAGCGTGACGGGGGTGATGAACTGGGCCGCGGCCTCCGTCATGACTACTTGCACCGTGGCTCCGGCTTTGACCAAGGCACGGCAGAGTTCCGCCGCTTTGTAGCAAGCGATGCCACCGCTCAAACCCAAAACAATGTGCTTATTTGACAGATCAGACATGGCTCGCAATGTAGCAGAGCGCCTATAATTTCGATTTCCACCTACCGGGAGACCATCTC
>CANFKQ010000084.1 GCA_947447405.1 Comamonadaceae bacterium | reverse complement strand
GTATCGTCATCGCCCCTGTTGTGCGCCAGGTGTTACTGCCGGGGTCGTAAAGGTTGGCCGTGGCAAGGACGGCTGTTCCGTTGCTGGTGCCGCCTGCAACTAGCACCAAATTGTTAGACGACAGCAACGTCGCTGTAAAGTCGCCTCGCGCGCTTGTCATCGAACCTGCGGTGGTAACTTGTGTCAAATCATTGGTCACAGTCACTGTCGTGGCGTTGTACGCACGCGTGATGGTTTGACCAATCCGTGTGTCGGTGTAAGTCACGCTTTGTGTGTAGTTGAAAGTGCCTGTGACGCTCGGGGTTTGCATCACGATAGGGATGCCTTCAGTGATGGGTGATGTTTGTAAGGATGACACCACGCTTCTTGAGGTGATGACACCGTTTGCCCATGACCCGCAAGTCGATGTGAGTTGCACAGAGCTACTGACCTGCGGTGTTCCATTGTTTGCTGTCAATGTGCAATTTGGGTAGCTTCCATCTAATGCAGTGACCACCACAGAGATTTGTTTGACATCGGTTTTTGTATTGCGAATATTCGATGGGTCTGGGTAACTCACTGTCAGGGTGTAGACGGTGTTTTGAGTGGGTGAATCTGTCAATGGGATATCGGATGTGACATTGGGTGAGTGCACCACATTGCTACTGTCTGTCCACGTGACTTTTCCAGTGCCATAGCTGAAATGCGGCAACAGTGAAATCGTATTGGTTGCGTAGACCGTGGTCAGGGCATCGTTACGTGCAAAACTCACGAATGGGTCGGTCGTGGATGCATTAACTGCGCCTGAGCCACCCCCACCCCCACCGCCGCATGCCACGAGGAAGCAAAGGCCGCCAGCCATGAGCAAATGGCGTGGCCAGCGAATGATGCGGCTCGTGAGTGAGCTAAAGATCTCGAGGGTCATGGGCGTGTGTCAAAAACGGTCAAGGCGCTGGAAATAGCACCGTCCTAGTTGTTTCGACTTCACGACTGAATACTTGAATCCGCTCTCACCGCACAAACTACAATCGCGGCTTAGGTTGGGACGTTAGCTCAGTTGGTTAGAGCAGAGGACTCATAATCCTTTGGTCCACGGTTCAAGTCCGTGACGTCCTACCATTTACAAAGTCACTTTTAAAGTGGCTTTTTTTATTGCTTTTTCACTTTCAGACCGACTTAAACCTCCGATTTAAAAGGGTTAGTCCTAATGCAAGAGGCTTTTTCATTCAATATTATTTGTATACAGAATACGGAGTTCTATTTAACTCGTTTAATTTTTGAAGACAAAGGTCAGGCTATGAATACACGAGACAAAACAAATCACGCAGATGAGCCCACTGAGAAAAAACTCATTCCCTTTGGGGGCTATCACGTCAACCGCGTGCCCGGTCACGATCCTGAGCTGACAGAGTGCGGCACGGGAACACCACTGGGGGAATACATGCGGCGGTTTTGGCACCCTGTGTGCATGTCGATGGAACTCACGGATACACCGCGCTATTTGAAAATTTTGGGTGAGGAGTTGGTAGCGTTTCGCGATGGTGCGGGTCGTATTGGTTTGTTGCATGCGCATTGCGTGCATCGCGGTGCTTCTTTGGAGTACGGCAAGATCGAGCACAACGGCATATCGTGCTGCTACCACGGCATGGTGTTTGACATTGACGGTACGTGTTTGCGTGTGCCGTTTCCAGAAGGCGAAGAGGAAGAGGGCGAACGTTACCGCTGCTCAATCCGTCAAGGTGCTTACAAAGCCTTTGAACGACATGGTTTGGTGTTTGCCTACATGGGCCCTCCCGACCAAGAGCCGCCATTCCCTGAGTGGGAGTCCAACTTCACCGTAGCAGAGGGCGATGAGTTGGTGCCGTACAGCAACTTCCAACACTGCAATTGGTTGCAGGTGCAGGACAACTCAGCTGACAACTATCACACCATGGCCTTGCACGCCAAGCGTCAAGTGACGGGCGAGCATTTCCAAGGCACCACGTTTGACGAAGTGGGCGCAGCATCAATGGAGGTGCCACCCGATATGCATTTCATGCCAGTGCACGGTGGCCGTGGCTTGGCGGGGGCTGGCGCACGGCGCGCTGACGACGGTCATATGTTTATCCGAGTGCAGCATCAGGTGTTGCCTAACCTGAGCTTGCATGCTTACACCTCTGAAGACGGCAAGAATAAAAAACTCTTCAGCCGTTTTCACATGATTCGTTGGACCGTGCCTGTGGATGATCAAAACGCCAAGATGATGGGTTGGCGCGTGATGGGCCCAGGCATTGACACACGTGGCGTGGGCGACAAGAACATGGTGGGTTACGAAACGATTGACTTTTTGGAGGGTCAGGTCGCCATGCGCAGGCCTGAGCGTTTTGGCCAGTACGAACTCAAAGACATGCCCCCTATCCCGACGGACCATCGCGCACGCGCCAATTACAAGGACTGCCAATATGCACCAGGCGACTACGAGGCCATCATCAGCCAGCGCCCGATTGCCGTGCATGCTTTAGAGAATCCCACCAAGTTCGATGCGGGTTTGTACATGTTCCGCAAACTTTTACGTGATGCGGTACGTGGCGCCAATCCCAACGCCAGCCCTGAACAATTTGCGCAGTGGTTACGCGACAGCGAAGGCCAGCCCAACAGCTATTGCTCAGGCAACGTATTTGACTTGCCTGTGGGGCGCACCACAGAAGAAGAGGTCACGCTGCGCCGCTATCTGGCGAAGCAAGTGGTGGCCATCATCACGGAGGCTGACAAGTTCAAGGGCCAAGAGCGCACAGATTTTGTGAAAACCAAAATGGAAGCATTGCAACAAGACGTGCTTGCCAAGCGTCACGCATGAATATCGCGCCCCATACAAAACAGCTCAGGGTGCAGGCCATTCGCTGGCAAGCTCAAGGCATTTGTTCTTACGAACTGGTGGATCCACAGGGCCATGCAGTCGAGCCCTTTGAAGCCGGTGCACATGTGGACTTGCATTTGCCCGGTGGCATTGTGCGTTCGTATTCGCTAGCGGGTGACCCCAGCGATACCAGCCATTGGTTGTTGGGTGTGCTGCTAGAGCCTAAAAGCCGAGGCGGCTCTTCGGCCATGCACAACAAGGTGCGGGTGGGCGATTTGTTGGAGGTTGGGATTGCACGTAACGCCTTCCCCATGGCGAGCGACGCCAAGCATTCGATCCTGATAGCCGGCGGTATTGGCATCACGCCCTTGAAGTCCATGTCGCACGCGCTCAAAGCCGCAGGGGCTTCATTTGAACTGCACTACTGCGCACGTAGCACCAGCCATATAGCTTTCATGAAAGAGCTGCAACAAGTTGTGCCTCAAGGACATTTGCATTTGCACTTTGACGGCGGCGAGCCGAGCAAGGGTTTGGACATCTCGGACTTGTTGAAAGTTGTCGAGCCCAATACGCATGTGTACTACTGCGGCCCAGCAGGCTTCATGGGGGCATGCGCGTCGGCAAGTGCGCACTGGCCCAAAGATGCGGTGCATTGCGAGCATTTCAAAGCCCCAGATGTCAAACCGCTCAATTTGCCCGATGGCGCCTTTGAAGTGCATTTGGTCAAAAGCGGCGAGACCATTCAAGTGGGGCCCGATCAAACCATTGTGCGTGCCATCGAGCTGACGGGGCGACGCGTTTCTACCTCGTGTTTGTCGGGCTTGTGTGGCGCTTGCAAAGTCGACTATGTGGCTGGCGAAGTTGACCACCGAGACTTCATCTTGAACGATGAAGAAAGAGCACGTTGCCTCACCGTTTGCGTGTCACGCGCCAAGGGGCAGAGTTTGTCGTTGAATTTGTAATTTTTATCAGGAGACACTTATGTTGGATAAAGTGAAAACACCTCTGGTGGGCGGTCATCAAAAATCAATTTACGACCCCATACAAACTGGATTGATCTATCCAGAGATTCAGCAATTTGACAATTTCGAAGCTGAACGTTTACACCGTAAGCAACGCTTGGTCGCCGCGTGTCGTGCCTTCGCTTTAGAGAGATTTGATTACGGTTTTGCTGGTCATCTCACCATCCGTGACCCAGAGCATCCAGAGCTCTATTGGACAAACCCCATGTGCGTGCATTTTGCACAAGTCAAAGTGTCAAACCTGATCTTGGCGGATCACAAGGGGCAAGTGGTTGAGGGCAAGCACGCGATCAACCGAGCCGGATTTGTGCTGCATGCGGCGGTACATGAGGCCCATCCAGACATCATTTCGATGTGTCACGCACACACGGTGTATGGCACTGCTTTTGCTGCCTTGGGCCGACCGCTTGAGCCCATCTCTCAAGATGCCGCAGCGTTCTTTGAAGATCACATCGTGATCAAAGATGAAGCGGGTCAAGTCGCTGTTGAGGAAAAGGCAGGCTTGGCTGTTTGCGATTGGTTCAAAGGTGTGAAGGCCGCCATTCACCAAAATCATGGCTTGTTGACAGCCAGCCGTCACAGCATCGAGGCTGCCGCATTTTGGTTCATTGCGCTTGAGCGTTGTTGCCGTCAGCAAATGCTGGTGGAGGCTTCGGGCCATCAACCGGTGCTCGTGTCGCCAGAGCGTGCACGCTACAGCCGCGAACACGTGGGTTCTGAATACATCGGCTGGTTGCACTTTCAGCCTATTTACGATCATTTGGTAGCGACGCAACCCGACATGTTCACGTGAGTTTTGTGTCCAGAAAATCCGTTAGGCTCAGCAGCAAGAAAAATATGGAGTCCTGAATGAGTTTGGCTAAGATCCCCAACCGCACCGATTACGTTGATGAAGTTTATAAATCTCTGTTGGATGCCATCAGCGCTGGCGTGCTAGCGCCCGGTGAGCGCATCACGCAAGAAGATTTGGCCGAAAAGCTCAACGTCTCTCGGTCACCAGTTTTGCAGGCTTTGCGTTTGCTGAAAAAAGACGGCTTGCTAGAAGAGGCGCCAGGGCGCGGTTTGGTGGTGGCGCAGTTGGATCCGGTTCGTATTGGGCACTTGTATCAAGTGCGTGGCTCGTTAGACGCTTTGGCTGCGCGCCTCGCCTCAGTGAGAAAAGCAAAAATTCCTTTGTCTTTGATTGAGGCGGGTCGCGAGGCTGCTGCGGGTCACGATGTGAATGCCTTGATTGAAGCGGACACGGCCTTTCACAAGGCCATCTACGAGGCGTCTGGTAACCCGTTCATCATTGAAACGGCCATGCTGCACTGGATACATCTGCGCAGGGTGATGGGCGCTGTGCATCAGCACCAGCTGGGGCGAAGCGGGATCTGGGAGGAGCACGCAGCCATTGTCAATGCCATTCACGATGGCAACGCTGATTTGGCTGCTAGCTTGTCAGAGAAGCACACGGATTTAGCCAGGGAGTCCTTAATCCTCACGCTCAACTCCAATGACCTCACACCCGTTCGAATGAAAGCATGACGTGAATCAGCTCGGCGACTCACTCCAGCTCACGCTTGATCAGCCGCACCTTGTGTCTAGGTGGCCGCGTGCGTGGTGTTTGTTCATTGGCTTGTGCTGCATACCAACAGCGTTTTCATTGTTGTTGGTTGAGCCTGCTGGTGCCTATTGGAATTCCAAGCATTTGGGTGATGCAGACTTTGCAGCCTTGCTGGTGCTCATGGTGGGGTCGTTTTTTCTGGCCAAGGCATTGGTTAGCGATCTGCTTAAGGTGTGTGCAGTCACGTTAACGCCCAACGGAATTTCTTTGATGTGGAGCCACGTGCCTCAAATTTTTGGGGGCGGTGTCAGCAAAAAAATTCACCTGTTGTGGCCTGACGTTGATACCTTGGTCTGGATTGAGGGTGAGAGCGAGTTGGACATGAAACAGTATTTACAAATCGAGTTCAAAGAAAGAATTGCCATTCGAAAAACGGTGTTGAAAGTTTTGGTCAGCGACGACCAAAATGAGATGGAATGTAAAAAAGTAATCGATCTTTTGCCTCCAAGCCTTGTCAAACCAGAGTGGTTGCAATCTATTTCTCAGCCAAAGTCCTTAGCTTCTAAAGGAGACACATGTCATTGATTCAAAAACTCAGAGCCCGCGCTGCACAAGATCGGCCCGTGCGTGTAGCGGTCATTGGTGTGGGGAAGTTTGGCTCCATGTATTTGTCGCAGGCGCCACGCACGCCGGGTATTCACGTGGTGGCAGTTGCTGACTTGTCGCCAGACAGAGCACGTGCTTCGCTGACTCGCGTGGATTGGGACTTGTCACGCCTAGGTGCAACGTCGTTGGCCCAAGCCGTCAAAGATGGCAGCACCTTTTTGACCGACGATGCCGCTGTTGTGATTGCCAGTGATTTTGTTGATATTGTGATTGACGCGACCGGCAGTCCGGCCGCAGGAATTGCGCATGCGCTGCTGTGCTGTGAGTATCGCAAACACATCATCATGGTGAACGTCGAGGCTGATGTCTTGGCGGGGCCTTTGCTGGCGCGTCGTGCCAAAGAGGCGGGCATCATCTATTCCATGGCCTCAGGCGATCAACCTGCGTTGATTGCTGAAATGGTGGATTGGGCGCGCACCATTGGCTTAGAGGTGGTGTGCGCAGGCAAGGGGACCAAGTACCTGCCTGTTTATCACCAAAGCACTCCTGATACGGTTTGGGGTCACTACGGTTTCAGCGCTGAGCAAGTGGCTGGCGGAGACTTCAACGCCCAAATGTTCAACAGCTTTCTAGATGGCACCAAGTCAGCTCTCGAAATGGCGGCAGTGTCAAACGGTTGCGAACTCAATCCTCCCAAAGATGGCCTGTTTTTCCCGCCCTGCGGTGTTGATGATTTGCCTCATATCTTGAGGCCTCGCAATGAGGGTGGCCTATTGATAGAAAAGGGAACTGTAGAAGTTGTGTCCTCCATTGAGCGCGATGGCCGCCCTGTGTTTCGTGACCTTCGCTGGGGCGTCTATGCCGTCTTTGAGGCGCCTAGTCGCTACGTGATGGATTGCTTTCAACAGTATGGACTTCAAACGGATAGCAGTGGCAAATATGCTGCGATGTACAAGCCCTATCATCTGATCGGGCTTGAGCTGGGGATTTCAGTGGCTAGCATTGCCGTGCGTCAAGAGGCTACAGGAGCCACAGGCGAGTGGCGTGGTGATGTGGTGGCAACAACTAAGAGGCCCCTTAAAAAAGGTGAAAAACTTGATGGAGAGGGTGGCTACACCGTTTATGGCAAGTTGATGCAAACCACTGACTCTTTGCGCATGCATGCGCTGCCCATTGGTCTAGCACACAACATGGTTTTGAAGCACGATGTCGCACAAGGCGCAGCGGTCACGTGGAATGATGTGGATTACGACGCTACCAAACAAGCCGTCGTCTTCCGCAAAGAACAAGAGACGCTCTTTCGAAAGGAAATGGCACTTTGATTAATCTGCCTGTGGATGCATGATTATTTGCTGGTGACGTTCATACCAAATATCTGTGATATACTTACGGTTTTCCAGAGCGGCTGTAGCTCAGCTGGATAGAGTACTTGGCTACGAACCAAGGGGTCGTGGGTTCGATTCCTGCCAGCCGCACCAAATTGAATAAGGGTTTACATCTTCGGATGTAAACCCTTTTTCTTTTTCTATGTTGATTTACTTTCGTTGCGTAAAATTTTTCATATGAAACATCCTCTTGCTATTTCTTTCTCGGCAACAGTGGCCATGTTGTTAAGCGGTTGCGCAACGCCTGTGGCCAAGCCGGCGTTTTATCCCAATGCGCACTACCAACAAGTCGGGCCAGCTCAAGCGCAGGCTGATGCACAGATGTGTGCGAGCATGGCTCAGCAGTCAGATATTGGGGCTGTGAATAAAATTGATGCAGGGCGTTCTGCTGCTGCTGGCGCAGCAGGTGTGGGCACTGCTGGTGTCGTGGGCTCCTTGCTCAGCGGCCATAAACCTGATTTGAAAAACATCGCAGCAGGTGCCGCTGCTATTGGTGCAGGTGCTGCAGCCGCTACGGCTGCAGGCCAATCGGTGAGTGGCAGCAGTTTGTACCGCCAGTTTGTGCACCAGTGTTTGGCTGAACGCGGCTACCAAGTCATTGGCTGGCACTAAGTCTTAGGCAGCAATGAGCAAGGCTTTTACGCGTGATACAGATAGTGAGGACGATGACATCGTTTTGCCGCCATTGCCCGCTGGCAGCAAAAACTACATCACGCCACGAGGCTATTCTGCGCTTCGTGCCGAGTTGTTTGAGCTGATCGACAACGAACGCCCGCGCATTGTTGACGTCGTGCATTGGGCCGCCAGCAATGGCGACCGATCAGAAAACGGTGATTACCACTATGGAAAAAAGCGTTTGCGAGAAATTGATCGCCGTATCCGTTTCTTGACCAAGCGTTTAGAAATTGCCGAAGTTACTGACCCTAGCAATCATCATGGCAAAGACCAGGTGTTTTTTGGCGCCACCGTGATGTACGTAGATGAGGCTGACGTGGAGCGCACTGTCACCATCCTAGGCATTGACGAGGCAGACAGTTTGAAAGCTCAAGTGACTTGGGTGTCACCGATTGCACGCGCGTTGCTCAAGGCACGTGCAGGCGATGTGGTCAAGTTAGTTACGCCAGTTGGCGTGCAAGAGGTGGAAGTTGTGGAAGTGAGCTACCCAGCACCCGCTTAAGCTTCGCGTCCCACACCTGACACTACCCGTTGTGCCTGCAGGACAGCAGGTACACGGCGCAGGTTTCCAAGCACCGTCTCTAAATGCGCCTTGTCGCGCACAGTGAAGATGAAGCGCAAATCAAACGCATCTTGGCCGCTTACCTCATCTGCCATCAGTACGTGGGTAATGTCTGCTTCAGCCCCTGTGATGGCCGAAGCCACGCGGGCCAGCACACCTTTGCCGTTGCTCACAGTTACCACTACGGCAGCTTCAAATGTGCGTGTTGGTTCGTCCGCCCACTCCACCGCAATGAAGCGCTCGCTGTCTTTGTATTTCAAGCGTTGTGCCACGCCGCATTGGTCGGTGTGCACCACCAAGCCTTCGCCGCGACCGAGGTAGCCCACGATGGTGTCGCCTGGTACGGGGCGACAACAGCTAGCGTATTGAACTGATGCGTTCTCACTGCCATCAACCGTCACGCTTCCTTGTGATACGGTTTCGTGGGCAGTGAAGCGCTCCCGGCTCAGCAGCAAAGCATCGGGTTTGTGTCCCAAGTCTGAAAGTAAGGTCGCCAAACGTTTGGCCACGATACTGGCCACGCGTTTACCCAGGCCAATGTCTGTCAGCAGTTCTGCTTTGGTTTTGCTTCCCGTGAAGTGCAGTAGTTTTTCCCAAATTTGAGCGTGCTTGTCGTCTTGCGCTGGCAAGTCTTCAATGCCCTCTGCACGCAGTGCTTGTGCCAATAGTTTTTTACCCAAACCTTGCGACTCGGAGTGAGCCATGGTCTTGAGGTGATGGCGAATTTTTGAGCGGGCACGGCCTGTACGTACAAAGCCTAACCAAGCAGGGTTGGGCGACGCCACAGCAGAGGTGATGACTTCAACAATATCGCCATTGCGCAGCTCAGTGCGAAGAGGCACTTGTTCTCCGTTGACTTTAGCGGCCATGGTGCGGTCACCTACATCGCTGTGCACGGCATAGGCAAAGTCGACGAGTGTGGCACCGCGTGGCATCGCCATGATCTTGCTTTTTGGAGTGAACACGTACACCGCATCTGGAAATAGGTCGACTTTGACATGGTCCCAAAATTCGGTAGCGTCGCGGGTTTCATCTTGAATGTCCAGCAACGATTGCAACCATTGGTTGCCCAAGTTGGCATTGGCTTCGTTGTTAGAGCCTTTGTCCTTGTATAGCCAATGAGCAGCTACGCCCGTTTCAGCAACGAGGTGCATGGCTTCTGTGCGCATTTGAAACTCCACGTTCAAACCCGATGGCCCCACGATGGTGGTGTGCAGCGATTGGTAGCCGTTGAGCTTGGCAATCGCAATGTGATCTTTGAACTTGCCAGGCACAGGCTTGTACATCTGGTGCAACACGCCCATGGCGGTGTAGCAGTCAATCACATTTGGCAAGATGAGGCGAAAGCCATAAATATCTGTCACCTGTGCAAAGCTTAGATGTTTACCATCCATCTTCTTGTAGATGGAATACAGCGTTTTCTCACGGCCAGATATACGAACTTTCAAGCCGACCTTGGCAAAAGACGCTTCCACCTCTTGCTCCACCTTTTGCATCAAATCGCGGCGGCGGTGGCGGGCTTTTTGAATGGCTTTGCTCAGTACCTGGTGGCGCCAAGGCCACAAGTGTTGAAATGCCAGTTCTTGCAGTTCTCGGTAGGTTTGATTCAGTCCCAAACGATGGGCGATGGGGGCGTAAATTTCGAGCGTTTCGTTAGAGATACGGCCCCACTTCGAGCGGGGCATATCACCCATGGTGCGCATGTTGTGGCTGCGGTCGGCCAGCTTGATGAGGATGACGCGCACGTCGCGCGCCATGGCCAGCAGCATCTTGCGAAACGACTCGGCTTGGTTCTCTTCGCGGGTGTTGAACTCCAGCTTATCCAGTTTGGTCAACCCATCCACCAGCTCGGCGACTTGAATGCCAAAACGCTCAATCAAATCAGTTTTCGTGATACCGCAATCTTCCATCGCGTCGTGCAGCAGTGCGGCAGAAAGAGCTTGTGCATCGAGCTTCCATTCCGCGCATTGCGCGGCCACAGCGATGGGGTGAGTGATGTAGGGCTCGCCACTGCTGCGCAACTGGCCCAAATGGGCTTCGTCAGCATAGCGGTAAGCACGGCGTACCATGTCTAGGCCTTCTGCATTGAGATAGCCTAGTTTTTCAGTCAATGCAGCAAAGCTAGCCGCCGCCGCATTGGCTGCAGCGGCGCTTCCAGAAGGGGAAGCTGAAGGCTTTGACGTGGATTGGGTGACACTCATAGTGAATACTTTACCCGCAATGAAAAAAGCACCGACAGAGCGGTGCTTTTATGTGGGGTAACCCCGATTTAGCCGGGTACTTTTTTCAGCATCTCGATACCAATTTGGCCTGCTGCGATTTCGCGCAAAGCAGTCACGGCTGGCTTGTTTTTGCTTTCAACCTTGGCAGTGTGGCCTTGGCTGAGCATGCGAGCGCGGTAAGTGGCGCACAGCACCAATTGAAAGCGGTTAGGTATTTGCTCAAGGCAGTCTTCGACAGTGATGCGGGCCATGTGGATACTCCAGAATTCAGG
>CANFKQ010000083.1 GCA_947447405.1 Comamonadaceae bacterium | reverse complement strand
TTTAACCTGAGTGAATTTCGTCAACGAAAAACCTTGGGTGCTTCTTGGCGAACCCTTGTGGGGCAGCATCGAAACTTTGGACCTTCAGCCATAGACGCATGGTTCGCGCCGGACCCAGACCCGTTTGCCTTTTTTGTCGAATTGCAGCCAAGTATTATGACACCAACCGCTGCAAGATTCAGTCTTAAGGAGGCAAAAGCACCCCTAGGTGCCATAATCGTCCCCGATTCACACTTGAATACATTCTTTAGTGGCAACCGAACAAGAACTGTCAGACTTCCTTAAAAGCGTCGAGAAGCGTGCCTTCAAGCGCTCGGTCTATCACGTTCGTGACGACGAGGCAGCTCTGGATATCGTTCAAGATAGCATGATGAAACTCGCAGAACATTATGGCGACAAACCAGCAGCCGAGTTGCCCATGCTGTTTCACCGAATCTTGTCAAACACCACCCTTGACTGGTTTCGACGCAACAAAACTCGCAGGGCCTTATTCAGCAACTTCAGTGACTTCGACTCTGACAAAGACGATGGTGAATTTGATCTTTTAGAAGCGTTGGCCGTAGACAACGACAGCCAAACTACGCAAAGTGCCGAGGACAACTTCGCCACCACGGCAAATGTGCACGATATCGAAGAAGAAATACAAAATTTACCGACACGTCAACGAGAAGCCTTCCTGCTGCGTTATTGGGAGGATCTTGATGTTTCTGAGACCGCTGCCGCTATGGGCTGCTCCGAAGGAAGTGTCAAAACGCACTGCTCTCGAGCTGTACTAGCGCTCAGCAAAGCGCTCAAAGATAAGGGAATTCAACCATGACACATACCGCAAATACCCAAGACGAATTTGGTTTGCGCATTGCTGCACGCCTGAATTCAGCCAGTCTTGACCTTCCGCACGATATCTCTGAGCGCTTGCGTGCTGCACGCACGCGCGCCGTCAAAGCTCGTTTGAAGACACAAACTCGCATGCAAACCAGCACAGGTATGGTTCCGCAAAACGGCTCGGCCTTGTTGAACTTTGGCGGAGACGAAGGTTTGAATATTTGGAGCCGTTTGGCTTCTTTGCTCCCATTGATTGCTTTGGTGGCTGGTTTGGCCCTGATTCAAAACATCATGGATGACGACCGTGCCAACGAATTGGCAGAAATTGACTCAGCCTTGCTCATCGATGACTTGCCACCTGCTGCTTATGCAGACCCAGGATTTCTTCAATTCCTGAAGAACCCAATCGTTGCTAGCGAATCAAAAGAGTAAACAGGCCTTTATGCTGTTCACACGCTCGATCAACGCGACTATCGCAGCCCAAATTTTATTGAGTGGTGCTGTGATGTTGGCTGGCAATCTGGCCTGCGCACAAACAGCACCAACGGCGACAGCCAAAACGGCGCCCAGCCTGCCAGGGCGTCCTTTGTGGATGGATTTGACGGAATCACAACAACAGGCGCTCGCTCCGCTGGCTCAACTGTGGCCCGCGATGACAGAGCCACACAAGCGCAAATGGCTGGCTGTTTCACAAAACTTTGGACAGCTCTCGGCCGAAGAACAGACGACCGTGCAAGGCCGCATGCGTGAATGGGCTGCACTGAGCCCTCAACAACGCTCAGCAGCACGTTTGAATTACGCAGATGCCAAGCAACTGCTCCAAGAAGACAAGAAAGCCAAGTGGGAAGCCTATCAAGCACTCCCGCCCGAAGCCAAACAAAAGTTGGCTGCTCAGCAACAAACACAACCTGTAATGGGCGCGGCACCGGCCGTCAAACCCGTTTCACCCGCCAAGCTCACCCCCCCCCCGATGGCCAGTACCAATAAGGCCCTACCCCGCATCGCTTCAGACCAAGCAGCCCCCAGCACGCTACTGCCGCCACCTCTTAGCAGCTCTGCGCCTGCTAGCGCCGGCACTGAAATCACAGTCACACCGCAATGACATCTGATTTGACAGCACCTAGCCTGCTTCGTCGCATGGCTTGCTGGCTCTATGAGGGGCTTCTTTTGTTTGGCGTGCTCTTCATCTCTGGTTATTTATTCAGTACCCTCAGCCAGTCTCGCCACGCGCTGGATAACCGCCACGGCCTTCAGGCATTCTTGTTTCTCGTGGTCGGTATTTACTTCACTTGGTTTGGTCAGAAAGGCCAAACTTTGGCTATGAAAACTTGGCACATCCGCGTGGTCGACATTAACGCTCAAACCCTGACTCAAAAGCGCGCCTTCATCCGCTACCTGATGAGCTGGATTTGGTTCATTCCGCCTTTGGCCATCCTTGCTCCTTATGCACTCACCGGTGGAGAAACTGCTGTGTTATTTTTCGGCTGGGTTGCGGTCTGGGCTTTGCTAAGTCGCTTTCATCCACAAAGACAATTTTGGCACGATGCGTTGGCTGGCACGCGATTGGTCAATGCACAACCTATTGAATTCAAAAAGCCCAAAACTTAGGCGATACATTCACCTTATGAGTGCAAATCCACAAAAAAAACGAACTGGCCTCAACCGCGTTTGGCACGCCTTCGGCTACTCCCTTAGCGGGCTCAAGGCCGGATGGCATGAAAAAGCCTTTCGCCAAGAAGCAATTGGTGCATTCGTGCTGCTACCGCTGGCTTTCTACGTGGGGCAAACATGGCATGAGACCGCATTACTGGCTGGGACAGTGGTGATGGTGATGGTGATCGAGCTGCTCAACACCGGCATTGAATCAGCGATTGACCGCATTGGCCCCGAATGGCACGAACTGGCAAAACGGGCCAAAGACACAGGCAGTGCCGCCGTGATGTTGAGCCTGTTGCTTTGCATCGCAGTTTGGGCGGCGGCCGTTCGTGCCAACTTTTTTGCTTGAGAGAATACATGAGCACACCTGCTTTTTCTGTCTGCGTCTACTGTGGCTCACGCAACGGAACCCAGCATGCTTATGCCGATGTGGCACGACAAGTAGGGGCATGGATTGGCCAACATAACGGTCAACTGGTTTACGGCGGCGGCAACAACGGCCTCATGGGCTTAGTGGCACAAGCCACAGCTAATGCCGGTGGCCGCGTGGTGGGTATCATCCCCAAAGCTTTGCAAACCCAAGAAAATACACGTACAGCCTGCAACGAGCTGCATGTAGTAGACACCATGCATGAGCGCAAACACATGATGGCCGAACGGGCCGATGTGTTCTTGGCCCTGCCAGGCGGCATTGGTACGTTTGAAGAGTTTTTTGAAGTGTGGACTTGGCGCCAGCTGGGCTACCACGACAAGCCTATTGGACTACTGAACACCGAAGGTTATTACAACGGCCTGCTGCAATTTGCACAAAACAGCGTCCAACAAGGCTTTTTGAATGATTGGCAAATGGACCTGATTCGCAGCGGCACAGAGCCGACAGCCTTGCTGCAAGAGCTGGTGCAAGCAGCAGGCTTTGCACCAGACCCTAAGCTGACAGGTCTTTAACCCACACAGCCAACAAAAAAGCCGTAGCCCTTTTAGGCTGCGGCTTTTTTCGTTCCAAAAACGAAACGTTATTCGTTAAATCAGATGGCTGTTTCGTCCAACTCACCTGTTCGGATCCGCACCACACGCTCCACAGGCGTGATAAAAATTTTGCCATCGCCAATTTTACCGGTACGGGCTGCACGCACGATGGCGTCTACGCAGTTGTCAACGTCAGCAGCCTTCACGGTCACTTCAATCTTCACCTTGGGCAAGAAGTCGACCACGTACTCAGCACCACGGTACAGCTCGGTGTGGCCTTTTTGACGACCAAAGCCTTTGACCTCGGTCACGGTCAAGCCCGTCACACCACATTCGGCCAGTGCTTCACGCACTTCTTCGAGTTTGAATGGTTTGATGATGGCGGTGATTTGCTTCATGTTCAAAGTCCTTGGAGTCGATGAGAAGGCGTGTTTTCAGGCACGAAATTTGTTGGTTATAGGATAACGCCAATCCTTGCCAAAACTGCGGTGCGTCACACGGATTCCCACTGGAGATTGACGGCGCTTGTATTCGTTAATGCGAATCAGGCGGGTGACCTTCTCCACATCGGCCTGCGCAAAGCCAGCGGCGATGATATCTTGCGAGCTTTGGTCGTTCTCCATGAAGCGCGAGACGATCTCATCGAGCACCTCATATGGCGGCAAACTGTCTTGGTCGGTTTGGTCAGGGCGCAGTTCAGCGCTGGGAGGGCGAGTAATGATGCGCTCGGGAATGGGCTCAGCGCCTGTGCCATATGGGTCGTAGGCATTGCGCCAACGCGCCAGCTTGAACACCAAGGTCTTGGCCACGTCTTTGATAACAGCAAAACCACCGGCCATGTCACCATACAAAGTGCAATAGCCGGTCGCCATTTCACTCTTGTTGCCCGTAGTCAGCACGATGGAACCAAACTTGTTAGACAAGGCCATAAGCAGCGTGCCGCGAATGCGGGCTTGGATGTTCTCTTCGGTTGTATCGAGCTGCATGCCTTCAAAGTCGGCTTTGAGCGAGCCCAAGAAGGCATCGAACTCAGGCATGATGGACACCTCGTCATAGCGCACGCCCATGCGTTTTGCCATGTCACGCGCATCCACCCAGCTGATTTCGGCTGTGTACGGCGACGGCATCATGACTGTGCGCACTTTGTCTGCACCCAAGGCATCCACAGCGATGGCCAGCACCAAGGCTGAATCAATACCGCCAGATAACCCCAACAAGACACCTGGGAAACCGTTTTTACAAATGTAGTCACGCACTCCTAGGACCAAGGCATGCCACAAATCGGCTTCAAGTGAACCATCCTCAGCCACGTCGCCCGACAGATGAATCTTCCCAGTGCCGCTCGTTGCTTGCGCACGCGTCACGTCCACCGTAAATTCAGCCACCTCAAAACTCGGGGCACGTGCCGCCAAAGCGCCATCGGCATTCAGTGCAAACGAACGGCCTTCAAACACAACTTCGTCTTGCCCGCCGACCAAATGCGCATAAATCAAAGGCAAGCCTGTGGCTTGCACACGGCCACGCATGGCTTGCTCGCGTTCGTCGCCTTTGCCCACATGAAATGGCGAAGCGTTAATCACCGCCAACATCTCGGCACCTGCTGCTTTGACGTCAAGTGCTGGCACATCAAACCAAGCATCTTCACAAATCAGCAAGCCCACTTTCGTACCAGCGACCTCAAACACACAAGGCTTGTTACCAGCCACGAAATAACGGCGTTCATCAAACACTTGGTAATTGGGCAGCTCTCGCTTGGCGTAGGAAGCGACCACTTGACCCTCGCACACCACACTCGCCATGTTGAAGCGGCGTTGCACCGAGACCGAGCGCGTGCGCTCATCACCGCCCGAAGGATGTCCCACCACCACATGCAAGTCCTTTAACCCGCTAAGAGCGGCGGACACCGTTTTCAAGGCATCATCACAGGCTTGGATGAACGAGGGGCGAAGGAATAAATCTTCGGCGGCGTAACCGCACAGAGACAGCTCAGGCGTCAAGACCAAACGCGCACCATCTTGATAAGCCATGGTGGCACAGTTGATGATTTTCTGGGCGTTACCAGCCATGTCTCCCACCACGAAATTCAATTGAGCAACACAAATTTTGAGAGTCATGGCAGCAGGCACGTGTCCAAAGTAAAACAGGTCTAAAAAGCAAATGGATTATGTCATCCGCGTTCACGCGAGCCCGCTCGATATCCCCGCTCTGGCGTGGGATACCCTACTTGCTCGACAAGACGCGCCCTCGCCCTTCATGCAACACGCTTACCTCGCAGCATTGCACACCAGCGGCAGCGCCGCACCCAACACGGGCTGGATGCCACAATTTGTCACGCTATGGCAAGGCGAAGCCTTGGCGGCCGCAGGCGCGCTCTACATCAAAGATCACTCTTACGGCGAATACGTGTTCGACTGGGCGTGGGCGAACGCCTATGCCGACCACGGCCTGAACTATTTCCCCAAAGCTACGTGCGCCGTGCCCTTCACGCCTGTGCCGGGCTCACGCTTACTGGCTGTGGATGCCACAGCTCGTCAAGTCTTGCTTAAAGCTATGCTGGATGTGGCACAACAGAACCAACTGTCCTCGTTGCACTTACTGTTCAACAGTCCCAACGACCGTGCTGCATGCGATGCCCTAGGCCTTATGCGACGACAAACCGTGCAATTCCATTGGCACAACGCCAACCTACAAGGCGCTCGCTTTGACAGCTTCGAATCCTTCTTAGCCAGCCTCTCACAAGAGAAGCGCAAAAAAATCAAACAAGAACGCCGCCGCGTAACCGATGCGGGCGTGACGTTTCGGACCTCAGTAGGAACCACCATCACCACGGCTGACTGGGATTTCTTCTACCAATGCTACGAGCGCACCTACCTTGAGCACGGCAACGCGCCCTACCTGGGTCGCACCTTCTTTGAGCACATGCAACACCACATGCCGAACAGCTGGATTCTATTTGTGGCCGAGCGCCAAGGTCGCCCCATCGCCAGCAGCTTGGTGGCTGTGCAGGGGCTTGGCTCACCCAACGCAGTCGCCTACGGCCGCTACTGGGGCGCACTAGAGCGCGTGGACTGCCTGCACTTTGAAGCCTGCTACTACCAGCCATTAAATTGGTGCATTACCAACGGCGTGCAGCGCTTTGAAGGCGGAGCCCAAGGCGAACACAAAATGGCCCGCGCCCTCATGCCAGTACCCACCTACAGTGCGCACTGGTTGGCACACCCCGCTTTTGCAGATGCAGTGGAACGTTTTCTGGAAAGAGAATCTGCAGGCGTCGACAACTACCTTGACCACTTGGCTGAGCGCAACCCGTTCAAACAGCAATAAAAAAGCCCGCAGAAGCGGGCTTTCGATGAACACAACGAAGAATTACTTCTTGTAGTTGGTCATACCGTCCAAGATTTCTTTATGAGCCGACTCAATGCCTTCCCAACCCTTGACCTTAACCCACTTGCCTTTTTCGAGATCTTTGTAATGTTCAAAGAAGTGAGCAATTTGTTGCAACTGCAACTCGTGGATATCAGCCAATGACTTGATGTTGCTGTAACGGGCCAAGATTTTCTCTGTGGGCACAGCCAACACTTTGCCGTCCACGCCGCCTTCGTCTTCCATCAACAAGATGCCCAAAGCACGGCAAGGCACCACCACGCCAGGGGGCAATGGGAAAGGAGTCATCACCAACACGTCCACAGGGTCGCCGTCACCAGCAATGGTTTGTGGCACGTAGCCGTAGTTGGTGGGGTAATGCATAGCCGTACCCATGAAGCGGTCCACAAACAGAGCACCAGACTCTTTGTCGACTTCGTACTTCACTGGATCCGAGTTCATCGGAATTTCGATGATCACGTTGAAGGCTTCAGGAACTTTGCTACCGGGGGTGACTTTATTCAGGGACATGGTTGTCTTGTTATAAAAGTTAAAAAAGAAACACAGAGGATTAACTCTGATTTTACTTTCATGGGGCTTGCGTCTCTGAATGGCCTTTGAAACGCTTATTCGTGCGTACTTTTACCGGTTTCGTCCATCAAGCCCAAGAAAACGCGCAAAAAGTAGACAGCCATTGCCAAAATAAAAACAATCACGGCCACGCTCATCAAGCCGTAGTCGGTAGAAAAAAGGTCGATCCAAGCTTTCATGGGTTTACTCCTATCAATTGCAATGTGTTTACTTTGCACCCTTACCTAACATCGCACACTGATCTACATCAAGGCTTAGGGGATTCGTGGCTGAGGCAAAATCAAAGCATGTCTGAACGCGTTATTCCCCTTGTCGACCAACGGCTGCTAGCCCTACCTGCCACAGTACCCACCCAGCGTATTTCTGCCACGGGTCTGTTGAGCGACAGCTTAGGGCGTCCGCTGCACGACCTGCGCATCAGCGTGACTGACCGTTGCAACTTTCGCTGCAACTACTGCATGCCCAAAGAGGTGTTCAACAAAGACTACGCCTACCTACCCCACGGCGACTTGCTGAACTTTGAAGAAATTACCCGCCTTGCCAAAGTGTTTGTGGGCCACGGGGTGCGCAAAATTCGCCTAACGGGTGGCGAGCCCCTGCTGCGCAAGAACCTTGAAATCTTGGTGGCGCAACTGGCCAACATCCAAACGCCCGATGGCGCACCACTCGACCTCACCCTCACCACCAACGGGTCTCTCTTAGCCCGCAAAGCCAAGTCGCTCAAGGACGCCGGCCTCAACCGTGTGACGGTTAGCTTGGATGGTTTGGACGACGCCGTATTTCGCGCCATGAACGATGTGGACTTTCCGGTGGCTGATGTGCTTGAAGGTATTGCCGCCGCTAAAGATGTGGGCTTGGGACTGGATGCTAACGGCCTATTCACCGGCCTCAAAGTCAACATGGTGGTCAAACGCCGCACCAACGTCGACCAAATCCTGCCCATGGCACGCCACTTCAGAGGCAGCGGCATCACGCTGCGCTTCATCGAATACATGGATGTCGGTGCCACAAACGGTTGGCGCATGGACGATGTGTTGCCATCTACCGAAGTCATTCAACACATTCGACAAGAATTCCCACTCGTGGCCTTACAGGCCAGCGCAGCCGGCGAAACCGCCCAGCGCTGGGGCTATGCAAATGCAGCGGGCGTATTCGACCCCGGCTTAGGCGAAGTAGGCGTCATCAGCAGTGTGACCCAAGCGTTCTGTCGTGACTGCAATCGTGCCCGTCTCTCCACAGAAGGCAAGCTCTACCTTTGTTTGTTTGCCACGCAGGGCTATGACTTGCGCAGCCTGATGCGCTGCTCTGACTCAAGCGATGCCGACATCGCCTCTGCCATCGGCCACATTTGGCACAAGCGCGACGACCGCTATTCAGAGCTACGTACCTCCATGCCGACTGACAGTGCGCCCGACAGTTCATCGACGACACGCCGCGTCGAGATGAGCTACATCGGTGGCTAATGACTTCCCCAATACATCCACATGACACACAGCATTGAACCCCAAGACATCACCGGCCTTATCTTGGCTGGAGGCAAAGGAAGCCGCATGGGCGGCGTCGACAAAGGCTTGCAAAACTTCAACGGCATTCCTTTGGCCTTGCACACCCTCATGCGCCTGGGCCCTCAGGTAGAAAGCGTGATGGTCAACGCCAACCGCAACCTCTCAGCCTACGAGTCATTTGGTGCGTCTGTCTGGCCCGATGCTTCGGCTGACTTTGCGGGCCCACTGTCAGGCTTTCTGGTGGGTCTAGAGCGTGCCGAAACGCCCTATGTGCTGACCGTACCTTGCGACACACCACGCCTGCCACTCGACTTGGCCAAGCGCTTGGCCCAAGCCTTGATTCGAGAAGGTGCAGACATCGCCATGGCCGCAGCGCCCGAAATGGATGAACACGGTCAAGTCCACATTCGCACGCAGCCCGTGTTCTGCTTGATGAAAATTGAACTGTCTGAAAGCTTGGTCAAGTTCACCCACGGCGGAGGTCGCAAAATTGACGCGTGGACCGCGCAACATAAAACAGTGGTGGTTCCCTTTGACGCGGAGGGTGATGACCCCTTGGCGTTTGCCAACGTCAACACCTTGAACGAACTGCAAGCCCTAGAAAACGCAGCGCCATGAAAAGCATCGACGACATCGCAGCCGCCCTGCAAGGCTACGACCCACAAGCCTTGAGCGTGGATCAAGTCAACACGTTTTTGCACGAACTGGTGCAGCCCCTGTCTGCCGACGAATCTCAAGACGTGTATGTGTTTGATGCACTGGGCCGCGTGCTGGCGCAAGACGTCATCTCGCCCATCAACGTCCCTGCACACAACAACTCGGCCATGGATGGCTTTGCGTTGGATGGCGCACAGCTACAAACCGACCAGCCGCTCACGTTGCGCGTCGTAGGCACCTCACTGGCAGGCAAAGCCTGGCAAGGCAAGGTCAACGCCGGCGAATGCCTGAAGATCATGACGGGCGCCATCCTGCCAGACGGACTAGACACCATTGCGCCGCAAGAGTTTTGCCACATCAACAGTGCGCACGATGTGACCACTGTCACCATTCCACCCAACATCTTGAAAGTCGGCGACAACCGCCGCTTATTGGGTGAAGACCTGATGCAAGGTGCGCCTGCATTGATAGCAGGCCAACACCTCACACCTGCAGCCTTGGGACTAGTCGCCAGCCTTGGCCTGCCCGATGTGCGCGTGCACCGACGCTTGCGCGTGGCCTATTTCTCGACCGGTGACGAAGTGCTGAGCTTGGGCGAAGCCCCACGCGAAGGCGCGGTGTACGACAGCAACCGCTACACCGTGTTCGGCTTGCTCACACGCATGGGCTGCGAAGTCATCGACATGGGCGTAGTACGTGATGACCCCGCACTTTTAGAAACCGCATTTACCAAAGCCGCACTGGAAGCTGATGCCATCATCACCAGCGGTGGCGTAAGCGTAGGCGAAGCCGACTTCACCAAAGCCATGATGAAAAAGCTGGGCGATGTGGCGTTTTGGAAAATCGCCATGCGCCCAGGCCGCCCCATGGCGGTGGGCCGCATTGGCAAGTCGGTGTTGTTTGGTTTGCCCGGCAACCCCGTGGCAGTGATGGTCACCTTTCTTGCTTTTGTACGCCCTGCACTGCTGCGCATGATGGGCAGCACCTCGCAGTCTGCGCCACTGCTGCGCGCCAAGAGCCTTGAGCCCCTGCGCAAAAAAGCAGGCCGAACTGAATATCAACGTGGGTTTGTCAGCACTGCTACCGACGGCACGCTGCAAGTGCGCACCACAGGCAACCAAGGCTCAGGCGTGCTGAGCTCGATGGTGCAAGGCAATGGCCTCATCGTGTTGCATCACGCGCAAGGCAATGTTGCTGTGGGCGATGAGGTGGATGTGATGATGTTTGACGGAGCCATCTAAGCCCCGTCTGCTTTGCGCGTTAAGGCATCATCTCCACCGGAATTTCCATCGGGCCTTTGCCGCTGTATTTTTCAAGGTAGATGTAAATCACAGGCGTGATATAGAGCGTGATCACTTGCGAGAACGCCAAACCACCCACCACCACAATGCCTAATGGCATGCGCAACTCAGCGCCTGCACCCAGCCCCAAAGCAATGGGCAACGCACCCATCATGGCCGCGAGCGTGGTCATCAAAATGGGACGAAACCGCGTCAAACAAGCTGTGCGAATGGCTTCACGCGGCGTCATGTTGTGCTGGCGTTGGGCTTCGAGTGCGAAGTCAATCATCAAAATCGC
>CANFKQ010000082.1 GCA_947447405.1 Comamonadaceae bacterium | reverse complement strand
GTGGGCGAGTACACTTCGGCGCTGTTGTTTTGTTGAAGCTTGAAACGCTCGGAGTCACGCATGAAATTTCGCTTTCCCATCGTCATCATTGACGAGGATTTTCGTTCTGAAAATACGTCTGGTTTGGGCATTCGTGCGCTTGCAGATGCAATTGAAGGCGAGGGCTACGAGGTCATGGGTGCTACCAGCTATGGCGACTTGAGCCAGTTTGCGCAGCAGCAATCACGTGCCAGCGCTTTTATCTTGTCGATTGACGATGAAGAGTTCACGCCCGGTCCTGACCTTGATCCAGCTGTTTTGAACTTGCGTAACTTCATTCAAGAAGTGCGCCGCAAGAACGCGGACGTACCCATTTATGTGTACGGTGAAACCAAAACCTCGCGTCATTTGCCCAACGACATCTTGCGTGAGTTGCACGGCTTCATTCATATGTTCGAAGACACGCCCGAGTTTGTAGCGCGTCACATCATTCGTGAAGCCAAAAGCTACCTCGAAGGCGTTCAGCCGCCGTTTTTTAAGGCGCTGCTCGATTACGCCGAAGACGGTTCGTACTCATGGCACTGCCCAGGCCACTCGGGTGGCGTGGCTTTCTTGAAAAGCCCGGTGGGCCAGATGTACCACCAGTTTTATGGTGAAAACATGCTGCGCGCCGACGTATGTAACGCTGTGGAGGAGTTGGGCCAGTTGTTGGACCACAACGGTGCAATTGGCGAGAGCGAACGCAATGCCGCCCGGATCTTCAATGCCGACCACTGTTTTTTTGTGACCAACGGCACAAGCACTTCTAACAAAATCGTTTGGCATCACACGGTGGCGCCAGACGACGTGGTGGTGGTTGACCGCAACTGCCACAAGTCGGTGTTGCACGCCATCATCATGACGGGCGCTGTTCCTGTATTTTTGAAGCCCACGCGCAATCATTACGGCATCATTGGTCCGATTCCACAAAGCGAGTTCGAGCCAGCAGCGATACAAGCCAAGATCAAGGCCAATCCTTTGCTCAAAGGGGTGGATGCCAAAAAGGTCAAGCCACGTGTGTTGACGCTCACCCAGTCCACCTACGACGGCGTGTTGTACAACACTGAAACCATCAAAAACATGCTCGACGGCTATGTGGCCAACTTGCATTTTGACGAAGCTTGGTTGCCCCATGCGGCGTTCAACCCGTTTTATGGCACGTACCACGCGATGGGCAAAAAGCGCGAGCGTCCGATGCACTCGGTGGTGTATGCCACGCAATCCATTCACAAGTTGTTGGCCGGCATCAGCCAAGCCAGCCATGTGTTGGTGCAAGATTCGCAAAAAACCAAGTTGGATCGCCACCTATTCAACGAAGCGTATTTAATGCACACCAGCACCAGCCCGCAGTACAGCATCATCGCAAGCTGCGATGTAGCTGCAGCCATGATGGAGCCACCCGGCGGCGCAGCCTTGGTTGAGGAAAGCATTGCCGAAGCCCTCGATTTCCGTCGCGCCATGCGCAAGGTGGACGATGAGTACGGCAAAGACTGGTGGTTCAAAGTATGGGGCCCTGATGAGCTTGTGGACGACGGCATTGGCCGCGCCGACAGCTGGATCATCAAAGGCAAAGGCAAATCGTCCAAGTGGCACGGCTTTGGTAACTTAGCCGATGGCTTCAACATGTTGGACCCGATCAAGGCCACTATCGTCACGCCCGGTTTGGATTTGAACGGTAAATTTGATAAAACAGGTATCCCTGCAAGCATCGTGACCAAGTTCTTAGCCGAGCACGGTGTGATTGTTGAGAAGACCGGCTTGTATAGCTTCTTCATCATGTTCACCATCGGCATCACCAAGGGCCGTTGGAACTCGTTGCTGACTGCGTTGCAGCAGTTTAAGGATGATTACGACCGCAACCAACCGATGTGGCGCATCTTGCCCGAGTTCTGCCAAAAGCACCGCGCGTATGAGCGTATGGGCTTGCGCGACTTGTGCCAGCACATTCACACGCTGTACGCCAAATACGACATTGCACGTTTGACCACAGAGATGTACCTGAGCGATTTGACGCCTTCCATGAAGCCTAGTGACGCTTACGCACAAATTGCCCATCGCAACACCGAGCGCGTCCCTGTGGACGATTTGTTAGGTCGCATCACCACCAGCTTAGTCACACCATATCCACCTGGTATTCCGTTACTCATCCCGGGTGAGGTGTTCAACAAGAAGATCGTGGACTACCTTAAGTTCGCCCGCGAATTCAATTTGCAGTGTCCTGGGTTCGAGACTGACATTCACGGCTTGGTCGAGGTGGTCGGTGACGATGGCGTGAAGCGTTATTACGCGGATTGCGTCAAGGCCTAAGTCATAGGTCGTGCGGCTCTTAAGCCGGCGATGGCGTATCCGAGAGGAAGTTGAGATAGCCCAAGGAGAAGCTAACAAGCCCATCGCGGCGTAGCAGTGACGTCTCCTTGCGGCCTCCCCGCTTACACAGCTGCTGGCTCGGCGATGCCACCTACAACTTGGCTAAATCCGCCGTCGACATAAGTGATTTCAGCGGTCACACCTGCGGCCAAGTTGGACATCAAGAACGCAGCTACGTTGCCCACGTCTTCGATGGTCACGTTGCGGCGAATCGGTGAGGCTTCAGCCACCACGCTCAAAATCTTGCCAAACCCTTTGATGCCGCTGGCGGCCAAGGTTTTGATAGGACCTGCGCTGATGCCGTTGGCGCGCAACTGACGGCCTTTGGCACCCAAAGATTCGGCTGTGTAACGAACAGACGCTTCGAGCGAGGCTTTGGCCAGACCCATGGTGTTGTAGTTGGGCACAGTGCGAATGGCGCCGAGGTACGACAGGGTCAGCACGGCAGATTTGTCGTTCAAGTAGGGCAACGCAGCCTTGGTCATCGCAGGGAAGCTGTAGGCGCTGATGTCGTGCGCGATGGCGAAGCCTTCACGCGACAAGCCTTCAAGGAAGTCACCTGCAATGGCTTCACGCGGCGCAAAGCCAATGGCGTGCACAAAACCGTCAAACGTAGGCCAGTGGGTCGACAGGTCTTTGAACATTTGGTTGATTTGGTCATCGCTGCCCACATCGCAGTCAAAAATCAGTTTAGAGTCAAAGTCTGCCGCGAATTCGGTAATACGGTCCTTGAAGCGTTCACCCACGTAGCTAAAGGCCAACTCAGCACCCTGTTCATGGCAAGCTTTGGCGATGCCATAAGCGATGGAACGGTTAGATAACACGCCCGTGATAAGAAGCTTTTTGCCAGACAGGAAACCAGTTTTTGTACTCATGTGATGCACTCCAAAAAAATCTTGCAGAATTGTCGCATGCGTAGCTTCTTCATTTTGTTGGCGTTTTTCTGCTCTGGTCCTTCGTGGGCGGGGCATGCGTACGCTCAATTTGGTGACATCAAATACCCAATTAATTTCAAAAACTTTGACTATGCCAACCCACTGGCGCCCAAAGGCGGGGAGCTGGTGTTGGTGCCGCCGTCGCGTTTGTCGAGCTTTGACAAATACAACCCCTTCACCCTCAAAGGGAATGCAGCGCCGGGGCTAACGGGTTTGGTGTTTGAGTCTTTGTTGACAGGAACGATGGACGAGCCCACCACGGCATATGGTTTGTTGGCCGAGGACGTGAGCGTGGCGGCAGACCGTCGCTCTGTGACTTTTAAATTACGCGCACAAGCTCACTTTCACAACGGCGATGCGGTAATCGCCGAGGACGTCAAGTACTCGTTTGAGCAACTCATCAGCAAACAAGCGGCGCCGCAATTTCGAACCCTGTACGCCGATGTGACTGGCGTAACGGTGCTGGACCCGCGCACCATTCGTTTTGATTTCAAGCGCGTCAACCCGGAGCTGCCGCTGATTGTGGGTGGCATGCCCGTGTTCAGCCGACATTGGGGCGAAGAGGACGGTCGAACCAAACCCTTTGACAAAATCGTCACAGACATGCCGATTGGCAGCGGTCCCTACAAAATAGGCCGCGTGGTGTTTGGGCGCGACGTGAGCTACGAGCGCGACAACAACTATTGGGCACGCGACTTGAGCGTGCGCAAAGGTTTGTTCAACTTTGACCGCATTACCTATCGCCTATACAAAGATAACACCGCCCAGCTGGAAGGCTTCAAGGCGGGGGAGTTTGATTTGGTCCAGTCCTTCATCGCACGCGAGTGGGCGAGGGGCTACACGGGCAAGCAGTTTGCTACTCGTCAACTCATGAAGAGTGAGTTCAAGCACGGCAACGCAGGTGACTTTCAGGGCTTCATGTTCAACACCCGTTTGCCCAAGTTCAAAGATGGGCGTGTGCGCGAAGCCATTGGCTTGGCCATGGACTTTGAGTGGATGAATCGCCAGTTGTTTTACGGCGCCTACCAGCGCGTGCGTGGTTACTTTGTAGCTAGTGATTTCGAAGCCACAGGTATGCCTGATGCCGCTGAATTGGCGTTGCTTACACCGCTGCGCGACAAACTCTCACCCAATGTGTTCAAAGACGCCGCGCCGCAACCGCCTCGAACTTCGTTAGACCCTAAGTCCGGCGAGACACTGCGCGACCATTTGCGTCGGGCCAAGACTTTGTTGGCCGAGGCAGGTTGGACTTACCGCGACGGTGCATTGCGCAATGCCAAAGGCGAGCCCTTCACGCTTGAGTTTTTGGATAACTCGGGGGCATTAGGCCGAGTCATCACGCCATACACCAAAAATTTGGAGAAGCTCGGGTTTCAGGTGAACCACAAAATCATCGACTTTGCGATTTTGCAAAAGCGTCTTGATGTGTTCGACTTTGAAATCATCAGCAACCGCATTGTGGGCAGTGAGTCACCTGGCACAGAGTTGATGGAGCGCTTTGGCTCCAAAGCTGCGACCACCGAAGGTTCTGGTAACTTCATTGGGATTCAAGACCCTGCGGTGGATGCTTTATTAGAAAACGTGACCTCTGCCAAAACTCGCCCCCAGCTCATCACTGCGGTGCGCGCCCTTGATCGCGTGCTGCGGCACGGCCACTACAGCGTGCCGCATTGGTATGGCGCTGTGCACCGTGTGGCATGGCGCAATGGACGTTTTGAATTGCCTGCCGTCATGCCGCGTTACTACCAGCCTGAAACATGGGCATCGTCCACCTGGTGGGCCACCATTGACAACCGTGCCACTTTGGCGGCGACCAAGCGATCGGAGCGTGCGCCATGAGTTCCTACATCCTCAGACGTTTGTTGTTGATGATTCCTACCTTGTTGGGCGTGCTGCTGATGACCTTTGTGGTGATTCAGTTTGTGCCGGGTGGCCCAGTTGAACAAATGGTGTCGCAGCTGCAAGGCCGTGACGGCGGAGGCGAGGGAGCGACTGTCTCTGGTGCGGGCTATCGTGGTCGCCAAGGTGTGGACGCTGCACGCATTGAAGAAATTCGCCAGCAATACGGCTTTGACAAACCACCGACCGAACGCTTCTTGCAAATGCTTCAACAGTTTGCGGTGTTCGATTTAGGTAAAAGCTTTTTCTATCCCAAAACCGTGTGGGAGTTGGTGAAAGAAAAAATGCCAGTCTCCATCAGCTTGGGGCTTTGGACTTTTCTGTTGAGCTACATCATCTCTGTGCCCCTGGGTGTTACCAAAGCCGTGCGTGCGGGCTCGACGTTTGATTTGGTCAGTAGCTTGCTAGTTTTGATTGGTTTTGCTGTTCCTGGATTTGTGCTGGGCGTGGCTTTGTTGGTCGTGTTTGGTGGTCAACTGCAGTGGTTCCCTCTGCGTGGTTTGACCTCGGCTAACTGGGAGCAACTCACGTGGGGCGCGCGTATCACCGATTACCTGTGGCACATCGTGCTCCCCGTGACGTCAAGCGTGTTGGGCGCCTTTGCAGTGACCACGATGCTGACCAAGAACGCGATGTTGGAAGAAATTCGCAAGCAATATGTGCTCACAGCACGTGCAAAGGGCTTGTCTCAACGACGTGTAATTTGGAGTCATGTGTTTCGCAATGCGCTCATTCCCTTGGTCACAGGTTTTCCAGCAGCGTTCATTGGCGCGTTTTTCACCGGCTCGCTGTTGATTGAAACGCTGTTCTCGCTCGATGGCTTAGGGTTGTTGAGTTACGAGAGTGTCATGCGCCGAGACTACCCTGTGGTGTTAGGGACTTTGTATTTGTTCACGCTGATTGGCTTGCTTACCAAGCTCATCAGTGACCTTTGTTATGTATGGGTGGACCCGCGTGTCAAATTTGACTGAAGCTTCTTTGTCACCCATCCAGCGCGCTTGGCTGAGGTTCAGGCACAACCGCCTTGGTTTTTACAGCTTGGTGTTGTTTGTGTTTTTCTTTGGGCTGAGTTTGTTGGCTGAGGTGTTGTGCAACGACAAGCCTTTGCTCGCTCGTTACAACGGCAGCTTTTACATGCCCATCTTGCACAACCAACCCGAGACGACCTTTGGTGGTGACTTTGATACGCCCACCGATTACCTTGACCCCTTCATCCAAGCTCAGTTTGACAAGCCGGGCAACTGGGCCGTGTATCCGCTCATCCCTTACAACCACAGCACGTTGAATTACTTTGCTGCCACGCCGAACCCTGCGCCACCTTCATCCGACAACTGGTTGGGGACTGACGACCGTGGTCGCGATGTGTTGGCGCGTTTGTTGTACGGCTTTCGAATCTCGGTCTTGTTTGCCTTGGCTCTGACTTTGTTCGGCACTTTGATTGGTATATTGACGGGTGCTTTGCAAGGCTTCTTTGGCGGCAAGACGGACTTGGCCATGCAGCGTTTCATTGAGGTCTGGAGCGCCATGCCTGAGTTGTACCTGCTCATCATCTTCTCGGCGGTGTTTGACCCGAGCATCATCTTGCTGCTGATTTTGTTGGGTCTGTTTGGCTGGATGGGCTTGTCTGACTATGTGCGTGCCGAGTTCTTACGCAACCGCCAGCTCGACTATGTGCGTGCAGCGCGTGCTTTGGGTTTGTCTGATGTGCAAATCATGTGGCGTCATGTATTGCCCAACAGCTTGACGCCAGTGGTCACGTTTTTACCGTTTCGTATGAGTGCGGCTATTTTGTCGCTCACTTCGTTGGACTTTTTAGGGCTTGGTGTGCCACCCGGGACTCCCAGCTTGGGCGAGTTGTTGGCGCAAGGTAAAAACAACATCGATGCGTGGTGGATTTCTTTATCCACTTTTGCAGTGCTGGTCGTGACTTTGATGCTGCTCACCTTCATGGGCGACGCGTTGCGCGATGCGCTCGATCCGAGAAAGGTACGTTCATGAGACTGCCTTTGCTTCAAGTACGAAATTTGCGCATCGGTTTTCAAGCCGAGGATGTCGTTAAAGGCATCAGCTTCAACTTAGATCTCGGCGAAAAACTCGCCTTGGTGGGTGAGTCGGGTTCTGGCAAAAGCGTGACGGCGCTTAGCTTTGTCAAACTGCTCGAAGGTGCTCGTGTATCGGGTCGCGTGTTGTGGACGGCGCAAGATGCGGACACACTAGCGCCCGAGGCCACTGACGCACCGCACACACACGACTTGGTCAAGCTCAGCGAGCGCGAATTGGTCAACATTCGTGGCCAAGACATTGCGTTTGTGTTTCAAGAGCCCATGACGGCTTTGAATCCTTTGATGATGGTGGGCGATCAAATTGCTGAAGTGCTCGAACTCAAACGGGGCATGACGCGTGCCGAAGCTTGGCATGAAGCGGTGGAGTTGCTCAACCTTACGGGCATTCCCGAGCCGGTGCGTCGAGCCAGTGCATATCCGCATCAACTCTCAGGTGGCCAACGCCAACGTGTGATGATCGCCATGGCCTTAGCCTGCCGTCCGCGGTTGTTGGTCGCGGACGAGCCGACCACCGCTTTGGATGTATCGCTGCGTGCGCAAATTTTGGATTTGCTCAACGACTTACAAAAACGATTTGGTATGGCGGTTCTGCTAATCACGCACGACCTCAACACCGTGCGTCGTTTTGCAGACCAAGTGTTGGTAATGGAGAAGGGCGTTGTAGTGGAGTCGGGTCAAGTCAATGTGGTGTTGACTTATCCCAAGCATCCCTACACGCAGAAATTGATTGACAGCCAGCCACCGCGCAACGTGGTGGAAGCCAAGCGCAATGCCTCGGTGGTGATGCAAGCCAGAGCCTTGCGGGTCAGCTACCCTATCCGTCGCGCAGGTTGGCGCGGGTGGTTTAAAGGCGACCACTTCGTGGCGGTGCATGGCGCGAGCTTTGATTTGCGTGCTGGCCAAACCTTGGGGGTTATTGGCGAATCGGGCTCCGGTAAAACCACTTTGGCTTTGGCAGCGTTGGGTTTGATGCCCAGTGAGGGCTCCCTCACCATCGATGGAGCTGCTTGGCAACGCAAGGCTGCCCCAGATTTACCGCTTCGCCGCAAAGTGCAGGTGGTATTTCAAGATCCATTTTCATCGCTGTCGCCGCGCATGAATGTGCAAGAGCTTGTGTCTGAAGGGCTTGCTCTGCATGCACCTCAATTGGATGAGTTGGGGCGTCTTCGTGGCATTTTGGTCACCTTGGCCGCCGTCGGTTTGACTGAAACTGAATTTCCAGGGCTGTTGCAGCGTTACCCCCATGAGTTTTCGGGTGGTCAACGCCAGCGTTTGGCGATAGCGCGGGCATTGGTCATCGAGCCGCAGGTGCTAGTGCTAGACGAGCCGACCAGCGCCTTGGATGCAACCACCCAGTTGCAAGTCTTACAGCTGCTGCAAAAGCTTCAGCGGGACCGTGGTTTGAGCTATTTGCTCATTACCCACGATGTCTCGGTCATCCGCGCCATGGCTCACCATGTGATGGTCATGCAAGCAGGCAAGGTGGTGGAAGCGGGCAGCGTCGATCAGGTGTTGAACAATCCTCAGGCGGCCTATACGAAGATTTTGATAGGGGCTGAAGTCTAAAAAGTCCGTTTATCCTTTGATAATCAAGGATTTAGGCGCTACAATGAGCACTTCACGACCAAACGGGCGGGTAATTACCGCTCGTTTTTTTTGGTCGTTTGTTTTTTGAATACTTGATTTAGAAGGCTATTTTTCGACGTGAGTTTGCAGCAAACCGTAGAACAAACAGTGACCGGCTTAGGTTACGACCTGGTAGAGATCGAACGCTCCGCCGGGGGACTCTTGCGCATCACGATCGACATGCCTTGGACCGCTGACACTCCCGTTCAGCCCATCAATGTGGAAGATTGCGAGCGCGTGACGCGCCAGCTGCAATTTGCACTGGAAGTCGATGGGGCCGAATATGCCCGCCTTGAGGTTTCGTCACCTGGTATTGACCGCCCCTTGCGCCATCAAGCCGATTTCGACCGCTTTGTGGGTGAAGAGGTTGACCTCACCCTAAAGGCGCCGATTGGCGCCGCCGCCGCAGGTCAAGTTGCAGCTACTCGTAAAAAATTCCGCGGTACCTTAGAGCGCACAGAGGATGGTGCAGGTTGGCAAATCACTTGGCGTGATGAAGTCAAGGCCAAACCTGGTCAAAAAATTAGCCCCAAAAGATTAGCCGAAATACCAGTGCACGCACTGGGTTTCACGCTGGATGAGCTGCGAGAAGCACGTCTGGCTCCGATAGTGGATTTCAAGGGCAAAAAGCCCCGTTGAATTTAGGTAAGAGAAGGAGTAACCGATCATGAACCGCGAAATGTTGATGTTGGTCGAGGCAATCTCGCGTGAGAAAAACGTCGAACGCGATGTGGTGTTTGGCGCCGTTGAGTTGGCGTTGGCCCAGGCGACCAAGAAGTTGTACGAAGGTGAAGTGGACATTCGCGTGGCGATGGACCGTGACACAGGTGAGTACGAAACTTTCCGCCGTTGGTTGGTGGTGCCTGATGAAGCCGGTTTGCAAAACCCAGAAGCCGAAGAAATGTTGATGGACGCCCGCGAACGTGTGGCTGATGTCGAAGAAGGCGAATACATCGAAGAAGGCATTGAGTCTTTGCCTATCGGTCGCATCGGTGCGATGGCTGCCAAGCAAGTGATTTTGCAAAAAATCCGTGATGCTGAACGTGAAATGCTTTTGAACGATTTCATGTCCCGCGGCGATAAGATCTTCGTTGGTACCGTCAAGCGCATGGATAAGGGCGACCTGATTGTCGAATCCGGTCGTGTTGAAGGCCGCTTGCGTCGCAGCGAAATGATTCCTAAGGAAAATTTCCGCAGTGGTGACCGTGTGCGCGCCATGATCATGGACGTGGATCTTACCTTGCGCGGTGCACCCATCATTTTGTCGCGTTCTGCGCCTGAGTTCATGGTTGAGTTGTTCCGCCATGAAGTGCCAGAAATCGAACAAGGCATGTTGGAAATCAAATCATGCGCCCGTGACGCCGGTTCACGCGCCAAGATTGCTGTCATTTCGCACGACAAACGCGTAGACCCTATTGGTACTTGTGTGGGTGTGCGTGGTACCCGTGTGAACGCTGTGACTACCGAGCTCGCAGGCGAGCGCGTGGACATCGTGTTGTGGAGTGAAGATCCAGCGCAATTCGTGATCGGCGCTTTGGCTCCTGCCAACGTCAGCTCTATCGTAGTGGACGAAGAGCGTCACGCCATGGATGTGGTGGTGGACGAAGAAAACCTCGCCATCGCTATCGGCCGTGGCGGTCAAAACGTGCGTTTGGCTGCTGAATTGACCGGCTGGAAAATCAACATCATGGATGCGGCTGAGTCTGCTCAAAAGCAAGCTGACGAAACCTTCAGCATCCGTGAATTGTTCATGGCCAAGTTGGATGTGGACCAAGAAGTCGCTGACATCTTGATAGAAGAGGGCTTTACCAGCCTCGAAGAAGTGGCTTACGTGCCCTTGCAAGAGATGTTGGAAATTGAAAGCTTTGACGAAGACACCGTCAACGAGTTGCGCACACGTGCCAAGGATGCGCTGCTCACCATGGAAATTGCACGCGAAGAGAGCGTCGAAGAAGTTTCGCAAGATTTGCGCGACCTCGAAGGATTGAATGCGGAGTTCTTGCCCAAGTTGGCTGAGAGCGGCGTACACACCCGTGACGATTTGGCCGACTTGGCCGTAGACGAGCTCACAGCCATCACAGGCCAAAGCGAAGAAGAGGCCAAAACCCTGATCTTGAAGGCACGCGAACATTGGTTCGCGGGTCAAGAGTAACGGTCATGGCGAGGAAGATCACATATGTCCAGTACGACCGTAGCCGAGTTTGCCAGCGAACTCAAAAAACCAACCGACACCCTGCTTGACCAGCTCAAAGCAGCCGGTGTTGTCAAATCTTC
>CANFKQ010000081.1 GCA_947447405.1 Comamonadaceae bacterium | reverse complement strand
GCGCAAGCTGCGGCCGTTCAGGCCCGCATCGGGTGCGGTGTTGTAGAGCCAGTCGGTACGGGGGTTGCCAATGCAATATAAGTATACGACAGGAATATGCACCCAGTGGTAATCGTCTTTGCGGCCGGCTTCGATGAGCAGCACGCGCTTGCTGGCGTTGGCGCTCAGACGGTTGGCTAGCAAACAGCCGGCAGTGCCTGCGCCGACGATGATGTAGTCAAACTGGGTATCACTCATGCAGATGTCTCAAGTCTTTGTGGTTGTGTGCATGGATGGTAGCTTGTGCTTGTAGTTTGCTTACCGTCGCAGTTGTAGTTGCCAGAGAAAGGGCGGGCTGGCCAGCGTGTATTGCTCCTCGTCTGCTGCGCAGCAGACGAGGAGCAATACATGCTGCCCCAAGCTGCCGATGCGCACGCAACCGCGAGCCCTATAAAGGGCGACAAGTTACTTAGAGGTTGGCATGACGAACTCAGCGCCTTTGCCAATGCTCTCAGGCCAACGCTGCATGACGCTTTTTTGCTTGGTATAGAAGCGCACGCCTTCTTCGCCGTAGGCGTGCATGTCACCAAACAAGCTCTTCTTCCAACCGCCAAAACCGTGCCATGCCATGGGTACTGGGATTGGCACGTTGATGCCGACCATGCCCACTTGGATGTGACGCGCAAACTCGCGTGCCACGTTGCCATCGCGGGTGAAGCAGCTCACGCCGTTGCCAAACTCATGGGCATTGATGAGTTCCACGGCTTGTGCCAAATCGGCCACGCGCAAACAACTCAGCACAGGGCCGAAGATTTCTTCTTTGTAAATGCGCATGTCGGGCGTGACGTTGTCAAACAAGGTGCCCCCCATCCAGAAGCCGTCTTCGCAGCCTTCACCAGCGGTGGACGCGTCAAAGTTGCGGCCGTCGACCAACAGATTGGCGCCTTCTTTCACGCCTTGCTCGATGTAACCGGTGATGCGCTTGTGTGCCACATCGGTCACGATGGGGCCCATTTCGGCGGCGAGGTTTTCACCGTTGAGCACTTTCAAGGCCTTGGTGCGTTCAATCAATTTGGGCATCAAACGGTCTGCCACATCGCCCACCAACACGGCCACACTGATGGCCATGCAACGTTCGCCGGCTGAGCCATAGGCTGCACCAATCAAGGCGTCCACCGCTTGGTCAATGTCGGCATCGGGCATGACGACCATGTGGTTCTTCGCGCCACCCAAAGCTTGCACGCGCTTGCCGTGGTGCGCGCCAGTTTCGTAGATGTAGTTGGCGATGGGGGTAGAGCCCACAAAGCTCACAGCTTTCACATCGGGGTGAACCAACAAGGCGTCGACCGCTTCTTTGTCACCTTGCACCACGTTGAACACGCCATCTGGCAGACCGGCTTGTTTGAGCAACTCGGCCATGAAGATAGCGGGTGTCGGGTCAATCGGGCTTGGCTTCAACACAAAGGTATTGCCGGCGGCAATGGCCACGGGGAACATCCATGCGGGCACCATGACGGGGAAGTTGAAAGGTGTCACGCCTGCCACCACGCCAAGGGGCTGGCGCATGGTCCAGTTGTCGATGCCGGTGGAGACTTGCTCGGTGAAGTCACCTTTGAGCAGCTGTGGAATGCCGGTAGCGAACTCGACGATGTCAATGCCGCGGCTCACTTCGCCTTGAGCGTCGGTGAACACTTTGCCGTGCTCAGCAGTGATCATGTGAGCCAGCTTGTCTTTGTTGGCATTGAGTAATTCCAAGAATTTAAACATCACACGGGCGCGACGCAGGGGCGGTGTGTCAGCCCAAGCCGGGAAAGCTTTCTGTGCGGCCGCTACGGCGGTGTTGACATCGGCCACATTGGCCAAGCTCACATGGCCGGTCACTGAGCCTGTGGCGGGGTTGTACACGGGCTGTGTGCGTGTGCTGGTGCCATTGGTAACTGCGCCATGGATGTAATGCGCTATGTGATGTGTCATGGTGTGTCTCGTTGTGTGGAAAAGATGACGAAGTGTAGGCAGGGCTTTGACATCAAACAAGCGCCTAAATTTGAATTGATTGTTCAAAATAGTGAACAATTGGATCATGAATGACCAAAAAATCAGCGAACTCTGGCACCACCTGCATTGGCTGAGTGTGTTGGCGCAGCAAGGTAGCTACACCGCTGCCGCCGTGCGCTTGGGCGTGAGCAAAGCGGCAATGAGTCAACGCATTGCCGAACTCGAACGTGCCGCTCGCGTGCCGCTGGTGCAACGCACCACGCGCAGCGTGCGCTTGACCGAGGCAGGCCAGCGCTTGGTGGACGACACCCGCGCGTCTTTTGAGCAGATTGAACACAGCTTTGCGCAAGTGCGCGACTTGGCAGGCGTGCCCAGCGGTTTGCTGCGTGTGACCGCGCCGGTGGCATTTGCGAGGCAGCAACTGGCCCCGCGTTTGGCTGACTTCTTACGCGAGTTCCCTGACGTGCGCATAGAGCTAGACATGGCCGATCGACTCAGCAGTTTGGCCACAGAAGGTTTTGATTTGGCCATTCGACACACGGCTCGTCCGCCCGATACCCATGTGGCGTGGACCTTGTCCACCACGCATTCGGTGCTGGTGGCCAGCAAAACGTATTTGCGTCGTGCGGGCACGCCGCAAACGCCCGCTGATCTGCAAGTGCACAACTGCTTGCATTACCTGCGCGCGCAAGACACGCCCACGTGGACCTTGGAGCGTGTGAGGTCGAAGGCGAAAGACGAACGCATCACCGTACCCGTCACGGGCCAGCTTGCCGCTAATAACAGCGAGGCTTTACGAGAGGCTGCATTGACGGGGCTAGGCATTGCCTTGCTGCCGGACTTCAGTGCGCAAGCCTCTTTGCAACAAGGCAAGTTGGTGCGAGTGTTGCCAGATTGGAAACCGGTGGGTGCATTTGCTGAGCAGCTGTATGCCATTCGCCCGTATTCACCGCATGTACCGCGCGCGGTGACAGCGTTTGTGGCGTATTTGCGCAAGGAATTGGCGCCGGGTTTTGCTGCTTAACGCCCGCCCGAAATTTCCATCAGGCTCATGGTGGTGTAGCTCGAAGCGTCGCTGAGCAGCCACACAATGGCTTGCGCCACTTCTTCAGACGTGCCGCCGCGCTGCATGGGCACCAAATGCGCCAAGTCGCGTACGCGGTTGGGTAAGCCACCAGAGGCATGGATGTCGGTGTCTATCAGTCCGGGGCGTACGGCGTTGACGCGAATGCCTTCAGCGGCCACTTCTTTGGCCAATCCAATGGTGAAGGCGTCGATGGCGCTTTTGGCCGCAGCGTAATCCACATATTGCCCAGGGGCACCAATGCGTGCGGCGGCACTCGACACGTTGACGATGCTGCCGCCTGAACCGCCATGTGCAGTGCTCATGCGTTTGACGGCTTCGCGGGTGCAGGCAAAGGAGCCCAACACGTTGATGCGCATCATGCGCTCCCAACGCGCCCAGCTTTGATCTTCGACTTTGGCGGTGACGTCCACCACGCCTGCGTTGTTGACGAGACCAGAAATGCGACCCAGTTTGGCATCGATCTCGGCAAACATGCGCAAGATCTGCGCTTCGTCGCCCACATCGGCCTGCACAGCGATGGCGGTGCCGCCTGCGTTGATGATGTGCTTCACCACGTCATGGGCAGCTTGCGCATTGCTGGCGTAATTCACAGCCACAGACCAGCCTTGTTGCGCCGCCAAAACCGCGGTGGCGGCGCCAATGCCTCGGCTAGCGCCAGTAATTAAGAGGACAGGCTGCATGTGTATCTCCAGTTTGCACGCATCGATGTTGACTAAACAACACCATACACCGAAGTGTTTTGAAAACCGAGTAACCTGCTGGTTGTTGACTTTAGAAATTTTGAAAGAGGCTTGTTATGACCGTTCGACTCCACGCCGTTGATGGCTTTGAATTTCCCGCTTATGTGGCTCATCCCAAGGGTACGCCTAAGGGTGCGGTGGTGGTGATACAAGAAATATTTGGCGTTAACGCGCACATCCGCGAAGTGGCCGATGGTTACGCGGCGCAGGGCTATTTGGCCGTGGCGCCTGCCACGTTTCACCGCGCTAAACACGGTGTGGAATTGGGCTACACACCCGACGACATGCAAGCCGGCATGGCGCTGAAAACAGCGGTTGAGTCCATGCCCGCTCCGGGCGTGATGGCCGATATTCAAGCGGCGGTTGACTATGCGGGCAAGACCAGCGGCGCCAAAGTGGGCATCGTGGGTTACTGCTGGGGCGGCTTGCTGACTTGGCGTGCAGCAGCCATGGTGCAGGGCTTGAGCGCGGCTGTGCCTTACTACGGCGGTGGATCAACCACAGACGAAGAAATTGCGCGTCATCCACACTGCCCCGTGCTGGCACACTACGCCGAGCAAGACCATTGGATTCCTTTGGACACCGTGGAAAAGTTCAAGCATGCGCATCCCGAAGTTGAGGTGCATTTGTACCCCGCTGACCACGGATTTAATTGCGACCACCGCGGCGCTTACCAAGAAGCATCAGCCAAGATGGCTTTGCATCGCACGTTGGCTTTCTTGGCCAAGCACGTTGGCTAAGCGTTATTCGAGAGGTGTGCGGTTGCGTTCCCCGCGCAGCACACCCGTGGCGGCATGAAACAGGGCTACCACCACAAAGCACCCCATGAAGTCGCCCAGTGCCATGGCGGCGCTTTTTTGCCAAAGCTCTTCGCTGCTGGTGACGCCTTGGGTGATGTACAGCAAGTTATGCACGATGCCGTTCAGCACGCTGGCCGCCAGTGACAGCAATACGATGTGGTGATAGCGCAGGTTGCTGAGGTCGTGGCGAATGTGCAGCAGGCGCATCAAGCCAAAGGCCGCGATGGGGTAAGTCATCAAACTGACAATGGCAAAGTAGACGACGGACGCCATCGATTTGTCAGGCCAAATACCCGCGCCTAGGTAAATGCCCACCACGAGCAAACCTACGATGGCAGACAACCGTCCAACCAAGACGGCCAGAAGCTTCACTCCTGCAGGCAAGAACAAAAGGCTGATGCCAGCCGAGTAAACAAACTGCTCGTCAAAGTATTGGTTGAGCCGAAACGACAAACTGAACAGAATGCCCGAAGCTGCCGCTGTGGCAATGTGCGACCAGCGGACTTCGAGCATTTGAATCATGACAAACCGTGCAGTTTTTTGGCGGCATCAATGGCGAAGTAGGTGAGTACACCATCCGCGCCTGCGCGTTTGAACGCGAGCAAGCTTTCCATCATGACCGCGTCGTGGTCTAGCCAGCCGTTTTGTGCGGCGGCTTTGAGCATGGCGTATTCGCCACTCACTTGGTAGGCGAAGGTGGGCACTTTGAATTCGTCTTTCACGCGACGCACCACGTCAAGGTAGGGCATGCCAGGCTTGACCATGACCATGTCCGCGCCCTCGGCGATGTCTAGAGCCACTTCACGCAGGGCTTCGTCGGTGTTGCCGGGGTCCATTTGGTAGACCTTTTTGTCGGCCTTGCCCAAATGAGAGGCAGAGCCCACGGCGTCGCGAAACGGGCCGTAAAATGCGCTGGCGTATTTAGCGCTGTAGGCCATGATGCGGGTGTGGATGTGGCCTTTGGCTTCAAGCGCTTGGCGAATGGCGCCAATGCGTCCGTCCATCATGTCGCTAGGTGCCACGATGTCCACGCCTGCATCGGCTTGAGTCATTGCTTGCTTGACCAGCATGTCGGTGGTGAGGTCGTTCAAGATATAGCCGGTCTCGTCCAACAAGCCGTCTTGGCCGTGGCTTGTGAAGGGGTCGAGTGCCACATCGGTCATCACGCCCAGTTCAGGAAAGCGCTTTTTCAGTTCGCGCACCGCATGCGGCACGAGGCCGTCTGGGTTGGTGGCTTCAACGCCATCGGGTGTTTTGAGGTGGCGGCTGATCACGGGGAACAAGGCCATGACGGGGATGCCCAGTTTCACGCACTGTTCGGCCACGGGCAGCAGCAAGTCGAGACTCAAACGCTCGACGCCGGGCATGGAGCTTACGGCCTCGCGGCGGTTTTCGCCTTCGAGCACGAAGACGGGGTAAATCAAGTCGTTCACGCTCAGTGCGTGTTCGCGCACCAAGCGACGGGTGAAGTCGTCACGGCGCAAACGGCGAGGGCGGTTGGCGGGAAAAGAGGCGAATGGGTGTTGCATGGGTGAAATTGTGCCTGTTTGTTGATGTCGCCTAGGTGCAAGGGGCTGCGTTAACCACATTGAGGATGGCCAAAGTGTTTGCTAGATTGCTTTCGGGCGGCTTGGCCCGACCGCGTGTCGGGCTTTTTTGAGCACGGCTAAACTGGCCGCATGCTATTTATCAAATCGTTTCACATCATCTTCGTGGCCAGCTGGTTTGCGGGCTTGTTTTACTTGCCCCGAATTTTTGTAAATTTGGCCTCGGTCCCCGAGGGTTCTGTCGCCGAAGAGGCTCGTTTGCTGCAGATGGCACGCAAGTTGATGCGCTTCACCACGCTGCTCATGCTGCCCGCCGTAGCCTTGGGCTTGGTGTTGTGGTTGTATTACGGCATTGGTTTGGTGGGGTCGGGCAATGGCTGGATGCACGCCAAGCTCACCATCGTGTTGCTGGCGCTGGGCTATCACCACGCTTGCGGTCGCTTGTTGCGCAAGTTTGAGGCGCATACCAACGCACGCAGTCACGTGTGGTATCGCTGGTTCAACGAGATTCCAGTGGTCTTGCTGACCATTGCGGTGATCTTGGTGGTCGTCAAACCTTTCTAAAACACGCGCTGGCCCATGCGTAAAACCTCCGCCTGGCCTCTCTCGCAAATTTGCGTGGCGTTGATCGTCTACGCCAGTCTGTATCCGTTTGACCATTGGCGTGACCAAGGCATTTGGACATGGTCTTTTTTAACCGCACCTTGGCCTAAGTATTGGCTGGGTTTTGACGTGGTGGCCAACGTTCTTGGCTATGCCCCGTTGGGTTTCTTTTTGACCTTGAGTGCCATGCGTATGGGCTGGCAAACCAGAGGGGTTGTGGTGTCGACGTTGGCAGCGGCTGTGCTGTCGATCACCATGGAAGGCTTGCAAAGCTACCTGCCAGCGCGTGTGCCATCGCTGCCTGATTTTTTGCTCAACACCTTGGGTGCTTTCATGGGGGCGGTGCTGGCGAATTCGCTTGAGCACTTAGGGCTGCTGCGCCGCTGGAGCCAGTTCCGCGAGCGTTGGTTTGTGCGTGACGCCTACATGGGGCTGGTGCTGATGGCGGTGTGGCCCGCCGCTTTGCTGTTTCCTGTGGCCGTGCCCCTGGGCTTGGGTCAAGTGTGGGAGCGCGTGGAAGATGCGCTGACCAGCGCCTTTGATGCTACGCCGTTTGAAGATTGGATTCCGCTGCGTGCGTTTGAGCTTGAGCCCTTGTTGCCAGGTGCCGAGCTGCTGTGTGTGATGTTGGGTTTGTTGGTGCCGTGTTTGTTGGGCTTTGGTGTGATTCGCCAAGCGGGGCAGCGCTTTTTGTATGTGTTGGCGGTGTTAGGCATGGCCTTAGGCATGAGTGCTTTGTCTGCGGCGCTGAGCTACGGTCCTTCTCACGCATGGACTTGGTTGGATTTGCCAGTCATGCTGGGCTTGGTTTTTGGCTGCGTGGTGGCGTTGCTGTTTTTACCGTTGTCTGCGCGTACGGCGTGGGCTTTTTTGTTGTTAGCCGTGTTGGTGCAACAAAGCGTTCTCAACCAATCGCCAGAGAGTGCTTATTTTGCGCAAACCTTGCAGACGTGGGAGCAGGGGCAATTTGTTCGATTTCACGGTCTGGTGCAGTGGCTGGGTTGGCTCTGGCCTTACGCGGTATTGATGCTGGCGCTGGTGCGCTTATCGCGTGAGCGCAGCACACAAAACTAAAATCTATTCATGACACAAACCTCGTACTACAAACATCACATTTTTTTCTGCCTGAATCAGCGCGACAACGGTCAAGAGTGCTGCGCCAGCCAGGGCGCACAAGACGCGTTCGATCATTGCAAAGCCCAAGTTAAAGCGGCGGGACTCGCTGGCGTCGGCGGCGTTCGCGTGAACAAGTCGGGCTGCTTAGACCGTTGTGCAGGCGGTCCCGTGGCGGTGGTGTATCCGGAAGGTATTTGGTACACCGTGATGGACAACGACGATGTGAACGAGATTGTTGAGAGTCATCTGAAGCACGGCCAAGTGGTGGAGCGTTTGGTGGTGCCCGCCAACGTGGGGCGCTAAGGCATGAATTTACAAACCCAAAAAGTCAGCCTCCAGGGGGAAGCTGGCGTCATCGAAGCTTTGCGTGATGAGCCCGAAGGTGTTTCACGCGGCGTGGCTGTCGTTGCGCACCCGCATCCTTTGTTTGGCGGCACGATGGACAACAAAGTGGTGCAAACACTGGCGCGTGCTTTTGTGCAATCTGGCTGGACGGCGGTGCGCTTTAACTTCCGTGGCGTCGGCGCTTCCACTGGCGCGTACGATGCGGGCGTCGGTGAAACACGTGACTTTTTGCGCGTGGTCGAGCAAATGGCGCCCAGTGGTTCATTAGCGATTGCAGGGTTCTCGTTTGGTTCTTTTGTGGCCAGCCATGCTTTGGCCGAGCTGCACACGCTCCGCGTGATTGAGAAGGTGGTGTTTGTTGGCACGGCCGCACAGCGCTTCATGGTTGCGCCGGTTGCGCTTGAGTTGCACGACAAAACCTTGGTCGTGCACGGCGAGCAAGACGACACGGTCTCGCTTGCTTCGGTGATGGACTGGGCGCGCCCGCAAAGCTTGCCTGTGACGGTGGTGCCAGGTGGCGGACATTTCTTTCATGGACAATTGCCGCTTCTTAAGAGTTTAGTGGTGCGTCACCTGCAGTGTTAAGTCCAGTCAGGGTTGACGGGCGTTGGCCTTTGAGACGTGCCCCATTCTTTGACTTATTTTTCTGAAGACAGCCATGACACGACTTCTACGCACAACTTTGATCGGCTTTTTGATGAGCTTGACTTGCGTCTTTCAGGCGCAATCCCAAGTGCCGCAGCCGCCCGAGATTGCAGCGCGTGCGTATTTGCTGGTGGATTTGACGGCGCAGCAAACGCTGGCCGAGTTGGATGCTGACAAGCCAATTGAGCCCGCGTCGCTGACCAAGCTGATGACGGCTTACATCGTGTTTGATGCACTCAAGGCCAAGAAAATCAGTTTGCAGCAAACCTTTGGCGTGAGCGAGCGCGCATGGAAGATGCCTGGTTCGCGCATGTTCATCGACCCCAAGATGAAAGTGCCGGTGGAAGATCTCGTCAAAGGCATGATTGTTCAGTCTGGCAACGATGCCACCATGGCGTTGGCCGAAGGTGTGGGCGGTACGGTGGAGCACTTTGTGCAAATGATGAATGCGCAAGCCAAAGTGTTGGGCATGAAATCTACTGGCTATAAAAATCCTGAAGGGTTGACCGAGCCAGGCCATACCACTACCGCGCGCGACTTGAGCATCTTGGCGGGTCGATTGATGCAAGATTTCCCAGATTACGTGGGCTACTACGCCATTAAGAAATACCGTTACCCAGGAACGCCTGCGGCCAACGAAAACAATCGGAACTTACTCTTGTTCCGTGACCCCAGTGTGGATGGCTTGAAAACTGGACATACCGATGCCGCAGGCTTTTGCCTGATTGCTACGGCTAAGCGTGAAGCGCCCGGTGTGGGCCAACGCCGTTTGTTGTCGATTGTGTTGGGCGCCTCAAGCGAAAACGCGCGTGCCACGGAGTCGCAAAAGTTGCTGAATTGGGGTTACGCCGCGTTTGATGCCATCAAGTTGTTTGACGCCAACCAAGCGGTGGTGACTCCCAATGTGTGGAAAGGCCGAGGTAGCCAAGTCAAATTGGGTCGTTTCGCGCCTATCGTGGTCGCCGTACCTGCTGGCGCGGCTGGTCGCATTCAAACCCAAGTGGCTCGCCCCGACCCCTTGGTGGCGCCTCTCAGCCGCGGCCAAGTGGTGGGGGCTTTGAAGGTCACCTTGGATCAAAAGCCGCTGGTCGATGTGCCCTTGTTGGTACTGGAGGCCGTCGAGCAAGCCGGCTTTGTTGGCCGCGCATGGGACGCCGTGCGTTTATGGGTGAAATAGGCCTTATTTGAGGCATTTTGAACTAGGTTTGCTTAGTCCTAGCGATGCTGATACACTAGAAGGCTTTTCGGAAATTCCGAAGGGATTCACGTTTTCTTTTAATTTCAACGTTTAGGGACGTTACAAACAATGCCAACCATCAATCAATTGGTGCGTCAGGGGCGCGAGGTCGAAACGATCAAGTCCAAAAGCCCTGCGATGCAAAACTCTCCACAACGCCGTGGCGTGTGCACTCGTGTGTACACCACGACGCCTAAGAAGCCTAACTCTGCGCTGCGTAAAGTTGCCAAAGTTCGCTTGACCAACGGTTTCGAAGTCATTTCGTACATCGGCGGTGAAGGTCACAACTTGCAAGAACATAGCGTTGTGCTCGTGCGCGGCGGTCGTGTCAAAGACTTGCCAGGTGTGCGTTACCACATCGTGCGCGGTTCGCTCGATTTGCAAGGTGTCAAAGACCGTAAGCAATCGCGTTCTAAGTACGGCGCTAAAAAGCCTAAGGCTAAGTAAGCACTGATCTTTTGATCAAACAGGTGCTGTTTCCCGCGTGGCGCGGTGAATCGGCGTAGTGACCCGCTGTGGGTCGAGTAAGTGAAAACCAAAATGGTTTTTGCGGTGTCTGAACTAGATGCCAACTGAAGCAAATAAGAGGTGAAATATGCCACGTCGTCGCGAAGTCCCTAAACGTGAAATCTTGCCGGATCCAAAGTACGGCAATGTTGAGCTGTCTAAATTCATGAACGTGATCATGGAAGGCGGCAAGAAAGCTGTTGCCGAGCGCATCATCTATGGTGCCTTGCAGCAAATCGAACAAAAATCGGGCAAAGATCCGCTCGAGTTGTTCAATGTGGCCATCAACAACGTCAAGCCCATGGTGGAAGTTAAATCTCGCCGCGTGGGTGGTGCCAACTATCAGGTGCCCGTTGAAGTTCGTCCAGTTCGTCGCTTGGCTTTGTCCATGCGTTGGTTGAAAGAAGCCGCCCGTAAGCGCGGTGAGAAGTCCATGGCTTTGCGCTTGGCCAACGAGTTGTTGGAAGCCTCCGAAGGTCGTGGCGGTGCCATGAAAAAGCGTGACGAAGTTCACCGCATGGCCGAAGCCAACAAGGCATTCAGCCACTTCCGCTTCTAAATTCAAAGGTAACAAATGGCTCGCAATACCCCCATTGAGCGCTATCGCAACATTGGTATTTCAG
>CANFKQ010000080.1 GCA_947447405.1 Comamonadaceae bacterium | reverse complement strand
CAGCGGGTCAAAAAACTGTTGCTTGTCGAGCAACGAGCGAATTTGTAAATCTGCCCCGCCTCCTACACCAACCCTCTGAAACTTCACTTCGTAACCGATGGTGGGTGTGGCGTTAGACATGCTTAACTTGGTTTTGGCGGTGGCGTGGGTGCAGGTGCGACAAACAAGGTGCTCAAGGCACGAGGACCGGCCATGTGGCCACGATCTGGGTATGGCGCATGGCGCAAAGCAGCGGGTAGCTCGGGTGTCTCGACCCAATGGATGGGCAATGACAAATTAACCAATAACGGCGCCATCACGCGCGGTGCATGCAAAGCCGACGGCGCGGGCTGCACGCTAGCCAAAAACTCGCGCAGCACTTGTGCGTGCCAAGCTAGACGATGTGTGGCGATTTTTTTAGGCTTGTCGGACAAACCAAAACCTGGCAAGTCCAAAGCGATCACCGGCTCCGCCGATTGCAGTTGCGATAAATATTGCACGCTCCACCCGTTGAAACCATGTAGGTACACATGCGGTGCAGCTTGGGCTTGTGTGTTGCTGGTGCGGTTGTCAAACCAATGCAGGCGCAAGCCTTCTAAAGCTGGCAAGTCAGCCGTGAAATGCGACAGCGCAATTGGCACATCCAAACCTGTAAATGCAGCGTCAGAAGTACGCAAAGCATCTTCACGCAAAGGTACTTTGTTCAGTTGCTGCTGAGCGCGGCGTTCTTCAAAAAAGCCTTGTAGCACCTGCGCACATTCGTTGGCCAACACGCCGCCCGTGAGCTTGGTTTGGTGGTTGATTTGCTCGTGCTCAAAAAGGTTGAGCACCGAGCCTGCTGCGCCCGTTTTTGGCTCGCTCGCACCAAACACAACGCGCTTGAAACGCGCATGCAACGCAGCGCCGCTGCACATGGCGCAAGGTTCTAGCGTCACATACAAGGTGCAGTCATCCAGTCGGTAGTTGCCCAGTGCCCGGGCAGCAGCACGCATGGCAATGACCTCGGCATGCGCGGTTGGGTCATGGCTGGCCAGTGGTGCGTTGTGGCCAGCAGCTATCACTTGCCCTGCCCTCACCACCACTGCACCCACGGGCACTTCGCCCGCATCAGCCGCAGCCTGCGCTTGGCGCAAGGCCAACTGCATAAAGCCTGTATCTTCAGGTGAATGCGCCGATGTCATGGCTGAACCATGCCAAGCTTCACCATCCACTCGGCCAAAGCTAGTTCATCCGGTGTGCCCTGTGCGTAGGCCGCATGCATGGCGGCGTGCGACTCGGGGCGGTGTTGGTTGAGCTTGAGCTTGCATTGAAGCTCGGTGATACGCAACTCAAATGCCACGATGCCATTGAGCATCTTGTTTTGGTAGTCCTCGGCCAAGCCACGCCATTGCTTGGCATAGGGTGGCTCATGGTCAGCAATGAGTTGCTTCAGCAAACTGTCTTTGGCTTGTGGCTCATCCAACAAAGTGGCTTCTACTTTGGCATGCACAGCCAAGTAGCTCCAAGTGGGCACACGCGTGAGGTCGGGGTAGACCTTAGGCGACATATAAGCCTGCGGACCCATGAAAGTCACCAGTGCTTGAGGCCTAGCTTGCAAGTAACGCCAGTGTGCGTTGGGTTTTGCGCAGTGGCCCAACAACACATGTTGCCCATTTGTATGCGTTAAGTGAAGGGGAATGTGCGTGACAAACGGGAAACCATCGTTGTCCACACTGATGAGGCTTGCAAACGGATGCGCCCGCATAAGAGCGAGCGCATGGGCCTCATCTTTGGCACTGAACTGCGGGGGCAGGTACACGCCAAATAACCGCTGAGCAGGTCCGTTTAGAAACGACGCTTAACTGCTGGGCCTGGGCCCTTGCCTTCAATGTGACGAAATGTCACACGGGCTTTGTTCATGTCGTAGGGAGACAGTTCGACCGTCACTTTATCGCCTTCGATGATGCGGATGCGGTGCAGGCGCATTTTGCCGGCGGTGTATGCGATCAGTGAGTGACCGTTTTCTAGGGTAACGCGGTAGCGAGAGTCGGGCAAGACCTCGGTCACGACACCCTTCATTTCGATCATTTCTTCTTTTGCCATGTACTCAGTGTTCTCTAATTTAAAAATCAAGCCCAAAACGGGCGCTTTACCAACAGCTTCCGATTGTAGGCTGTTCGGCTTGGGGGCTTATTCCCACTCAATCGTCGCTGGTGGCTTCGATGAAACGTCGTACGTCACGCGGTTGATGCCACGCACTTCATTGATGATGCGGCCAGACACTTTCTTGAGCAAGGCATAGGGCAACTCGGCCCAGTCTGCCGTCATGAAGTCGCTAGTTTGTACGGCGCGCAAAGCCACCACGTAGTCGTAGGTGCGGCCATCGCCCATCACGCCCACGCTCTTGACGGGCAAGAACACGGTGAAGGCTTGGCTGGTCAAGGCGTACCAAGATTTGCCTGTGGCATCGTCTTTGAAGTTGTGCAACTCTTCGATAAAGATCGCATCGGCACGGCGCAGCAAGTCGGCATATTCCTTCTTCACTTCACCCAAGATACGCACGCCCAAGCCGGGGCCCGGGAATGGGTGGCGATACACCATGTCGTGCGGCAGGCCCAAGGCCACACCGAGTTCGCGCACTTCATCTTTGAACAATTCGCGCAACGGCTCCAACAACTTCAAACCCAACTGCTCGGGCAAGCCGCCCACGTTGTGGTGGCTCTTGATCGTGACGGCTTTTTTACTCTTGGCACCACCGGACTCAATCACGTCTGGGTAAATCGTGCCTTGGGCCAAGAAGGTGGCGCCTTTGTGGCCACCGTCGCCCGCTTTGAGTTTGGCCGCTTGTTCTTTGAAAACGTCCACAAACAAGCCGCCGATGATTTTGCGTTTAGCCTCTGGCTCGTTCACGCCTGCCAATTTGCCCAAAAACAGGTCGCTGGCATCCACACGAATCACGTGTGCGTGCAACTTGCCCACAAACATGTCCATCACCATGTCGCCTTCGTTCAAACGCAACAGGCCATGGTCCACAAACACACAGGTGAGCTTGTCACCAATAGCGCGGTGAATCAGGGCTGCGGCCACGGATGAATCCACACCCCCTGAGAGCCCTAAGATGACTTCTTCGTCACCCACTTGTTTACGAATGGCGGCCACCGCTTCTTCGATGTAGTCGCCCATGATCCAGTCGGGGCGCGTGCCACAAATATCCAGTACAAAACGGTTCAGCAAGGCTTGGCCTTGCACCGTGTGTGTGACTTCGGGGTGGAACTGCACCGCGTAAAACTTACGTGCTTCGTCGGCCATGCCTGCAATAGGACAAGCCGGCGTCGATGCCATGACCTTGAAACCGTCCGGGAGCTGAGTGACTTTGTCGCCATGGCTCATCCACACTTTCAACATACCGTGGCCTTCAGGGGTGTTGAAGTCTTCAATGCCTTTGAGCAATTCGGTGTGGCCATGGGCTCGCACTTCGGCATAACCAAACTCGCGAGTGGTACCTGCCTCTACCTTGCCACCCAGTTGGGTGGCCATGGTTTGCATGCCGTAGCAAATGCCCAGCACAGGCACGCCCATTTCAAACACGGCGTCAGGCGCGCGGTCATCTACCTCGTACACGCTGGCGTGGCTACCAGAGAGGATTATGCCTTTGAGGTTGCCGTCTTTGGCGTAGTCACGCACCCAGTCGCTGGTCACGTCGCAAGGATGAACTTCACAAAACACATGGGCCTCGCGCACGCGGCGGGCGATGAGTTGGGTAACTTGAGAGCCGAAATCGAGGATGAGGATTTTTTGGTGCGACATAAATAAAAAAGGGCCTTCAAATGGCCTAGCCTTGTATTGTCTCAAAAAAACAAAGCCACCCCGAAGGGTGGCTTCATGTCGAACACTTAAAGATTATTCAGCGCGGTAATTGGGCGCTTCTTTGGTGATTTGAACGTCATGGACATGGCTTTCGCGGATGCCCGCAGCCGTGATTTCCACAAACTGTGACTCTTCATGCATTGCCTCAATGGTGGCACAACCGCAGTAGCCCATGCTGGCTCGCAAGCCGCCCGCCATTTGGTAAATGATGGAAACCACGGAGCCTTTGTAGGGCACGCGGCCCTCAATGCCCTCGGGCACTAATTTGTCGGCATTGGGATTGCCGGTACTGGACTCTTGAAAATAGCGGTCTGCACTGCCTTGCTGCATGGCACCGATGGAGCCCATGCCGCGATAGCTCTTGTAGCTGCGGCCTTGGAACAACACGATTTCACCGGGCGCCTCTTCGGTACCTGCAAACATGCCGCCCATCATCACCGTACCTGCGCCGGCTGCAATGGCCTTGGCGATGTCGCCGCTATAGCGAATGCCGCCGTCAGCGATCAGCGGCACGCCTGTGCCTTTGAGCGCTGTGGCCACGCTATCCACCGCCATGATTTGTGGCACGCCCACGCCCGCCACGATGCGGGTGGTACAGATAGAGCCTGGGCCAATGCCCACTTTGACGCCATCGGCACCCGCTTCGACCAAGGCCAAAGCCGCTGCGCCCGTGGCAATATTGCCGCCAATGACTTCGATGTGCGGGTAGTTTTGTTTGACCCAACGCACGCGGTCGATCACGCCTTTGCTGTGACCGTGTGCGGTATCCACCACGATGGCATCCACACCGGCGCGGGCAAGCGCTTCGACACGCTCTTCCGTGCCCTCGCCCACACCCACGGCAGCACCCACGCGCAGTTTGCCTGCGGCATCACGTGCTGCATTAGGAAAGTTGAGTTGCTTAGTGATGTCTTTGACGGTGATCAGGCCTTTGAGCTCAAAGGCGTCGTTGATCACCAACAGGCGTTCGAGTTTGTGTTTGTTGAGGAGGAGCTTGGCTTGTTCGGGCGTTGTGCCTTCAGGCACCGTGACCAAGCGCTCACGCGGGGTCATGATTTCGCTGACCTTCTGATCGTAGCGGGTCTCAAAGCGCAAATCTCGACCAGTGACGATGCCCACAACTTTGCCGCCGTCGCAAACCGGAAAGCCAGACACACCCAGCTCATCGCTCAGCGCCATGACTTGGCGCACAGTCGTTTCGGGGGTGATGACCACGGGGTCGCGCAACACGCCAGACTCATAGCGCTTGACCTTGGCCACTTGAGCGGCTTGCTCTTGGGCGGTGAGATTCTTGTGCACGATGCCTATGCCACCCTCTTGCGCAATGGCAATGGCCAAGCGCGCTTCGGTGACGGTGTCCATGGCTGCAGAAACCAAGGGCAAGTTCAGGCGAATGTTGCGGGTAAATTGGGTCGCGAGAGACGTGTCCTTGGGCAGGACTTGGGAGAACGCGGGGACGAGCAGAACGTCATCAAAAGTGAGGGCTTTGCCAAGTAGGCGCATGTTGATAGCTCCAAAAACAGCATTGTACGTAGCCTCACAAAGCCGCTTGTATACAGCGCACCACAGATTACATATCTTCACACAGCTCAGGCAAAATTCGGTGAACGACAATGCATCCGCCCTTTCACACACACCAATTGAGGTGACCCGTTTGCCACGCCTGACCACAAAGACTATTGCCATTGCCTTGCTGAGCTTGGCTGCTGCCTCCTGCACCTGGGCCCAAACCGCACAAAAACTAAGTCTGCCTGAACTCGAAGAGATGATGTTCATCCAAAGCCCTGCCCTACGTGGCGCTGCAAGTGCCACAGCGGCGGCAGCGGCGGCAGTAGATACGGCGCGTACGGTGCCTAATCCTCAGATTGAGGTGATGAATGGCACACGCAAACCTCGCGTTGATATGCAACAGCCTAATGGCAACTTAAAAACCATCAGCATCACCCAAGACTTGGACATGCCATGGCACCGCTTCCCACGAGTAGATGGCGCAATTGCAGGCTACAACGCGGCGCAAGCTGATGAGCGTGCGTTCACGTCTGACATGTTGGCGCAACTGCGCTTGCGCTATTACGACCTCGTGCGCCGCGTGGCCGAAAACCGTGCGGTCAAAGAGGACGTCTTGCTGATGGAAGGCATACACAAACGGATCACTTTGCAGGTGCAAACCGGTGAGAAATCCAAGTTTGAACTTGTCAAAGCCAACGCCGAATTACTGAACGCGCAAAAAATGCACGAGTCTTCTGTGCTGCGCGTGCACCAAGCCCGAGGTGCTTTGCGTGCTTTGGTCGGCATTCAGCTGCCCGAAAACTTTGAAGTGCCAGAGCAGCCCCATGTCTTTAGTCCACCCACGCCATTGGTAGAAGTACGTGACGAGGTGATGAAGAACAACCCCGAGTTGCAACGCACACGTGCACAGCGTCAACAATTTGACCGCAAGCTGAGCGAAGAAAAAGCTCTCCGCTTTCCTAAATTTGCCCTGCGTGCAGACCAAGACCTAGATCCTGAATGGCGCAGCAAGCGCGTAGGCATTGCTATGAGCATGCCTATTTGGGACTGGCGCGGTGGCCCTGTGGGCGAAGCGGTGGCCAAGCTCTCGCAGTCGGACAACGAGCTGGCCTATCAAGAGCAATCGTTGGTGCAATCGCTAGAAGCCTCGTATCAGCAATATGACATTGCCAACGCACAAGTCATAGCCCTAGAAGGCGGAATTGTTCGTCACGCAGCCGATGCCTTGCGCATTGCCGAAGTCGCCTACAAAGCAGGTGAGAAAAACTTTCTTGATGTGATGGACGCACAACGCGTATACCGCGCAGCACGCAACGAGCTGATTGGTGCGCAGTTTGAATTGGCCAGTGCTTGGGCCGAGATTGAGCGCATTCGCGCTATCAAAAGATAAACCGATAAGAAACAAGCCGTTTTAAGAGCGCTTGGCCAGCGGCAAATTCAACAGCAAGTTTTGCGGCTTGAGTTTCAAGCGTTGGTTGGCATCCACCGCCATCGCCAAGTACACCGGCTTGCCACGCACCTCGGCCAGCATGTCGTTGGGCTCCACAAACTCCAACTTGAACAAACACAGCAAGCGCTCCATGCGTTCTGCATCGACCTCTTTGCCTTGGTAAAGGTCGTTCAACACGCCGCTGGCTTGGGCATCTAGGCCCACGTGCCACACCCAGTGGTCGTCGTTGATTTCGCGCTCGGTTTGAATGCGCACCTGCACACCCAAGAAGTGCTGCACCCACTTGGCCATCACCTCGCACAGCGCGTTCAACGCTGGCTGACCGCGGTTCAGACTCACCACCCAGTCAAAGCTCTCGCTACGGGGCCAATACGCGTCTTGGTTATCATCGTTGAGCACATCCAAGTCCACGCTACGCAGTTTGATGCCGCCTTGCTTGAGCAGTTCACCAATCGAGCCAAAGCCACTTTGTGTCGCGTGACGCTCCACCGTTTCATCATCTGCCGCCATCACTGAGCCGTCTTCGAGCACGGTGATTTTTTGGGTATGCATCAACATCTCGGCCGCACGCGCTTGCATAGCCGTAGGTACGTCCCCCAACACATGACGCAGCAAAATGTGTGTGATGTGTTGCACCAACAACGGCGGCACGTCTACGCCCTCGCCTTTGAATAAGGCGAGGTAGCTGGCCTCTAGGGTGGGCAGCGTGGTGATGCGTTGGCGAAAGCGCAACCAAACGGCGTAGTTGTCAGTCGCATCTTTGTCTTGCAACTCAGACAGCTCTTGCGCAGTCACTTCACGGCGCGGTTGCTCGACCAAGCTGTGGTGCAAAGCCACTTCGGCAGCGCATGAGGTGGCAATCGGGGCTAGCTCAGGACGTTCTAAGAGAAAACGTAAAAAGTCGTCCGAAACCACCAAATGGCCAGTGTCGTTGTGGGCCAGTAGTGAATAGCCAGAAGTTGGCCAAAGGTTTGATGTCATAAGTGAGGCCCGATTTAGGCGCAGGTTGAGTCGCTGGGTTAGTAGCCGGGTTTAGCGCCCTCACGGCGTTTAGAAAACAAGCCCGCGCGGTTGGATCCTTGTTTTTGGAAACGCTCACGTCGCGCGACTTTCGGGTCGACAGTGAGTGGGCGACAAATTTCGATGCGGTCTAAATCGCGCAGCACGTGGTCGGGGCTTGTCTTCTTGCCCCAAATACAAACGGTGAAGGCTTCGGACTGGCTCAGGTCAATCTCTGGGCATTGGGCCAACAAGCCGCTTTGCTGCAAAGCTTGCATCACCGTCACGCCCGAGCTGAGTGGCAACACGCGCTCGTGCACCACCCGAGGGGCAGGCGAATACATCACAGTGATGTTGACGGGGGCGCCACTGATGCTCATGCGACGTACACCTGCTCTGCGCGCTTGACAAAGGCATCCACCAAGGTGGCAGCAATTTTGTCGAACACGGGGCCCACTAAAGAGCCAAACATGCTCTCAAACGCGTAGTTCAAAGTCAGCTCAATGCGGCAAGCGCGTTGAGGCTCTTGGGTGTTTGGGTCAGAAAGCGGGTGAAAGTCCCAAGTGCCATCGAGGTGCTTGAAAGGACCATCCACAAGCTCTAGCTTGACTTGGCGACCTTCGATGTGAACGTTACGCGTGGTGAAGCTTTTATGAAAGCCCCCAAAGCTCATACCCACTTGCGCGGTGGCACCATCGGTATGCGTTTCGACCACGCCCGCTCGGTCGCACCAAGGCAAAAACTCAGGATATCGAGCCACATCGGTAACCAACGCAAACATTTCTTCAGCGCTGAACCAGATCAAAACGGACTTGTGTACGGTTTTCATAGAATGGTCCACATTGTAAGAAGCTCTACCGTCCCCACATTCATTAAATGGCTACCAAAAAACCTGCAACTCAATCGCGCATCGCTGACAACAAAAAGGCGGCGTACAACTACTTCTTCGAGGAAAAGTTCGAGGCAGGCATGGTGCTGGAAGGCTGGGAAGTTAAATCTGCCCGTGAAGGCAAGGTACAGCTCACCGACGGCTACGTGGTGGTGCGTAATGGCGAACTGTTTTTGATTGGCTGCCAAATCAACCCGCTACATACAGCATCAAGCCATGTCAATCCAGACAACGTACGTACCAAGAAACTACTGCTGAAAAAGGACGAGATCAAACGTTTGATTGCTAAGGTCGAACAAAAAGGTCACACGCTGGTGCCCATCAACCTGCATTGGAAGAACGGCAAGATCAAATGCGAAATTGCGCTGGCCAAAGGCAAGGCTGAGCACGACAAGCGCGACACCATCAAAGACCGCGAAGGCAAACGCGAGGTCGAGCGAGCCATGAAGTCACGTAGCCGCTAAACAAACTTATCTGAGCGGTTCTCGCTCAGATCTCTCGCATCAACGGTTGGGTTTGCGCTTGGCAGCGTTGGCGCTGGGTTTGCCTGCGCCATTGACGCGGGGTGGCAAACCCGTGTGCTGTGTGAGCACACGACCTTTGGTGGGTTCGTTGCGCATTGACGTCTTAGGCGTCACCGTGCTGTTTTTACGACGCGCACTGGTGTAACCACCATCCGTCAAGGGCTGGAAGGTCGGAATCAAATGCTGCTTGCCATTGCCAATCAGGTCGGCACGGCCCATCGCCTTCAAAGCGTCGCGCAACAAAGGCCAGTTGTTGGCATCGTGGTAGCGCAAGAAGGCTTTGTGCAAGCGACGGCGACGTTCGCCGCGCACCACATCAACCGTTTCGCTGCTGCGCGTGATGCGGCCCAATGGGTTTCGGCCTGAGTGATACATGGCCGTGGCAGTAGCCATGGGGCTGGGATAGAAAGTTTGTACTTGGTCAGCTCTGAAGCCATTGCGCTTGAGCCACAGGGCCAAGTTCATCATGTCTTCGTCGCTGGTGCCGGGGTGCGCGGCGATGAAGTAAGGTACGAGGAATTGCTTCTTGCCCACTTCTTCGCTGAACTTGTCGAACATGGTTTTGAAGCGGTCATAAGTACCGATGCCAGGCTTCATCATCTTCGACAGCGGACCACCTTCGGTGTGCTCAGGCGCGATCTTGAGGTAGCCGCCCACATGGTGCTGCACCAGTTCTTTCACGTACTCGGGCGACTTCACGGCCAGGTCGTAGCGCAGGCCCGAGCCAATCAAAATTTTCTTCACGCCTTTGAGCGCACGCGCACGTCGGTAAATGTTGATGAGCGGCGTGTGGTTGGTACCCAAGTTTTGGCAAATGCCGGGGTAAACACAGCTGGGTTTGCGGCAGGCGGCTTCAATCTCGGGGCTCTTGCAACCCAAGCGGTACATATTGGCCGTGGGGCCTCCGAGGTCTGAAATGACGCCTGTGAAACCAGACACTTTGTCACGGATGTCTTCGATTTCGCGAATCACCGATTCTTCGCTGCGGCTTTGAATGATGCGGCCTTCGTGCTCGGTGATGGAGCAAAACGTGCAGCCTCCAAAGCAGCCGCGCATGATGTTGACGCTGAAGCGAATCATCTCCCACGCAGGGATTTTGGTCGCGCCGTCGTGGCTACCGTTCTCATCCGCATAAGTAGGGTGTGGACTGCGTGCGTAAGGCAAGTCAAACACATGGTCCATCTCCGCTGTAGTCAGCGGGATGGGCGGTGGGTTGACCCACACATCGCGTGCGGTGTGGCCTTCGCCGTGGGCTTGCACCAAGGCGCGGGCATTGCCTGGGTTGGTTTCTAAATGCAGCACACGGTTGGCGTGGGCATAGAGGATGGGGTCTGATTTGACTTGCTCAAACGCAGGCAAGCGAATCACACTGCGCTCACGCGGTGGCACTTTGAGCTTGCCGTTGCCTTGCAATGGGGGCAAGTTCGGATTTGGAACAAAGTTCAGTGGCGACACGGTGAAACCTGCATCGACTTTTGCACCTGCTTGCGCGTTGGCGGCATCCGCCACCGCATTGGCCTCGTCTTCACGCGCGCAGGTTTCGCCTTGGGCTTTGGCTTGCTCGCTCACCATCAAATACGGGTTGACGTGTGCCTCTACCCTGCCCGGCACGTCGATGCTGGACGAATCAATCTCAAACCAACCTTCGGGCGTTTCGCGGCGCACAAAAGCAGTACCACGCACATCGGTGATGTCTTGCACCGGCTCTTTGGCAGCCAAGCGGTGCGCAATTTCCACAATCGCACGTTCCGCATTGCCGTACAGCAACAAATCGCATTTGCTGTCCACAACGATCGAGCGACGGACTTTGTCTGACCAATAGTCGTAATGCGCAATACGGCGCAATGAGCCTTCGATGCCGCCCAACACAATGGGCACGTCGTTATAGGCCTCTTTGCAGCGTTGGCTGTACACCAGCGCGGCACGGTCGGGACGTTTGCCGCCAATGTCACCTGGGGTGTAGGCGTCGTCGCTGCGAATTTTGCGGTCCGCCGTGTAGCGGTTGATCATCGAATCCATGTTGCCGGCGGTCACGCCAAAAAACAGGTTCGGTTTGCCCAAGGCTTTAAAAGGAT